>DWXD01000038.1 GCA_019119365.1 Candidatus Gemmiger stercoripullorum | reverse complement strand
AATTTGGTGCTAATGTGAAAATTGCAAAAAAGGGCAAATCCGCATAAAAAACACGGATTTGCCCTTCATTTTGGCCCGTCTGATGCCGTCTGATTTCAAGCAAAAGTTGTAGAAAAGTTGTAGTTGTAAGCTCTTTTTACTACATCTTGTGCCGTCCCGTTTCGTCAGGCACTATATATTGTGGAATTTTAGTCCAAAGGCTTCATCGTGGGGAACAGAATCACGTCGCGGATGGAGTCGGAGTTGGTCAGCATCATGACGCAGCGGTCGATGCCGATGCCCAGGCCGCCCGTGGGGGGCATGCCGTATTCGAGGGCGTTGAGGAAGTCCTCGTCCATCATGCCGGCCTCGTCGTCGCCCTTGGCGCGCAGCTCGACCTGCTTCTGGAAGCGGGCGCGCTGGTCGATGGGGTCGTTGAGCTCGGAGAAGGCGTTGCCCATCTCGCTGTGGCAGATGAACAGCTCAAAGCGCTCGGTCAGGCGCGGGTCGGCGGTGCTGCGCTTCGCCAGCGGCGAAACGTCCACCGGGTGCATCGTGATAAAGGTCGGCTGGATGAGCTTTTCTTCCACCTTCTGGTCAAACACCTCGTACAGGGCGTTGCCCCAGGTGGGGTCGGCGGTGGCGGGCAGCTCGACGCCGATGGCCTTGGCCGCGGCCACGGCCTCTTCATCGGAGGCGATGGCCATGAAGTCAAGGCCGGTGTACTTTTTCACTGCCTCGTGCATCGGCAGGCGGGGCCAGCCGGGGGTCAGGTCAAGCGCCTGCCCCTGCCAGGTGAGCTGATAGCCGCCCAGCAGCTCTTTGGCGGCGGAGGAGAGCAGGTCCTCGAACAGGTCCATCATGCCGTTGAAGTCGGTGTAGGCCTGGTAGAGCTCGACGGTCGTGAACTCGGGGTTGTGCTTGGGGTCCATGCCCTCGTTGCGGAAGATGCGCCCGAGCTCGTACACGCGGTCCAGCCCGCCCACGATCAGCCGCTTGAGCGGCAGCTCGGTGGCAATGCGCATGTACATGTCGATGTCCAGCGTGTTGTGGTGGGTGATGAACGGCCGCGCCGTGGCGCCGCCGGAGATGGTGTTGAGCACCGGGGTCTCGACTTCCATAAAACCGCGAGCGTCCAGGAAATCGCGCACGAACTTGATAAAGCGCGAACGCATGATGAACGCCTGCTTGACTTCCGGGTTGACGATGAGGTCGACATAGCGCTGGCGGTAGCGGGCTTCGCGGTCGGTCAGGCCGTGGAACTTTTCCGGCAGCGGCTGCAGGCTCTTGGACAGCAGCGTGATGCCGGTCACACGGACGCTGAGCTCGCCCATGCGGGTGCGGAACACCTCGCCCTGGCAGCCGATCACGTCGCCGACATCCAGCTTTTTGAAGGCGGCGTAGGCATCCTCGCCCAGCACGTCGCGCTTGGCAAAGATCTGGATATCGCCGCTTTTGTCGCGCAGGTGGGCAAAGCTGGCCTTACCCATCACGCGCTTGGACATCATGCGCCCGGCCAGGCTGACGGTCTTGCCGGTCTCGCTCTCGGCGGGCAAGTCCTTGAACTCCTCCTGCAAAGCGGCGGCAAAATCGGTCTGGTCATACTTGGTGATGGTATACGGGTCGCGCCCGGCGGCCTGCAGGTCGGCCAGCTTCTGGCGGCGCACCTCCCGCTCGGACGCGACGTTGACGGGGTTCTGGTTGGGCATTGGGATTCCTCTTTTCTACGTTAAGACCTTACTTGCTGCGCGCGACGGACAGGATCTTGTAGTCGATGATGTTGCCGTTGGGCAGCGTGACTTCAACTTCGTCCCCGGCTTTGTGGCCGACCAGGGCCGCGCCGACAGGGCTTTCGTCGCTGATGCGGTTCATGTCCATGTCCGCCTCGGTCGAGCCGGTGATGTCATACTCCTCGGCTTCGTCCTCGTCGTCGCCCTCGGCCAGGATGCGCACGCGCATGCCGATGGACACGGTCCCGGCGGACAGGTCGTCGTCGTCGATGATGCGGGCGACCTTCAGCGTGGCCTCGAGGTCGGCGATGCGGGCCTCGACGATGGCCTGCTCCTCCTTGGCGGCGTCGTACTCGGCGTTTTCGGAAAGGTCGCCGTAGCCGCGGGCGACCTTGATCTTTTCGGCCACCTCTTTGCGCTTGACGGTGCGCAGGCTGTCGAGCTCCTGCTCCAGCTTTTTATATCCTTCGTGCGTGACCACAACTTCTTTGGCCATAGTCGTTCGTCTCCTTATACAGTAAAAGTTGTGCGGCCCTGCGCGGGCCGCACACTGATTGGAATATTATACTGAAAATTTGTCGCGTTGTCAAGGCGTTTTCGCCCCGCCGCTTACCCTTCCAGCTGCAGCAGGCCGACCTTGCGGTAGACTTTGCGCACGGTGCGCCCGGCCAGGCGGGCGGCGCGGGCGGCGCCGTCTTTCAGCACGCCGTCGACATAGGCTTTGTCGCCAAGCAGGCGGGCGTACTCGGCCTGGACCGGGGCCAGGGCGTCGGCGGTCGTCTCGGCGACGGCCAGCTTGAAATCGCCGTAGCCGCGGCCCGCGAACTCGGTCTCGATCTCCTGCATCGAGCGGCCGGTGAAGGCGGCGTAGATGGTCATGAGGTTGGACACGCCTGGTTTTTCGGCGGCGTCGAAGCGCACCACGCCGTCCGAGTCGGTGACGGCGCGCTTGAACTTGCGCACGATCGTGTCCTTGTCGTCGGTCATCAGGATGAAGCTGTTGACGTTGGGGTCGGACTTGCTCATCTTTTTGGTCGGCTCGCCCAGCGACATGATCTTCGCGCCCGCCTTGGGCACATAGCCTTCGGGCAGCGTGAAGGTGGGGCCGTACACGCCGTTGAAGCGCCCGGCGATGTCGCGCGCGATCTCAAGGTGCTGGGTCTGGTCCTGGCCGACCGGCACGAGGTCCGCGTTATAAATCAGGATATCGGCGGCCATCAGCACCGGGTAGGTGAACAGGCCGGCGTTGACGTTGTCGGGGTGTTTGGCGCTCTTGTCCTTGAACTGCGTCATGCGGGAAAGCTCGCCGAACTGGGTGTTGCAGGCCAAAATCCAGGAAAGCTCGGTGTGGGCGGGCACATGGCTCTGCACAAACAGAACGTGCTCGTTGGGGTTGATGCCCACGGCCAGCAACAGCGCGGCCAGCTCGCGCGTGTGGCGGCGCAGCGCGGCGGGTTCCTCGCGCACGGTCAGCGCGTGCAGGTCGGCGACCATGTACAGGCAGTCGTAGCTGTCCTGCAAAAGCGCCCAGTTGCGCAGCGCGCCGAGATAATTGCCCAGCGTGGGCGTGCCGGTGGGCTGGATGCCGGACAGAATGCGCTTGCGCGCGGGGGTGGGGTTCGCTTGTGTTTCGGGCATGGTATGTCTCCTTTTGTGTGGTGCAGGGGGAAAACAAAACGCCCCTGCACAGAAAAACTCTGTGCAAGGGCAGGAAATCCTGTGGTGCCACCTTGCTTGCCGCGCCCGGGTATTCCCCGGGGGGAGCGGCCGCTCTGCGGGCTGCGGGCAGCCCCGGCCCGGTAACGGGGGCCAACCGGCGGCGGATACTGGGCCAAACGCCGTTCCCCGCGCCCTCCGCGATCCATTGTGCCGCGCCGCCTGCCGCCCCGTTCCCAGCTGCGGGGGCTCTCTGTGGGCGCTGCGCGCGGCTTTACCTTCGCGTCAACGGTTTCTGAAAAGATTATAGCTTTGCCCCGCCGCCTTGTCAAGCGGGCGGGCAGCCGGGCGGGGCGTTATTCCGCCTCTTCCTCCAGCTCGCGGACGAAGCTCCACAGCTCGTCGATGGTAGCGATATCGGCCAGGCGCGCCTCGTCGATCTCGACACCGGCGGCCTCGCCCAGCTGCCAGGCCAGTTCGACAAGGTCCTCATGGTCGGCGCCCAGCTCCTCGAGCGTTGTGCCGCCCTCCAGGTCCTGCGCGTCGCAGCTGAACTGTTCGGCCAAGATCTCCAGCAATTCTTCGCGTGTCATGTTGTGCACCTCCCGGTCCTTCCCAGTCGTTCCTGGCATTATGATAGCGGACCGCACGCACGCCGTCAAGAGGGCAGCAGGGCAAAACGCATAGAATTCTTACCTGTTTTCTTGTGCAAATTCCACACCGAATTCCGCCAGGCGCGTATCACCGTGGTTTTTGTCAACCACGCGCACGCTCAGCGCCGAACCGGCGGGGGCGGCGGCAGCGCAAGGTGCGGCGGGCGTGAACGCCCGCCCTACAGAGCCGGGAGCCCCACGCCGCCCCCCTGTAGGGGCCGATTCCATATCGGCCCGGCCTGCGTCGCCGCAAGGTCCGCGGGAG
This sequence comes from Candidatus Gemmiger stercoripullorum, assembly GCA_019119365.1. GTDB lineage: Bacteria > Bacillota > Clostridia > Oscillospirales > Ruminococcaceae > Gemmiger > Gemmiger stercoripullorum. The sequence goes on along the minus strand of DWXD01000038.1, from coordinate 34,715 downwards.
GGGCATGCCCCTCCCCTACAAACCATGGCAAGCGTTGCGGTCAAAAAGGTTGGTCGTCACCATCCGGGCGGACGTAGGGCGGGATGCCCTCATCCCGCCGGGCCTCCCGCTGGCGCAAAAACCCCGGGCGGATATGGAATCCGCCCCTACGACCGGCGGCGGGCACCGCGGCCAACCGGGAAATTACGGCCTTGTCACACCACAAACCCCTGTAGGGGACGATGCTTGCATCGTCCCGGGGGCCATGCGCCGCCGCAAGGTTCCGCGGGCGGGATAAATCCCGACCCTACGAATAAATTTTGTGTTTCGGGTTAAACCGGAAAGGCCGCGGCCATCCGGGCGGACGTAGGGCGGGATGCCCTCATCCCGCCGGGCCTCTCGCTGGCGCAAACACCCCGGGCGGATATGGAATCCGCCCCTACGACCGGTGGCGGGCACCGCGGCCAACCGGGAAATTACGGCCTTGCCACACCACAACCCCCCTGTAGGAGACGATGCTTGCATCGGCCCGGGGACCATGCGCCGCCGCAAGGTTTTGCGGGCGGGATAAATCCCGCCCCTACGAACAAATTTTGTGTTTCAGGCCAAACCGGAACGGCCGCTCCCCACCGGGCAGACGTAGGGCGGGATGCCCTCATCCCGCCGGACCATGCGCCGCCGCAGGGTTCCGCGGGCGGGATAAATCCCGACCCTACGAACAAATTTTGTGTTTCGGACCAAACCGGAACGGCCGCTCCCCACCGGGCAGACGTAGGGCGGGATGCCCTCATCCCACCGGACCATGCGCCGCCGCAGGGTTCCGCGGGCGGGATAAATCCCGCCCCTACGAACAAATTTTGTGTTTCGGGCCAAACCGGAACGGCCGCAACCAATTCCTCATTCCTAATTCCTAATTTTTATTCTCCCCGCTCCCCTTCCCGCTCTGGGTGCCGAAATAAAATGCGACGACCATGGTCACGATGGTCATGACGGTGTCGGGCTGCAGCACGCCCGCCAGCGCCAGCGCCGCAAACACGGCGATGACGACCAGCGTAACGATCGTCTTGACCTTGAGCAGCGCGGCCAGGTTTTTCCAGAAATCTTCCATTCAGCGTCCTCCTTCCAACAGCTGCAGGCGCGCCTCGTGGTCGGCCAGGCGGCGGTCCTGCTCCTCTTCTCGGGTCCACAGGCGGCGGTGGCTTTCGGCCGCCTTGCTCTGCTGGGCGGCAAGCGCCGCTTCCAGCGCGTCCAGGCGGCGTTCCATCGCCTGCAGCAGCGCGGTCAGCCGCGTGATGCTGCTGTTGAGCCGCACCACCGGCCCGCCCACCGTGACGCCCAACCCGGCGATGGGCGCCAGCACCGTGACGGCGGTCCACTCCATATCCATTCCCCCTTTTTACACATACTCGGCCGTATACGGCACGGCAAGCTGCCGTGCCAGCGCCCAGAACCGCATGGCGTCGCCGCTGCTGACCGGGCCGATGCTCAGCCGCTGCAAAGCGGGCGCCGCAGCCGGGGCGGCGACACTGCGGTAAACGCCCAGATGTGCCCGCACCGCGTCCGTGGCGCAGGCGAAATCATCGTCCAGCCAGTTCAGCGGGTGCACGCGCGCGCCGCCGCACAGCACCTCGAAATGCAGGTGCGCGCCGCAGCAGTTGCCGCTCTCGCCACTGTAGCCGATGAGCTGCCCCGCCTTGACGGTATCACCCGCCGCCACGCACAGGCGGGACAGGTGCGCGTACCGCGTTTGCAGCGCCAGGCCGTTATAATCGGCGTGGCGCAGGCGCAGCATGTTGCCGTAGCTCTGCATGCCGGTTTTGGTGTGGCCGTCCCAGCGCTGCACCCCGTCGACCGTGCCGTCCTCGGCCGCATAGACCGGCGTGCCGGCCGCCGCGCGCAGGTCGATGGCGCTGTGCGCGCCGCCGTCGTTGTAGGTCCAGCCCGCCGTGATGATATGCTGCGCCAAAGGCCAGCACAGCAGGACCTCCCCGTTTGCAAGTCGCATTATCCTTCCCCTCCTTAATTAGAGTTCAGAGTTGAGAGTTTTTATAAGAGTTTAGAGTGAAGAGTTCAGAGTTTAGATTTGGTGGATCGCCGCCCTGCGGGCGGCTCAAAAAATGCGAGAGAAACCTTGCGGCCGTATTTTGATCGCGGCCAAAGGCCGCGTTCCGCATCTTAACTCTTAACTCTGAACTCTGAACTCTCAAAAGAGTTTTCAGGCTCCGGCTGTGCGCCGCAAAATATACGTCACCTTCATGGTTTTGTCGGCGGTTTTCTGCACCGGCTCGGCCAGGTCGTTGACGGTGGCCAGGTAGTTGGCCCGCACGCTGAGGGCGAGGCCGTCGGTGGCGGAGCTTTCGTCCCGCGCGTGCACCTGCAGCGCCGTGCGGCCGCGGATGTCGAACCGCTTGAACCAGTCCGCCTCGCCGCTGTAGACCTCGATGCGCCGCAGGCGGTCGCGCGCCGTGTCCAGCACGGTGCCGTAAGCCCCGCCGCCGATGCCGCCGCCCGCATAGCAGTACAGCCGCCCGGCGCAGGCGTCGTTGACATAGGGCAGCTGCAGGCCCGCGCAGTCGATCTCGGTCACATCGCCCGCATCGTCAAGCGCGATCTTGAAATACCGGTACAGCCCGTCCGTTTTGGCGTAGCTGCGCAGGTAGACATGCCCGTCATAGACATAACCTTCCAGCGGGCGGGCCGCGCGCAGGTTCTGGGTCAGCGCGCCGCTGCGCAGCGTGCCCGCGCTGCCGCCCGCCAGCTCGACGCCGGTCTGGTTGGTCAGCGTGTACAGCGTCTGCTGCTGTGTCTGCACGTTGACGGCGTACACCTGAAACGCCGCGTTGGCCGCCAGGCGGTTGGACGCCGCATTGACAATGTAGAGCGTGCGGTCCTGCGGGCAGTAGTTCCAGCCGAGGAAATACGCCGTGCCGTTGGAAGCCTTGAGCAGCGGGGCGGACAGCGTCACCGGCGTCTGGCTTTTGGGGTCCGGCCTGTTGGCCCCGCGCTGCCAGAAAAGGTCGAGGCTGCGCAAAAACGCCGGGTAGCGGATGAGGTCAAGCCGCAGCGTGTCCCCCTGGGCGGCGGGTTTGGCCAGGAGCAGGGAATCGTCCGCTTCGTCGAGCTCCAGCAGATAGGGGATATCGTCCTGCGCGTCGAGAAACAGCGCGAACGCCCCGCTGAGCTGCCCGCCGAAATCCTCGCACAGGTCGTAGGTACAGTGGTCGGCGCTCGCGTGGGTGTCCTCGCTCGAAAGGTAGGCCCCGCTGCGGTGGGTCAGGCAGACCGAGGCAATCGTACCGTTGGCCTGCTGGGTGCTGAAATCATAGACAAAGGTGGCGACGCCGGTTTCGGCGTCAAAGCTGCTTTCGGCGGCGTTGTAGCTGCCGCGGATGCGGTTTTCGCCGTTGTTGGGCGCGCCGTGCGCCGCCGTTCCGGTGATCTGCGCGCCGGGCGGGATCAGCAGCGCATCCTCGCTGCTGCCAACGGCGGTGTCAAGCAGCAGCAGCCCGCCAAAGGCGTAGGCAAGCGGGCTGTTGGCGTCCTCGCCGTCCTGCGGCTGCAGCATCTCGGCGCTGGTGTACAGCCCCAGCGGCGTGAAGATCTCCTGCACCGCCCCGGTCACGCGGTTTTTGTGTTCGCGCACTTCGGTCCTGCCGGTGCGCACGTCGGTCAGTTCAATGCGGGTCGTGCCTTCCAGGCTCATGTTTCTCCCTCCTGTTGGATGTCCGGGCCCTGCGCGGCCAGCGGGTCCAGCGTCAGCGCGCCGGCCGCCCAGCGCAGGGCGGGCAGCGTTTCGGTCAGCGTGCACGCCTGCGGCGCAGCGGCTTGCACCGCGGCCGTGCCCTGCAGCGGGCCCGGGGCCAGCGCGGCGGCGTCCCAGGCGGGCGGCGGCAGGCTGTCTTCCAGCGTCAGCGTGCCGTCCCACACAGCGCCGCCCGCCATGCCCTGGCCGGTCACAACGCCGCGCAGGTCCCCGGCGGCGGTATACACCGTGCCGCCCGCGGCCTGCAGGCGCACCTCAAAGCGGTTGCTGGTGTCGGCCGCAAGCTCGGTGAACGGGTAGAACAGCGCCAGCGTGTGCCGCCCCGCCGCCATGCGCTGCGCGGGCGCAAAGCCGCCGATGCGCGCGCCGTTCAGGTAATAGTGCACGGCCAGCGTCACCGTGCCGCCCGCCTGCGCGGGCCGGGCTTCGGTAAGCAGCTGGGCAAAAAACAGCGCGCCGGTTTTTTCGACCGTGACAAAGTTGACATACGCCGCGGTCTGCTCCTGTTCGCCCGCCGTGACGGCCGCGCGGCTGACAAAGCTGTAAAAGATCAGGCGGTTGCTGGCGGTCTGGGTCTGCAGCTGCTGCAGCGCGGCGCTGCTTTTGTCCCGCGCCGCGGCGAGGCACGGGTTCTTGCCCACGCCCTTGAGCGTACCGCCGCCGCGGAACTTCCACACGCGGTGGGTAACAAGCGTTTCGGCCACGGTCAGGCCGGAGGCTTCGCCCGGCTCGGTCAGGGTCAGCCGGTCGCCGCAGTCAAAGGTCGGGTCGGCCACGCCGGTCACGCTGGCGGGCACATATTCGATGGCGCGCAGGCTTGCAAACAGCGCGTCGCACAGCGCCTGCGCGCGTTCGGGCAGGCCCTTGGCAAACAGCGGCGCTTCGGTCATGGTCATCACCAGGCCATCGGCGTCCGCCGCTTCGCTGGCAAGGCGGCGGCTGCCGGCCTGCACGGCCAGCGCGCGGTAGCGGCAGACATAGTCGGCCACCGCCGCGCCGCTGCGCGCCCCGGGCCCGAGGGTGCGGCAGGGCTCCGCCGCGAACCGCCGCAAAACGAGCGCGCCCGCGCGGTCGGCCGCGCCGAACGCCCCCACGACCTGCGCAACGGCGGCCAAGCAGTCCCGCCAGGTGGCGCAGCCGTCCTGGGTGTCGAGCTGGAACGTCTCGCCCGCGTTGGGCCAGGCGGCCATCTCGGCCCCGGTCATGCCGACGGCCAGGCCGCAGTGTTCGGCGATCTGGCACAGCATATCATACGGCGTGCCCTGCAAAGCGGGGCCGGTGTAGTCCCCATCCAGCTTGAGGATGTTGTCATACGCATGGATGGCGACGCACAAACTGGTGCGCTCGGCTTCCGCCACCGTATACACGCCGAGCGGCAGGTCAAACCAGCTGCCGTCCGCCAGCTGCAGGCCGTAGGTCAGCGTCAGCTGCGCGCCGTACAGGCGGTAGCGCGAAAGCGATGTGCGCAGCTGGAACGCCGCCTGCCCAAGATAGACGCAGCCGAACTGCAGTTCCTCGCCGGTAACGCACTGGTCGTCCAGCGTGACCGAGCCGCTCATGAGGTCGGCCGGGCCGAACGTCAGCACACCGCCGTCGGCCAGCGCCAGCGCGCCCCGCAGCCGCTCGCTGCGCACCGCCGCCGCCATGGCCTGGCGGTAGCTTTCTGGGACCGGATACAATAAAGGTCCTCCTTCCTTTGTCAAAACTCCACCAGTTCCACCGCCACCTCCCACACGCCCTGGCCCTCGCGGGCGGCGCGCAGGTCGGCGGTGCGTGTCCCGGCATACATCTGCGCCGTGCGGGTCTGGCCAAAGAAATACTCGACCGTGAACCGGTCGGGCGCGGTCGCGTTCAAAATGGCCGCGCACTGGTCTGTGGACAGCGCCAGCCAGCGCGCCGTGATCTTGGCGACGCCGCCACGCACCCGCGCGCGCACCAGCACGCCGTCCTCGGTGCGGCCGGTGTCGGCGCTGTCCAGGTCGGACAGGCTGACGCGGTATTCATGCGGCGCCGGCAGCGCCGCGCCGTCGATTTTTAAAATATCCATCGCTTTCCCCTTTCTGCCGAAGCGCCGAACCATTAAATGAGGGTTCAGAGTTTTGAGTCTAGAGTTCTTTTTTTGAGAGTTAAGAGTGAAGAGTTTAGAGTTTAGATTTGGTGGATCGCCGCCCTGCGGGCGGCTCAAAAAATTATAAGAGAAAGTGTGCGGCGTATTTTGATCGCGGCCGCCAGGCCGCGTTCCATATCTGAACTCTTAACTCTTAACTCTGAACTCTAAATCTCACCTTCTCCCCCCGCTGCGCAGCGTCCGGCGGCTCTGGCTGCGGGCGATGACGGTGTCCAGCAGCTCGTCCCCCAGGTAGATGTTGATGGGCTGGCCCTGCCCGCCCTCCCAGGCGGCCAGCGTCTCGGCAAACGCCTGGCGGATGGTGTCGAGCGGGGCTTCGATGTTAACGCCCTGCCGCTGGTCGCCCAAAAGCGCCAGGAATTCCCGGTTGGGCGGGATGACCGCCCCCGCCGCCAGCGCCGGAACACGCGGCGGGTTGGCCAGCGACGGCGCGGCGTAAAACGCAGTCCGCGCGCTGCGGGCGGACGCCGCGGAACCGCCCCCGGCCGCCGCGCGGCCACGCAGCGAAGCGAGCGCGCCGAGCGCATTGTTGACCGCCCGCACAACGCCCGCGGCGAAATCGCCGACCAGTGCGAGCAGGCCCGAGACCGCCCCCTGCACGGTGGAGGTGATGCGCTGCCACGCGCCGCGCACAGCCTCGCCCATGGCCGCCCAGGCTTCGGTCCAGCGGCCGAGCAGGCCCTGGGTGAGGAAATCGGCCAGCCCGCGCAGCAAGATCAGCAGGCTGTCCAGCGCGCCGCCCGCCGTCTGCACGGCCAGGGCAACGCCCCCGGCCAGCGCCGTGAACACCTGCGCGGCCAGCGGCCCGAAGCTGGAGACAAGGAAGTTGAGCAGCGGCGCAAGCGCCGTGTTCCACAGCGTCAGCAGCAGGTTGACCACCGACCCGACAGCCAGCGCCAGGTCGTTAAACAGCGGCTGCAGCGTGCTCTGCCACAGCGCCCCCAGCTGGGCGATCAGGTTTTGCAAAAGCGGCTGTAGTGTGCCGGACCAGAACGCCAGCAAAATCGCGCACAGGTTCTGCACGGCCGCCGCAGCCCCGGCCAGCACGGGCTGGCCGTAGGCGGCCCAGGCCGCCTGCACGCCGGCCATGGCGTCCTGCCAGATCTGCAGCGCCAGCGCCAGCAGCGGCATGACGACGCTCTGCACCGCCTGCGTCACGATGGACGCCAGCGTTGTAAACAGCGACGCCAGCTGGACGACGGCCGTGGCCGCCGCGCCGCCCAAAATGGGCGCGAACGCCTGCGAAAGACTGTTGAACACGCCGGGCAAAAACGTGCCGGTCAGATACGCCGCCAGCGGGACCAGCGCGTTCTGCCACAGGTTTTGCGCCGCGGCCTGCACCGGCCCCCACACGGCCAGCGCCGTGCTGCGCAAAAGCGCCCAGGCATTCTGCCAGGCGGCGATGGCCGGGGCGTACAGCGTCTGCACGCTCTGCCAGAAGTTTTGCAGCGCCGCCAGCGCCGTTTGCAGCGCGCCGGGCAGGGTCTGCACTTCGGCCAGCGCCGCGCCCGCCGGGCCGCTCTGCCCGCCCAGCGCCCCCTGCGCAGCCCCGGCGCCCCCGGAACCCCCGGCGCTTTCGGCGGTTTGGCGCGCCGCGGCGCCCAGGCGTTCGATCTCGTCGAACGAAGCCAGCGTGCGCACGGCTTTCTGCGCCGCCTGGGCCGCCGCCCCGGCGGCCGTGCCGACGCGTGTGACGGCGCGGGCGGCGGTTTTGGCCGTGCGGGTCGTCTGCCCGCCCAGCACAGCGCTCAGGCGGCCGGTGTTTTCGGCCGCGCCGCGCGCCAGCGCGCCGAGCGAACCCAGCGCCGGGTTGAGCGCCGCCTGCACCGGCGCGGCCGCCGCCTGCACGGCCCCGGGCAGCGCCTGCAGCGCCATGCGGGCGTTTGCGCCCCCGGCGGCCGCCGCATCCAGCGCGCCGCGCAGCTCCCGCAAGGCCGCCCCCAGCGCGCGCGCCTGCCCGGCTGCCCGCCGGGCGGCCGTCTCGTCAAACGTCAGTGTCTTTGCCATGGCTCGCCATGACGCCCCCTTTCCCCCAAATCACAGGCAGATGGTTTACATTCCGCCGCTCCCCCTCCGCCAATTCCTCATTCCTCATTTCCCACGATCTTTCCGTCCAGCATCCGCAGCAGCCTTTCCTTCTCCGCCCGCTCCGCGGCGGTGGGTTCGGGGCGCAGGTCGATCTGCGCGCGGTGGGCGCGGTAGTGTTCAAGCTCCCACCCCTCCAGCCGTTTGCCGCGGGCGAGCTTTTCGCGGATGGCCACCACCGTGGCCAGCGCGCCTTCGCCGATAGCCGCAAACCAGGCGATAAAGCTCCACCAGTGCAGGTAGGGCAGCGCCCGCACCTCGCACCCGGCCGCGCGGTTCACCCCGGCCACGATCAGCCCGGCGTCCTTCTGCCAGTCGATCAGCCGGGGCCCCGCGGGCGCGGCGGGCTGCCCGGCCGCCAGAAACGCCGCCAGCGCCGCGGCGGCTTCGGGGTACAGGGCCGGGTCCAGCGCCGCAAAGTCGCGGTAAAACAGCGCCAGCGCCACATACCAGCGCTCGTCCGGGCGCAGCGCCGCGCCGCGCGGGCCGTCCAGCCAGTTTAGCAGATAGAGGATGTCGCGGTAGTCGGTGTACACCGCCCGCGGCTGCCCGCCCACCGTCACGCAAACCGGCAGCGTCCAGGCGTTCATGCGCCGCGCGCCGCGCGGGCGGCGGCGGCTTCGGCGGCGGCCGTGCGGGCCGTGGCTTCCAGCGTGGCCTGCGCGCCCCGCTGCAGCACCGGGGCCAGCGCGTCGAGTAGGTTCTGCACGACCGGGCGGCCGTTGCCCCCGAGCCCCGCCAGGTTCACGCCGTCCAGCAGCGCGTCAAAGTCGTTGTGTTTGCCGAACACCTCGCCCAGCATCGTCTTGATGCGCCGGTCATACTCGGCCAGCAGCACAAGCTCGCCCGCCGTGCGCGCCCCGGCATCCGGGGTTTCCTCCAGGGCCTTGGTGCGCCGGGTCAGGTCGGCTTCCAGCTCGGCGAGCTGTTCGCGCAGGTCAAAAAAGCGGTGGTAGAGGTTGGGGTCGCCGGGGTTGAAGCGCAGCACGCCGCGCCCGTTGACCTCGAACTCCTCCACGCCGGTATCAATCTGTAAAGTCTGCATGGTTTGCCTCCTTCTTTTTTGTTGGGCCCAACACCTGTAAAGCGGCCGCAGGGCGGCATGCCTCGCCCGCCCCGCGCCGCCGCCCGTTTTCCCGGGGAATTCCCACCCGCCCGCCCCGCGCGGCGTTACGCCGCCGGGGTGAAGGCTTTGGTCTCGATGTTGAAGGTGCCTTTTGTCTTGACGCCGGTGTAATGGACGTTGAAGGGGATCTGATACCCGGTCGTGTCGCCGCCGTAGCTGACGATCTCGATGTAACATTCCTCCTTGACGGCCGGGTAGGCCCCGGCGTCGGTCTCGTCCCACAGCTTGACTTCGACGATATCGGTCTTGAGGTCGTCGAGCACAAGATCGCCGTCGATGATCTGCTGCAATTTTTCAAACAGCGGGTCGCCGTCCTCGGCATAATAGGGGGCCACTTCGCCCTGTTTCTGGTAAGCGTCGATAACCACCGAAGTCTGCCCGAGGATGTTCGCCTTCTTTTCGACATTGGCGGTCAGTTCGGGCGCGTACTCCTCGAGGTCTGCGCCCAGGCGCACATAGGCGTCGGTATCGTCGCCGAAAGCCGCGTTGAGATAGTGGGCCATGTATTTGCGTTCGATCTTCATGTGTTTCCTCCTTCGTTGCATTGCACGGTGTAGTCGGCCTGCAGCGTCACGGCGTAGACGGCCGTGCCCTCGTCGCTCACGCTTTCCAGCGCCCCGGCGGCCGAAAGCGTCTCGGTTTCCCGGTCTCGGCTGCCAAAATGCGGGGCTTCGCCCGCCGCGCTCTGCGCCGCCACCCAGGCGGCGAGCTGTTCCAGGCACAGCGCGTTGGCCGCGCTTTTGCCGTGCGGCAGCACCAGCCGCAGCACCCAGCGCGCGCGGCGGCGCTCCACCCGGCGGCCCAGGATATCCGCGCGCCGCGCCGTGGCGGCCGCCCCGGCCGGGAACAGCCCGCCCGTATACGGCGCAGCGGGGACATCGTCCACCCACAGCGCGCGCAGCCACGCCAGCGCCGGGGCCGTGCGCAGCCAGGCCGCCAGCCGCGCCGTGTCCCCCTGCGGCAGTTCGTTCGGCATACAGTCCTCCTTTTCTGTTGGCGTCAGTTTGTCAGGCTGTGCGCGCCGCTGCCCGCGCGGGTCCACCAGCCGCCCGCCTCCACATGGCAGGGCGCGCCGCCCGCCGCCTTGGGGTCGACATACTGCACACAGCACAGCCCCGGCACGCTGGCGGGCAAAAAATCCGCCCAGTCTGCCCAGGCGACGTCCGCGCCTTCGCCTTCCAGCACGCGGTCGCCGGGCTCAAGCGTATAGTCCTGCCCGTAGCGCGCGCTGCGCTGCGGGATGACAAGCACGAACGCCAGCGCCCGGGCGCGGCCTGTCTCGGTCGCGCTGACGCGCACGCGGCGGTCCAGGAAAGCCCCGGTCACAACGGCGCGCACAACGCGCCCGGCCGCGGCGTCCGGGTGGTAGAGCGTGACGGTCTGGCGGCACAGCGGGTAAGCCAGTTCAGGCATGGCGCACACCCCGCTGCATCACCAGGAAGTCCTGCGCCACCTGGCGGTAGTAAATCTCGCGCAGGTAGAGCGTCGTCGGGCTCAGCTCCGCCGGGGCGACATAGGTCTCGCTCACGCTGCCGACGCTGGCCGAAGCCATCCCGCGGCGGGCGTCCTCGCAGTCAAACTCATACATCGCGTCGGCAATCGCACAGACGGCGTTGTCCTCGGCATCCGGCACGCCGGGGCGCGGGGCGGTGGCGTACAGCTGGCGCATGCGCTCCAGCTTGAGCCCGGCGCGCCGGGCGTACCGCGGGAACTGGTCCTCCGGGATGTCCTCGCCAAGGTAGTCGGTGGTGTAAAACGTGTAATCCGGCATCGGCGTGCCTCCTTTCCGCGGCTTTTACGCTTTGAACTTTGCCAGCACCACCTTGGCCTCGTTGGACAGCACGGCGACATAGAACTCGTCGGCCGTGATCTCGGTGGTGCGGATCTTGGGTTTGCGCTCGGTCTCGATGTTGACCTCGCGCTTGCGGTAGATGGTCAGCGCCGGGACCTCGTCCTCTGTTTCGGGGTCAGCCTCCAGCTTGACGATGGGGCAGGCGTAGCACAGGGTACCGGGCGTGCCGAGGTCGTCCTCGCCCTCGCCGGGCACGGCGCCCACCTCCACCTGCGGCACCTTCTTGCTGGGCACGATGCGGCAGCCCGCGATCATGCCCACCTCGCCGGTCAGCATCAGCCCGGCCTGGTATTTGTCGGCGCTGAGGAAATCGGCGTCCTTGCGCAGCGTGGTCAGCTGCTTGGGGTGCACGAACAGCACCTTGTCGCTGCCCTGCTCCTCCTCGAACAGGTCCAGGGCGGAGACGATGCCGTCGTAGTCGATGACCTTGGCGCTGCCGTCATAGCTCAGCGTTGCGGTCTGCAGCGCGTCCATGCAGTCGTTGTCGATCTTGGCGGCGATGGCCATGGCCAGCTGGGTGTTGGCCTCGCCGACCGGGTTGCCGTAGCCCGAGAGCACGGCCTCGTCGGTCAGGCTGACGCCCTTCATCGCCTTTTTGACGGTCGCCTTGCGGGTGGAGGTGCTCATCTTCTCGATGGCGACCTCCGCGCCCTCGGCCACGTCGGCGGCGTCGCCGATGTAGGCATAGGCGGGCACCGTGATCGTATCGCCGGGCACCCCGGCCAGCGTGTCGTCCACCTTGGCGAACGGCGCAACGCGCAGCTTTTTGGGGATGCGCGCCGAAACGATATCGCCCATGACCTCGGGATCAATGAGGTCGGCAAGCTTGGTAGTCATATCAGCCATGTGTTCTTTCTCCTTTCTAAAAAAACAGTACTTCTTAGGCCCCCTTGTCAAAGGGGGCTGGCTGCGCCGCAAGGCGCAGACTGGGCTGGCCCCCTTGTCAAAGGGGGCTGGCTGCGGGCATGGCCCGCAGACTGGGCTGGCCCCCTTGTCAAAGGGGGCTGGCTGCGGGCATGGCCCGCAGCCTGGGGGATTGCCTTCCGCGGCCTGCCGTTTCCGGGAGCCTCCCCTCCTTTCACACCAGCCTAATACAACGCCGCTCCCTTCAAACGGCATCTGTCCGTAAGGCAATCCCTCCGTCACGGCCTTCGGCCGCGACACCTCCCTTTGACAAGGGAGGCTGAGCGGTCGCGGCCCGGCCGCCCTTCCCTCGCTTTTTACGCCCCGCGCCGCCGCCAGATCCCCTCCACCGCGTAGCGCACGGCGTCGATGTGGTGGTTGTTCACATCCGGGTAGCCGGGCAGCACCTCGCCGGTGCGCGCGTCGCGCGCATACTCGTAAGCCGTGAACTCGGCCGCCGTGTCGGGGCAGCGCGCGGGGTCGATGACGATAGCCGCCAGGCTCTGCAGCCATTTCATGCTTTCGGCCACGCTGCCGGGCCCCTTGTGCGCGGCGCGGCAGGCCAGGCCGCAGGCGCGGTAGTCGGCGCAGCTTTTCGGCTCGGCCGCGTCGGCGGTCAGCACGCCGCCCAGCCGCAGGCTTTCGCCCACGCCGCGCTCCAGCAGCAGCGCCGCAGTCTCGCGGTTGGGCGCGCGGGTGCGGGTCAGTTCGTCAAACACATACAGCGTGCGGCGCGCCGCGTCGTAGGCCACTGCGTTGTAGGCCCAGGGGTCTGGGTACCAGCCCCAGTCGACGCCGTGGCGCACACGGTCGAACGCCGCGGCCGCCGCATCGGGGATCGTCTCCAGCCGCAGGTTGGCGAACACCGCCGCCCCGCAGCCGACAACATCGCCGAGATACTCGTGCCGGTAGGCGGTCGGGTTTGCGCGCTGCAGGTGGGCGGCGTCGGCCAGAAAGCGCGGCCCCAGCCAGGCGGGCGGCAGGTCGCGGTAGGTCGCATGCACGACCCGCCGCCCCGCGCGCGGGGCCAGCACATAGCGGTTGACCCAGGCGCGCCCCGCCGCGGGCGGGTTGAAGCTCTTAAGCGCGAGCGTGAACGCGCCGCCGCGGAACACGCTCTGCTCCACACTGCGCACCTCCTCGGGCCCGTCGAACTGGTCGAGTTCCTCGAACCAGGCCAGCCCGATCGACCCGAACGGCGCGCGGATGCTTTTGAGCTTGCCCGCATCGTCCAGGCCGAAGAACTGGATCTTCTGCCCGGTGGGCAGGTAGGTGCATTCCATCGGGCTGACCGTGCAGCGGAACTTTTTGCCCAGCCCCAGCGCGCCGATGGCCCAGCACACCTGGGCGTAGACGCTTGCGCGCAGCGTGCCCGCCACCTTGCGCAGCACCACGGCATGCACGTCCGGGTGGCGCAGCAGCTGCAAAACCAGCTCCAGCGAAAGATAGCTCGATTTGCCCGACCCTCGCCCGCCCTTGGCGATGAGCTCCTGCACCGCGCCGCGGCGGATATCCCGGTGCGCTTCCCAGAACACCGGCGCGATCAATTCCTTCAGCCTGACTTCGATACGCCTTCCCCCTTTCCGTGCGGCGCTTGCCGCTCTGCCTGCGGTTTTTCCGCCGCAGGCGCTTCGTCCACGATGACCACCCCCTCGTCGCCGCCCGCGCCCTCGCCCATGCCCAGGTATTTGTAGATGAGCTCCAGCGCGCGCAGCTTGTCGCCCGCTTTGACCGGCAGTTCGCCTTCGCGCAGGTCGGCGAAAGCGATGTCCGCCAGCTCGCCGAGCACCCGCTGTTCCGTGATGCCTTTACGCCGCATCGCATCCCCCCTCCCGCATGCGCTTCCCGGCGCCGCCATTTAACAACCTTAGGTTGTATTTCCCGGCAAAAAAAGAATACCATACCCGCCCCCGCAATTACAACGAACACCTGCCGAAAAAACGCCGAAAACTTTTCTCACGGCGTTTCGCCTCCTTTTTCGCCGTCCTTCGCCGTTTTTGCCCCGCGGGCCGCGCCGCGCAGCGGCAGCGCGCGGATGGCGGCCGTCTGCATCTGTTCCACGCGCCGCGCCACAACGCCCATCTCCCCGGCGGCCTCGCGCACGGTCTGCCCGCGCACGAACCGGCGCAGCAGCACCTCGCGCTGGCGCTCGTCCTCCAGGCGGCTGATGGCCCACACGATCTGCCGCCGCAGCGCCAGGCAGCGCGCCGCCTGCGCGTCCAGGCGCCGTTTTGCCGCCTGCAGCTGCGCCGCGGCCCGCGCGGTGCGCGGCGCTTCGCCGCCCAGGAATTCCGCCGTGCGCGCCGCCTGCGCCTGCAGCGCCTCCACCTCGCCATACAGCATGCGCTGGCGCGCCTGCTCGTGCAGGTACCGGCCCAGCCAGGCCGTCTTCTCTTTGTTGGTCATGTCGCTTCCCTCCGTTCGGCTCAAAGCCATTTTCTTTTTTCTGCCAAAAATCCGCCAAAAATCACCGCGTCCGGTGCGGCCGCCGCCCCGCCGCCCTGCGCATTTCCAGCATAATGCAACAACCATAGGTTGTCAACCCGGCCATGCCGCCGCCCCGCCCCGCAGTCCCATTGCCCGGCCTTGCAACCTGCACAAAAATCCCCCGCTGTCTTTGGCAGGCAGCGGGGGATCGCGTTGTTTCTATAGAGAGGCAAGCGCTCAACACAGCGGTGCGACCAGGCGCAGGACGGCGGAGGCCAGCATGCCGAGGCCGCTGGTGCGGCAGTCGCTGAGGCGCACCAGGCGGCACTGGCTTTCCAGGTCGAGCATATCCTCGCGGATGTCCCTGAGCGCCGGGCAGCCGTACAAAAGCGCGCTGCACTCAAAGTGCAGGTAGAGGCTGCGGTAGTCGAGGTTGATCGACCCGACCGCGGCGACGCGCCCGTCGCACAGCCAGGTCTTGGAATGCAGGAAGCCGGGAACAAAGCTGAAGATCTTGACCCCGGCGCGGATCAGCACCGGGAAGTAGCTGCGCGTGAGCTGGAAGATGGTCGGCTTGTCCGGGATGCCGGGCGTGTAGATGCGCACATCCACGCCGCGCTTGGCCGCCAGGCACAGCGCCGAGATCAGGTCGTTTTCCAGAATCAGATAGGGCGTGGTGATGAACAGCTCCTTCTGCGCCTGGTTGATGAGCTCGAGATAGACGTTTTTGGCCACGCACTCGTCGTCGACCGGCGTGTCGCAGAACGGCTGCACCAGCCCGGAGCCTTCGCGCGCAGGCATTTCGGGGCGGGGCACGGCGCGCTCGTCGCTCTGGGGGCGGTTGGCAGCCCAGAATTCCAAGAACATCGTCGTGAAGCTCCAGGCCGCCGGGCCTTCCAGCCGCACGCCGGTGTCGCGCCAGTAGCCGAAGCGGCGCTTTTCGTTGATGTATTCATCGGCCAGGTTGATGCCGCCCGTAAACGCCACCTTGCCGTCCACGACCAGGATCTTGCGGTGGTCGCGGTTGTTCATGACCAGGTTGATGACCGGCACGAACGGGTTGAAGGCCAGCGCGCGGATGCCCTCGGCCTCGAGCTTGCGCCAGTAGCGCACGGGCAGGCCGGTGGCGCAGCCGGTGTCGTCGTAGATCAGGCGCACATCCACCCCGTCCGCCGCCTTGCGGCGCAGCAGCTCGTGCACGGTGTCCCACATGCGGCCCTGGCTGATGATGAAAAACTCGACAAAGATGTACTTTTCGGCCTTTTCCATCGCGGCCAGCATGGCCGGGAACATCGCCTCGCCCGAAGGGTAGTAGGTCACATCGGTGTCGGCATAGACAGGGAAGCGCCCGTAGTTCTGCAAGTAGGCGGCGGTCATGGCCGCGCGCGGGTCGGCGGCCTGCAGCCGGGCGGCGGCTTCCGGCTGGCGTGTGCGCAGCGGCCGGATGCGCGCCCCGGCGCGCTCCAGCTTGCGGCGCAGGCGGAACGCCGGGCGGTGGTCGCCCCACAGCAGGTAGAGCAGCCCGCCCTGCACCGGCATGACGATGAACAGCGCCATCCAGCTGATCTTGAATTCCGGCACGGTGGAGTCCTTGCGGATCAGCGCGATACACATGACAAGGCTGAGCATCAGGCACAGCACGTTGATCCAGACGGCATAGGCGGCCAGGCGGCTGAACAGGATGAACAGCCACACCGCCTGGATGAGCAGCAGCAGGCCGGTGACGACCATGCGGTTGAACACAAAGCGCAGAAAGTTTTTATTTTTGATTTGCGGTTGGGTCATGCAGTCTACCTTCCCAAATTCGGCAAAAAATTCCTTTTAAATACCTTTTTACTGTAGCACGTTCCGGCTCTCAATGCAAGCCGTTTGCGGCGCTTTTGGTAGAAATAGGCAAAAGCCTGCCAATTTATCCATGCCGGGAAGCGCGCCCGTATTATTCGTTGTTTCGTTTAAAATTTATAATTTTAGCAGTCTTACACAAAGAGTGCTAAAGTTTCACAATTTATTCATACCAAGTTCACAAACAGCGCGTATCATCAGAATTGCCGAAAGGGAAACACCCCGCGGCGCCAACAAAAACCACCCGCATGAAAATAGATAGAAAAAGGAGTTTTGCTTTATGGCTATGCTGCTTGACCACCGTTACAACCCGTTCAAC
The DNA here is from genome assembly GCA_019119365.1 of Candidatus Gemmiger stercoripullorum. Lineage (GTDB taxonomy): Bacteria > Bacillota > Clostridia > Oscillospirales > Ruminococcaceae > Gemmiger > Gemmiger stercoripullorum. The sequence continues at coordinate 18,291 of DWXD01000038.1, read as the reverse complement.
GAACTGGAAAACTGGAACCGCGCCTTCTTTGGCGACACCACCCTGGCCGAATTCAAGACCGATATCCGCGATGCCGGCGACGCCTTCCTGCTGGAGGCGGACCTGCCCGGTTTCCGCAAGGAGGATATCAGCCTTTCGCTCAACGGCGACGCCATGACCATCAAGGCCGTGCGCCACAGCGATTATGAGGACGACGGCAAGAAGGGCGCCTACCTGCGCTGCGAGCGCAGCTACGGCACCTACACCCGCACCTTTGACGTTTCCGGCATCGAGACGAACAGCATCCGCGCCGCCTACAACAACGGCGTGCTGACCGTGACGCTGCCCAAGCGCAGCGCCCACCGCCCCGAAGGCCAGACCATCACGATCGATTGATTTTCCCTAAGGCGTATCTGAAAAATCCCCCAAAAGCAAGCAGGGCGCGCTGCAGATGTTCTTTCTGCAGCGCGCCCCTTTTTTATGCGGCGGCCTGCGGCCGCCGCGCCACCTCATCTAAACTCTAAACTCTGAACTCTAAAAGAACTCACGCTTCCCCGTTGCGCATGGCTTCCTCGTACATCGCGCAGACTTCGTCCGCCGGGCCGTCGCCGCGCTTGACGCCGTGGTCCAGCCAGATCGCGCGCTGGCACAGCCGCTGCACCTGCTCGGAGCTGTGGCTGACGAACAGCAGCGTCGTGCCGTTTGCCAGCATGCGGTCCAGGCGCTCCATGCACTTTTGCTGGAACATGAAATCGCCGACGGCCAGCACTTCGTCCACAACGAGCAGGTCGGCCGCCACCTCGGTGGCAATGGCAAACCCCAGGCGCGTGACCATGCCGGAGGAGAAATTCTTGACCGGCACGTCGACAAAATCGCGCAGTTCGGCAAAGTCGATGATATCGTCGAAATGCGCCTGCATATACTCGCGGTCATGGCCGAGCACCGCGCCGTTCAGAAACACGTTCTCGCGCGCGGTCAGGTCCATGTCAAAGCCCGCGCCGAGCTCGATCATCGGCGCGATGGAGCCCTGCACGCTGCACGCGCCCTCGCTCGGGTACATGACGCCGGCCACGACCTTGAGCATCGTGCTCTTGCCGGAGCCGTTGCGCCCGATGAGCGCGACCGCTTCGCCGCGGCGCACCTGGAACGAGACGTCCTTGAGGGCGTAGAATTCGTTGAACAGCAGCTTGCCGCGCAGCATCTTGACAAGGTATTCCTTGAGCGTTTCGGTTTTTTCCTGCGCAAGGTTGAAGCGCATCGAAACATGGTCAGCGTTGACGATCACGGGCTGATCCGCAAAATTCATCCGGTGCACCCCCTTTTAAATATACAGGATGAAGTTCCGCTGCAGCTTGTGGAACACCCACAGCCCCAGCGCCAGCATCACCGCGCCGGAGGCGGCGCAGGCGAACCAGGTGTTGGGCCCGGGGATGTTGCCGTACATGACAAGGTTGCGGAACATGTTGATGTAGTGGTACATCGGGTTGAGCTTCATCACGCCCTGCGCAAACGGCGGCAGCTGTTCCAGCGGGTAGAAGATCGGCGTCGCATACATCCAGCCCAGCGTGAGGATGCTGAACAGATGCTGCATGTCGCGGAAATAGACCGTCAGCGCCGAGAGCAGCAACGCCATGCCGCAGCTGAACAGGAACAGGAAGACCAGCGGGATGAAGAACAGCAGCATCGTCCAGTAAAACGGCGAGCGCGTGAACACCATGACCAGCACGACGGCGGCCAGGCTGAACGTCATGGTCACAAAGCTGGACACCACGCGGCTGACCGGGAAGATGTATTTGGGGATGTAGACTTTTTTGATCAGCGAGGCGTTGTAGATGATCGAGGTCAGGCCCATGTTGGCGCTCTCGTTGAAAAACGTGAACAGCGTGTTGCCGCAGATCAGGTACAGCGGATAGTTGGGGATATCGCTGCGGAACATATACGAAAAAATGACCGTCTGCACGACCATCATCAGCAGCGGGTTGAGCACGCTCCACACATACCCCAGAAAACTGCGGCGGTATTTGACCTTGAGATCGCGGCCGACCAGCTCATTGATGAGCGGGCGGTACTGCACAAAGTGCGCGGCCACGCTTTTGTAATCGACTTTTTGTCTGCTCATTCCTGCCTCCCGTGGGGCGCGGCGACTTCAGCCAGGAAGGCGTCGAAGTCGCGGATGTATTCGCTCTCGTCATAATGTTCGCTGGCCAGGCACAGCAGCACCGAATCGGGGCTGAAGTCGTACATTTCCTTCCAGGCCATCGTGGGGATGTACACGCCGGTGCGCGGCCGGTTCAGGCAGAACACCGCCTCGTTGCCCAGGCCATCCTTGACGCGGATCTTGCTCTGCCCGGCCACGTTGACCAGCACGAACTGGCTGCGCCGGTTGGCGTGCTGGCCGCGCACGATGTCGGGGTCGGAGCCGTAGATGTAAAACACGCGCTGGATCGCAAACGGCACATCACGCTCGCCTTCGACCACGACAAGGTTGCCGCGTTCGTCGCCGTGCTCGGCAAACTCAATAAAATACGCACTGTCTATTTTACTCATGGTTTTCCTCTTTGTTATTTCTTGTCCGGTACAAAGCGGTTGACCGCCTCGATGACGCAGTCCTGTTCGGCTTCGGTCATGCCGTTGTACATCGGCAGGCTCAGCACCTCGGCGGCATAGCGCTCGGCGATGGGGAAATCCCCGCGTTTGTGGCCGAGATACGCATACGCCTGGCTGAGATGCGGCGGGATCGGGTAATGGATGATGGTGCCGATGCCCTGCTCTTTCAGGTAAGCGGCCATCGCGTCGCGGCAGCCGGGCAGATGCACGACATACTGGTGCCAGCTGCTGTCCGCGCCGGGGCGGATGCGCGGCTTGCGCAGGGTGTCCCCGCGAAGCCCGGCGTCATAGCGCGCGGCCAGGCGGCGGCGCTCGGCGTTGAACTCTTCCAGGTGGGTCAGCTTGACGCGCAGCAGCCCGGCCTGCAGTTCGTCCAGGCGGCTGTTTGCGCCGACAACCTCGTTCTGGTAGCGCACGCGGCTGCCGTAGTTGCGGAACACGCGGGCGCGGTCGGCCAGGTCGGGGTCGTTGGTGGTGATGCACCCGGCGTCGCCGAACGCCCCGCAGCCCTTGGTGGGGTAAAAGCTGAAGCAGCCCACATCGCCCAAAGAGCCGACGACCCGCCCGCGCCAGTGGTTGCCGTGGCTCTGGGCGCAGTCCTCCACGACCTTCAGGCCATGGCGGCGGGCGACGGCGCCGATCGTGTCCATATCGCAGCTCTGGCCATAGAGATGCACGGCCAGAATTGCTCTGGTGCGCGGGGTGACGGCGGCCTCGATGGCGGCGGCGTCGATGTTGTCGTACTCGTCCGGCTCCACAAAGACCGGCGCTGCGCCGTTGATCGTGATGCCCATGACGCAGGCGATGTAGGCGTTGGAGGCGACGATGACCTCGTCCCCCGCGCCGATGCCGAGCAGGCGGAACGCGATCCACAGCGCATCCAGTCCGCTGGCCAGCCCGACGCAGAAGCGCGCGCCGACCATGGCGGCCCATTCCCGCTCAAAGGCTTCGACCTCTTTGCCAAGGATGTACCAGCCGCCGCGCAGCACTTCCAGCGCCTTGGCCTCATATTCAGCCGCGTGCAGGCCGTACTGCCGCTTGAGATCGTTTGCCAGGATCTGCATGCTTCCGCCTCCTTTACCTGCCGGCCGTTTTTAAACGCGTATTGTGTTTGGTTTTGTGTTTGGTTTATTATACCATGCCGCGCAGCGGAATGGTAGAATCGCGCATCAAAAGGCGGTTGCCGGGCCGGCGCCAGCCGGAACGGCGCGCCGCTGCGCAAAAATCGTATAACAACCGTTTCCCGGCTATTATACCATACGGAGCCGAAAATTCAAACCACCGCCCCGGATTTTCGCAAAAACGCCAAAAAACGCCCGCCCGCCCCGCCGGGATGCAGGCATCCCGCCCTACGGGGCCTTGCGGCAACACGGGTTTGCGGTTGGCCTCGGGGGTGTGGTGGTTTTGCCTCCCTTGTTAAAGGGAGGTGGCACGGCCGCAGGCCGTGACGGAGGGATTGCCTTACGCCTGGCTGCCGTTTGAAAAAAGCGGCATTTCGCTGAAGTACTCCCCCGATCTCCGCTCTCGCCCCCCTTAACAAGGGGGCCTGTTAGGGTTTGCCATGGCAGCGGTGACCGCCGTTTCCCGGTTGCTTCGGGCCTCGCCGCCGTTTGTAGGGGCGGATTCCATATCCGCCCGCGGACGTTCGCGCCGCCGCAAGGTCCGGCGGGATGAGGGCATCCCGCCCTACGGTTGCCCGGATGGTCGGGGCCATCTCGTTTGGTTGGGCGTTCGCCACGGTTTGCAGGGGAGGGGCACGCCCCTCCCGCGGAACCCCGTGCCGCCGCAAACCGGGCCGATATTGAATCGGCCCCTACAGGGGTTTGCCATGGCAGCGGTGGCCGCCGTTTCCCGGTTGCTTCGGGCCTCGCTGCCGTTTGTAGGGGCGGATTCCATATCCGCCCGCGGAACCCCGCGGCGGCGCGGGTTCCCCGGTTGGCCACCCCGTTCCTCTCATTCTGTAGGGCGGGCGTTCACGCCCGCCGCACATTGGCAATTTCAAAATCAGGCCTTGCCCCGCCGTGAGCACCCACGGGAGGGCCATGGCCCTCCCCTACGAACCGGCACAGATGCCACCGCCATCCGGTTGGCCCGAAACATAAAATTTATTCGTAGGGGCGGGATTGATCCCGCCCGCGGACGTTCGCGCCGCCGCAGGTCCGGCGGGATGAGGGCATCCCGCCCTACGGTTGCCCGGATGGTCGGGGCCGTCCCGTTTGGTTGGGCGTTTGCCATGGTTTGTAGGGGAGGGGCATGCCCCTCCCGCGGACGTTCGCGCCGCCGCAGGGTCCCCGGGACGATGCAAGCATCGTCCCCTACATAGGTTTGTGGTGCGCCATAGGGACCGCGGTTTTTCGGTTGGCCGCCCCCCGCCGTTGGCCGCAGGGGCGGGCTCCCTATCCACCCGCTGGCCTTGCGCCACGCCCCCCTGCCCATCATCGCCCCCAAAAAACACCAAACCGCGCCGGGAGGGCTCCCTCCCGGCGCGGCAAACGGTTGTCTATTCTGCTGTCGCGGCGTTTTGTTCCGCCGCTTCTTCCTCGTCCGGGCCCGGCAGGCCGGCAAGCCAGCCTGCGCCGCCCGGTGGCACGGCCGCCTGCGCGGTGGGCTCGCCCGCGCTGCGCGTGAGGACGTCGAGGGTTTCCTGCAGCGCCTTTTTCATGGCCTGCATCTCCTCGCGCGCGGCGGCGTCGGTCGTTTGGGCCAGCTCCTCCGCCAGCGCTTCCAGCTTGCGGCGCAACTCGGCGCACTGGGGCCGCAGCTCTTCGGCGGTCAGCGCCTCGGCGTCCGGCCGCACCTGCCCGCCGCGCGCCTGCGTGCAGGCGTCGGGGGGATCGGGTGCGGCGCGCAGCACCAGGCGGCGGGTCGGCTCTACCCAGACGAGCCAGACCTGCCAGGGCTGGCCGTCGGCCTCGGCCTCAAATTGCAGGCAGAGGGCAAGCGGGTCGCCCGTGCCGCACGCCCAGCCGTCATACAGGGCCTGCCAGCTGTCCGGCAGGCCGCCGCCCGCAGCCGGGGCGGCGGCGTGGGTCTGCCGTCCCCAGGCCTGCAGCAGCGCGTCGGCCAGCGCCGCGCCCTGCGTTTCGCCCCAGGCGGCGGTTTCGGCGGCATAGTCCGGCCAGGCGGCGGCCGCAAGCGCGGGGTCCGGCGTGCCGCCGGGGGCCTCGAGCGCACCGCCGCAGGTCAGCGCCCGGGTCCAGTAGCCCGCCCCGGGCTCCGCCGCCCACCACAGCAGCGCGCCGGTCGTTGAATCAAAGCGGACGTCGAGCAGGAGGCCGTCCTGCTCGCAGTATGCCTCGTAAAACGGCCGCATGCCGCTACGCTCCGTCAGCGCCTGCGGGTAGTACAGCAGCTGCCAATCCCCCGCCGTGTCCGCGCCTGCGTAAAGGCACAGCGTCATGGCGCGGCGCAGCGCCGCGTCCCAGTCCATCTCGCTCTCGCCGGGCCAGGCGTCGCTGGCAGCGGCGGGCTCGCTCTCGCCCAGCAGCGTATAGGCGATGCGGTTTTCGCAGTCCGGCAGCGCGGCGGCCCCGTACAGCTCCGCCGCGCCCGCCGGGTCTATGACCTCGCTCTCCACCGTGGGCTGCCGCCCCAGCGGCGCGCAGGCGGCAAGCAGGAGCGGCGCCAACAGGCAGGTCACTGTCCGTTTCCATCGTCCCGCCATTCGTTTCGTTTTATATTCCACGTTGCCCATGCCCGCCGCCTCCCTTCCTGGTAGGCCCTGTAGAGCGGCGTGATCCCCTCCCCCTGCAGCTTGCCTTTGCTGTCAAAGCGAAGGTTTTTCCCCAGTTCCGCTTCCCGGATGAGAATGATCAGCCGCCGCTGCAGCGGGTCGGCCGAAGCGTACCACATAACGCCCTGCGCATCCTGCACGGTATACTCCAGCTGGTTTTGCTGCACATACCGGCCGGTGCGGGAAACCGCCTCGTCCCGCGCGGCGGCGTCCGGCGGGATAAGCTCCCCCTCAAAGGCCGCCTGCGTCACCGTTGCGCCCGGCAGCCCGGCTTCGTCCAGGAACGCAGCCAGCCAGGCGTCCGCTTCCTGCTGTACCCAGGCATTTTGCTCTGCGGCCCAGGCGGCGTACTCGGCCCCGTCGCGGGCGGTCAGCGCGCTGTATGTCTCCTCTGTCATGCACCCGGCGTCGAACAGGTTCTGCACGGCGCCTTCGGTGTCGATCCACAGCTCCCATTTGTGGCTGCCCTGCGTCTGCTGCACAAAGTACACCGGCGCGGAGCCGACCGGGCCGGCCAGCTCCTCCGGGTACAGCCACAGCGTCCATTCCCCGCCAAGCGCAGCCCCGGCCGCCCGCAGCAGCACCGCACTGCGCCGCACCGTTTCATCGGGGCTCAGGCCCCCGCCCACCGGCGCCGTGCGGTCCTTGTCCGGCATCCGGGCGGAACCGCCGGTGAAATCCGTCACGATCCGCGCCTCATAGTCCGGGTCGTCCACCTTGTCGATGGCGGTGGCGGCTCCATCGGCCTGCGGCTCTATGACCTCGCTCTCCACCGTGGGCTGCCGCCCCAGCGGCGCGCAGGCGGCAAGCAGCGCGGCGAGCGCAGCGGCCAGCCAGCGCGCGGCGGGCCTTTGTTTCTTTTTCATCTCTGCGGCCTCCTTTCGGGCGGGCGCGGCAGTTTGCCCGCGCCCTTTTGTTTTCCTTATTTTACCCGGCGGGGGTCACAGGGTTATCATCAAGTTGTTGCAAGGTTGTAAATGCGGCGGCAGGCGGGAACTGCACGCGCGCCGCCGTGCCGCGGCCGGGCGCGCTCTCATAGGTCAGCGCGGCCCCGTGGGCGGCGGCAATGCGGCGGCACAGCGCCACGCCGAGGCCCGCGCCGCCCTCGGCGCGGGAGCGGGCCTTGTCGGCACGGTAGAACGGCTGGCCGATATGCGCGAGCGTCTCGGCGTCCATGCCGCAGCCGTCGTCGGTCACGGTCAGCACACAGCCGCCGTCCGGCCCCGCGGCGGCGCGCAGCGCCACATGGCCGCCCGCCGCGCAGGCTTTGACGCCGTTGTCGCACAGGTTGACGGCCAGGCTTTCCAGCAGCGCGGCTTCGCCCCAGATAGGCGGTGCCTGCCCCGGCGAACATTCCAGCGTCACGCCGCGCGCTTCGGCCCTGGGGGCGGCCGCGGCGGCGGCCCGGCGCAGCAGCGCGGCCGTGTCGACGCGCGCGCCCGCCAGCGGTTCATGCGCCAGCGCCGACAGACGCACAAGCTGGTCGGACAAACGCAGCAGCCGCCCGCTCTCGAACCGGATGGTCTCAAGCGCCTCGTACAGCGCTTCGCCGCGCACATCGGCGCGCTGGATGAACTCGGCATAGCCGCCGATGGCGGTCAGCGGCGTGCGCATCTCGTGCGAAAGGTCGTCCACCAGGCGCTGCTTGGCCGCGGCTTCGGCCTCCAGCGCGCGCAGCTGCGCCTGTACCCGCCCGGCCATCTCGTCCAGCACGCCGCCCAGCTCGCCGACTTCGTCGCGGCGCGGCGGCGCGCCGGGGGCCAGCGCGCGGCGGTCATAGTCCCCGGCCGCAAGGGCGCGGGCGGTCTCGGTCAGCGCGCGCAGCGGGCGGTTCATGCGGCGCAGCACGGCGTACAGCCCGGCCGCGAACACCGCGCCGATCCCGGCCCCGGCCCCGGCGAACGCCGCACCGGTGCGCTGCCAGTCGGCGTAAAAATCCTCGATGTCAGCCTGCACCGTCACGGCGTAGCCGGTCAGCTCCCCGGCCAGGGCGGTGGCGGCGTAAAACAGGTGCCGCCCGCCCACCACGCGCACCTGCCAGCTGCGCAGCCCGGCTTCGAGCGTTCCGGCTTCTGGCAGCGCGTCCAGCGCCAGGTCGTTGTAGCGCGGCGCGCCGCCGTACCACACCGCCAGGGCCAGGCCCTCGCGCCGGGCGTCCAGGCCGGTGTCCTGCCACAGCACGCCCAGGGCTTCCGGCCGGGCCGCCAGCACGGCGGCCATATCGTCGGCCAGCGCCACGGCCAGCGCGTGCTGGCGCGCCAGCAGCTCGCCGGTGCGGGCGGCAAAGCTCTGGCGGCAGCTGAACTGGAACACGCCGAAAAACCCGGCGCACAGCCCGCCCAAAAACAGGGCCAGCGCAGCCAGGTAGGTTTTCTGCCAGTATAACAGGGGTCGTTTCATCGCGGTCCCTCTTTTTTTGCGCGCGGCTTAATCCTCTCCGCGGGTGTTGAGCCGGTAGCCGATCTTGTACACGGTCTGGATCTCCTTTTCCAGCCCCAGCTTGCGGCGCAGGCGCTGGATGTGCACATCCACGGTGCGGGTCTCGCCCTGATAGTCGTACCCCCAGGCGATCTCCAGCAGCTTGTCGCGGCTGAGGGCAAGGTTGCGGTTGACGACCAGCGTTTCGAGCAAAGCGTACTCCTGCGGGGTGAGCGGCACCTCCCGCCCGGCGCGCAGCACGCGGCGCGCCGCCAGGTCCACATTCAGGTCGTGGAATCGGAAGCTCGCCTCGCCGCGGTGGGCGCGGCGCAGCACCGTCTCGACCCGGGCGAGCAGTTCAAGGATCTCGAACGGTTTAACGATATAATCCTCCGCCCCCAGGCCGAGACCGCGCAGTTTGTCGGTCAGGTTGGTGCGGGCGGTGACAAAGATGACGGGCAGGGTATCCGGCAGCCGGTTTTTGACGGCGAAGCCGTCCAGCCCGGGCAGCATCACATCGAGCAGGACCAAGTCATAATTGGCGGCGGCGGCTTTCTGCAGGGCCTCCGGGCCGGTGTGCGCCTGGTCGCAGCGGTGCCCGACCAGGCGCAGGTTGGCGGCCATCAGGTCATTGATGGCGCGCTCGTCCTCAGCAATCAGGATCGTAGCCATAAGCGTCTGTTCCTCGTTGCACAGTTTGTGGGCGGGGCATTTTTGTATAAAGCCCCATCTGTTTATTATAACGAGGTTTGTATCGAACTTGTTACAAAAGAACGCGCCCACCGCCCCAAAAGGGCAAAATCGGCGCGTTTTGCATGGATATTGCGGTCCCGGGGCTCCCCTCACCCGCCCATGCGGCGGTCGCGGTGGGCGTACTCGGCCAGGGCCTCGTCAAAGGCGGCTTTGTCAAAATCGGGGAACAGCGTCGGCGTGAAGTAGAACTCCGCATAGGCGCACTGCCACAGCAAAAAGTTCGACAGCCGCTGCTCGCCGCTGGTGCGGATCATCAAATCGACCGGCGGCAGGTCGCTGTACAGGTGGCGCTCCATCGTCTTTTCGTCGATGTCCTCGGGCTGCAGCGTCCCGGCCCGGACTTCGCGCGCGATGGCCTTGGCCGCGTCGGCCAGCTCGGCGTGGCCGCCGTAGTTCAGGCAGAAGTTGACAACGCCCTTGTCCTTGTCGCGCGTTGCGTCCATCATGTAATCCATCGCGGCCAGCACGCGCGGCTGCAGGTTTTCGCGCCGGCCGCTGAACAGGATGCGGCAGCCGCGCTCGATCATCTCGTCGGTCATGGCGCGGTAGTTGTTGACAAGCAGGTCCATCAAAAAGTTGACCTCCTTGCTGTCGCGGTGGAAGTTCTCGGTGGAAAAGACGTACAGGCTCAGCGTGTGCACGCCGCAGTCCTTGATGGCGTAGCGCGTGATCTCGGTCAGGCGGTCAAAGCCCGCCTTGTGGCCCAGGCTGGCGGGCAGGTGGCGCTGTTTGGCCCAGCGGCGGTTGCCGTCCACGATCAGGGCCACATGGGCGGGGATGCGTTTTTCTTCCGGCATGGTGTCCTCCTTGTCTCGGCCGCGGCGCGGCGGCCGGGCCTGTGTGCGAACATATTTTGAGCAAAGCGGCCTGCGGCCGCCTTTATGCGTTTTCCGGGTCCGGCTGCGGGTCTACCACCTCCGGCGGGGTCTGGCCCGGGTGGGCGCGCCGCCAGGCCAGGAAGGCGTCCAGCAGCACGGCGGCCGAGACCGAATCCAGCCGCTGCTTGCGCTTTTGGCCGAAGGTATCGTTCCCGGCCAGGATAGCCGCGGCCGTGACGGTGGTGCGGCGCTCGTCCCACAGCGCGACCGGCAGGCCGCAGGCGTCGGCCAGGCGCTGGGCAAAGCGGCGGGTGCGCGCGGCGCGCGTGCCCTCGCTGCCGTCCATGTTTTTGGGCAGGCCCAGCACCACGCCCCCGGCTTTTTCGCGGCAGACAACGGCCGCCACGGCCTGCGCGGCGCGGTTCATGCTTTTTTCTTCGATCTGCGGGGTGATGGGGGCCGTCACCAGCTCCCCGGCGTCGCACCCGGCCAGGCCGGTGCGCGCGTCCCCATAGTCAACGGCGATCCATTTCATCGGGCGGTCCTCCTTTTTACAGGCCGGGCAGCGCGCGGCGCAGCCGCCGCGCCAGCCACGCGGCCGCGGCGACCTTGGCGGCGTCGCCGGGCAGATAGGGCAGCACGCACAGCGCCAGGCTCTGCCACACACTGTTGCCGCTGACGGCCACGAACCAAACGGTGCCCAGCGCATAGCACCCCAGGCAGCCCGCGGCCATGGCCGCGCACAGCCGCGCGAACCCGGCCCGCCGCCCGGCCAGCACGGCGGTGAGCAGCGCCGCCAGCAGGTACCCGGCGGCATAGCCGCCCGTGAGCCCGAACAGCGCCGCCGGGCCGCCGGAAAGCCCCGCCAGCACCGGCACACCGGCCGCCGCCAGCAGCAGGTAAACGGCCTGGCTGGCCGTGCCCCACACAGGGCCCAGCAGCGCCCCGCCCAGGCAGACGGCCAGCAGCGCCAGGTTGACCGGCACGCCCCAGGGCATGGGCAGCGCGATCTGGCTGCACACGGCGGTCAGGGCGGCGAAAAATGCGCACAGCGTCATGCGCTGCAGGCGGGTGTGCGGGGTCGTTTGCATAAGGGGCTCCTTCTTTTGTTTGTGTTGTTGGGGGCGGGAGGTTTTTATCGGGTCAGTTCCCAGAAAGCCACGGCCGCCGCGGCGGCCACATTGAGCGAATCGACGCCGCGGTGCATCGGGATGCGCGCGGTATAATCGCAGGCCGCGACGGTCTCGGGCCGCAGGCCGTCGCCCTCGGTGCCCAGCAGCATGGCCAGGCGCGGCGCGGCGCGCAGCGCGGGCGCGTCGATGGGCAGGCTGTCGTCCCGCAGCGCCAGCGCCGCCGTGGCAAAGCCCATGGCGCGCAGGCGGTCAAGGCCCGCGCCGGGCCAGCCGGCCGCCGTCTCGCCCAGGCGCGCCCAGGGCAGCGCAAACACCGTGCCCATGCTCACGCGCACGGCGCGGCGGCACAGCGGGTCGCAGCAGCCGGGGCTCAGCAGCACCGCGTCGACGCCCAGCGCCGCGGCGCTGCGGATAATCGCGCCGACGTTGGTGGAATCGGCGATGTCTTCCAGCACCGCCACCCGGCGCGTCCCGGCGCAGACCTCCTCCGGCGTGCGCGGGGCCGGGCGGCGCATGGCGCACAGCACGCCGCGCGTCAGCGTGTAGCCGGTCAGCTGCGCCAGCAGCGCGCGCTCGCCGGTGTAGACGGGGATATCCCCGCAGCGGGCGAGCAGGCCGCGCGCGCCGCCCTCGATCCAGCGGCGCTCCATCAGCAGCGAGACCGGCTGCAGCCCGGCGTCCAGCGCGCTGGCAATGACCTTGGGGCTTTCGGCAATGAACACCCCGCGCGCCGGTTCCACGCGGCTGCGCAGCTGCGCTTCGGTCAGGCGGGCGTAAACGTCGAGCCCCGGGTCGTCCAGGTTTTGCAGTTCAATGATGCGCATGGCGTTACCGGTCGAAGGTGGTCGAAAGCGTCGTGGACCAGCTTTCGCCTTTGGCCAGGCTGGCCGCGCAGGGGCGCTGGTCCCACGCGAGCGGGCCGTTCTCCTCGCCGGGCAGGCTGTGCCACGGCTCGATGCACACAAACCGCCACGGCTTGGCGTTGGCAGACGACCAGATCAGCACATAGGGGTAGCCCTCGATGTTGCAGCGCACCTGGCGGCCGCTGTCTTTCTCCACAAGGGCAAGGGTATGGCTGCGCAGGTTGACCATGCAGTGGCTGTCGTTGTCGAACAGCGTTTCGGTCAGCGGGATGGTCTTTGTGTTGCGCGCCAGGTAATAATCGGTGCCGTTGAGCAGGCCATCCGGCCGGGCGCTGACGCACAGCGGGCTTTCGAGCGCGTCAAAGCGGAACTCATAGTCGGTGATGGTGTGCGCGCCGTCAAACGGCACGTTGAACGCCGGGTGGTAGCCGATGCCGAAGCGCAGCTCCTCCTCCGTCGGGTTTTCCACGCACAGCGTGTGGTGCACGGTTTTGCCCTCCAGCCGGAAGGTCGAGCGCAGCACGAACGCATACGGCCATTTGGCCAGCGTTTCCTCATTTGCGCGCAGCTCCAGCACAAGCGTATCGGCCTCCTGCCGCACAAGCGCATGCTCCACGTCGCGGGCAAAGCCGTGCTGGCCGCCCGCATAGGTCCGGCCCTTGGCCTCCAGCCTGCCGCCGGTCAGTTTGCCGGTGTAGGGGAAAAGGATCGGCGCATGCCGCCCCCAGACCGCCGGGTCCGCCTGCCAGAGCATCTCGGCCCCGGTGCGCTTGTTGACGGCGCTGACCGCCTCGGCCCCGTGGCTGTCCACGGTCAGGCGCAGTTCGTCATTTTCGACCGTATAACGCATAAAGATACCTCCTGAAACGGTATGGGATCACATTGAAAAGCAAAAATGCCCGGGCGCCGGTTCCCCCGGCGCGCGCATGTTTTTAACCAGTATACCGCACCCGCCGCCAAATGAAAAGCCCGCTGCGCCCGCCCGCCGAAAATTTCTTGCATCCGGGCCCGCGTTGTTGTATAATCATTCATACATACTGTAATTTTATTCATTCTGCAAAGGAGCGCACCATGGACTACCAGACTTTCAAAGGGCGGGATTTCCTGACCCTGCTGGACTATACCCCCGCCGAGATCGCCGCGCTGCTGGCGCTGGCGGCCGACCTCAAGGCCAAAAAGAAAGCGGGCGTGCCGCACGCCAGCCTGCGCGGCAAAAACGTCGCGCTGATTTTTGAAAAAACATCCACCCGCACGCGCTGCGCGTTCGAGGTCGCGGCGCACGACCTTGGCATGGGCACGACCTACCTGGACCCCACCGGCAGCCAGATCGGCAAAAAGGAATCCATTGCCGACACCGCGCGCGTTTTGTCCGAAATGTTCGACGGCATCGAGTACCGCGGTTTCGGCCAGGCCATTGTGCAGGAGCTGGCCGACTACGCCGCCGTGCCGGTGTGGAACGGCCTGACCAACGAGTATCACCCCACCCAGATCCTGGCCGACTTTTTGACGCTGCAGGAGCATTTCGGCCGCCTGGCGAGCCTGCGCTTTGTCTATTTGGGCGACGCGCGCTACAACATGGGCAATTCGCTGATGATCGGCTGCGCCAAGATGGGCCTGCACTTTACGGCCTGCGCGCCCAAAGCCTACTGGCCGGACGCGGCCCTTGTGGAACGCTGCCGCGCCTTTGCCGCGGCGAGCGGCGGCAGCGTGACGCTGACCGAGGACACCGCCGCCGTGGCCGGGGCCGATGTGCTGTACACCGATGTGTGGGTGAGCATGGGCGAGCCCGAGGCGGTCTGGGCCGAGCGCATTGCGGCGCTGGCGCCCTACCAGGTCAACGCCGCGCTGATGGCCGCCGCCGGGCCGCAGGCCGTGTTCATGCACTGCCTGCCCGCCTACCACGACCACAAAACGGCCGTTGGCAAGGAGATGGGCGAAAAGTTCGGCCGCGACGCCATGGAAGTGACCGACGAAGTGTTCGAGGGTCCGCAGTCGCTCGTGTTTGCCGAAGCCGGCAACCGTATGCACACGATCAAAGCCGTCATGGCCGCAACGCTGGGCGGCGTTTGAGCAACATGCGGCGGGCGTGAACGAATGGCCGCAACCGCCCGGGCGGCCGTAGGGCGGGATGCCCTCATCCCGCCGCCCCCCCCGCGTCGGCACAAGGCGCCGTTTTTTGAAATTGCCAATGTGCGGCGGGCGTGAACGCCCGCCCTACAGGGCCGGGCAAACACGGCGGCCAACCGGGAAAATGCACCCCCGCCGCGCCGCAACCCCTGTAGGGGACGATGCTCGCACTGCGCCCGCAGGCGCGTTTCGGAGGCCAACCGGGCCGCAGGCCCGGCTCTTAGGCCGGAGATCGTCCCGCAGACCTTGCGGCGGCGCGAACGCCCGCGGGAGGGATAAATCCCTCCCCTACGACCACCGGAAGGCCCGCAGCCAACCGGGAAAATGCACCCCCGCCGCGCTGTAACCCCTGTAGGGGCCGATTCCATATCGGCCCGGGGACCCCGCCGCATCGCAAGGCTTGCGGGAGGGGCATGCCCCTCCCCTACAAACCGTGGCTAACGCCCAACCAAACGGGGTGGCCTCAACCATCCGGGCGGCCGTAGGGCGGGATGCCCTCATCCCGCCGCACCCCGCGCCGCCGCAAACACCCGCGGGCGGATCGGGAACCCGCCCCTGCGGCCAGCGGCGGTGTGCCGCAAACAAACAAACAAACAAACAAACAAAAACCGGCAGCCCGCGCGGGGCTGCCGGTTTTGTTTGCAGGGTGGCCTTAATTACAGCTCGATCTTGCCGAACATGGCGAAATCGTCGCCGTCGTCGTGGATGCGGTGGGTCGTGGCCGGGGCCTGGGGCTTGGCTTCGGGGTCGCGCGGGGCGTCGGCGAACTCACGCGCGGGCACGCTGGACGGGCGCGGGCCCTTGCCATAGCCGCGGGGTCCGCGGCCGCCCTCGCGGCGGCCATTGCCGCGCCCGTTGCCGCGCCCGTTGCCACGGCCCCGGCGGTCGTCGCGGCGGGGGCCGCGGCCGTCACGGCGGGGGCCACGGCGGCGGCCGGCGCTCTCACGGTCGGGCAGGTTGCTGGCGTCGGGGTCGGTCGAATAGATGACGACGCGGCGGTCGTTGCCCTCGCCCTTGCTCTCGCTGCGCACGCCCTCGATGGCCGAGATGGCGGTGTGGATGATGTGCCGCTCATACGGGTTCATCGGCTCCATCTCGTAGCAGCAGCCGGTGCGCTGCACGCGCTCGGCAATGCGGCGGGCCAGGGCGTACAGGTCGCCCTCGCGCTTGCCGCGGTAGCCGCCCACGTCGATGCCCAGCTTGACATAGGGGCCGTCCATGCGGTTGACGACAAGGCTCGCCAGGTAGGACAGGCTCTCCATCGTCTCGCCGCGGCGGCCGATCAGCGCGCCGAGGTGCTCGCCCTGCACGCGCAGGATGGTGGCTTCGCCCTGCTTGACGGCGCTGAAGGCAAAGTCCTTCGCGCCCAGCAGCGTGAAGATGGGCGTCAGATAATCGACGGCGGCCTGCAGCTGCTCGTCGGCGGCGATGTCCAGCGGCGTCTCGGCGGCGTCCGCCTCCGCAGGCGCGGGCGCCGGGGCTTCGGCGCGCTCGGCCGCCGGGGCTTCGGCGGGGGCCGGGGCGGGCGCAGCGGCCGTTTCCGGCGCGGCGGGCGCGGGCTGGGCGGCCGGGGCCGCGGGGGCTTCGGGCTCCTCCACCGTCACCCGGACCTTGGCCGGGATGCTCTTGAACAGGCGGCGGGCCGGGAACTCCAGCACTTCGTAGCTGACGCCCAGGTCGTCGCGGTCGACGCCCAGCGCGCGGCAGGCGGCCTCGACAGCCTCCTCCACGGTCTTGGCGGTCATTTCGATCTCACGCATGGTGACTTCCTCCCTTATCTGCCCCGTTGGGGGCTTTCTTTATTCCGGCGGGGTCCTGGCCCCGCGTTTTGTGCCTGTTTCCGCCTTACTTTTTGCGGCGGCCTTTCGCGGCGGCCTTCTCGGCCTCGATGGCCTCTTTCTCGGCCGGGGTCAGCGGCGTGGTGCGGTCGTCCGCATATTTGGCGGCGTCCAGTTCGCGCGCCTGGGCCATGCGCATCTTGTTGAGCTCATAGCGGTTGACCTTTTTCTCCACAACCTCGCCCTTTTCTTCAACCTGCACGGTGGTCATGGCCTTTTTGGCCGCTTTCTTGGCGGCGAGCTCGGCCTCGTACTCGGCCTTGAACTTGTCCGGGCTGTAGATGCGGTAGGTCAAAAAGCTCTGGCCCAGCTGGCAGATGTTGGAAGCCGTGTAGTACAGGCAGAAGCCGACGGGGGCGGAGAAGCAGAACCAGACGAACATCAGGTTCATGACCCACATCATAACCTTCATGCTGCCCTGCATCTGGCCGCCCATGCCGGACAGCTTGTTGGTGACGGCATAGGACAGGATCATGGTAGCCGAAGCGAGGATCGGGAACACAACGAGCGGGGAAAGCTGGAACCCGGCGGTGCCCAGCATGTTCATGCCCAGGAACGTCGTGTTGAAGTCCTGGATCTTGGCCAGCTGCTCCGCGGTCAGGGCGCTGCAGGTGGCCCCGCCCTGGATGGCGCTGATGAGCTGGCTCTGCATCATGGTCACGTTGTTGGTGGCGATGCCGAGCTGCTCGCAGGCAGCGGTGATGCTGTCCACCGAAAGGCCCAGGATGTACTGCGCCGGGCGGTAGACGACCTCGATGATGCCGAACATCACAAGGATGTTGACGAGCATCGGCAGGCAGCCGGACATCGGGTTATAGCCGAGCTCCTGCTGCATCTTCATCAGCTCTTCGCTCTGCTTTTCCCGGTTGTTCTTGTACTTTTCCTGGATCTCATTGAGCAGCGGCTGATACACCGACATTTTGGCCGTCGATTTCTGCTGCTTGATGGCCAGCGGCAGCATGGCCACGCGCACGAGCACGGTGAACACGATCATCGTGACCGCATAGTTGGGGATGAGCTGATACAAAAGCGCCATCAGCGGGCCGAGGATAAACGCGAGAAAACCCATAGTCATTCCATTCCGCCCCGGCTGCGCCCAAGGCAATTAGATTTTTTATTTCGTAGGTCTTTACCGCGCAGGGCAAAGACATGAGAAGCAAAGGAAAGAAACGCCCCGCGCCCTATTTTTCGCGCGTGAGGCGGCGGTCCGGGCTGCGCCAGCGCCCTTTGGGCGGCACGGGGTCGAACCCGAAACGCCCGAGCGGGTTGCAGCGCAGAATGCGCCAGACCGCCAGCACCGTGCCCTTGAGCGCGCCGTGCGTTTGCAGCGCCTCGACGGCGTACTGGCTGCAGGTGGGCACAAAACGGCAATGGCGCCCCAGATGCGGGCTGATGTGCCGCTGGTACAGGCGGATCAGCCGCACGAGCGCCGCCGCGATCACGGCCTGTCCCCCGGCGCGGCCGGGGGCGGCGGGGCGGGCTGCGGCCTGCGCACCGGCAGGCCGGCTTTTTTCAGCAGCACGGCCAGCGTGCGGCTGACCTGCGTGCTTTTCAGGTGAGGCGTGCGGGCGCGCGCCACTAAGATTATATCATATCCGCCGCTGTTTGGCGAGAGGTTTTCCACCAAAGCGGCGCGCATCACGCGGCGGGCGCGGTTGCGCTGCACGGCGCCGCCGACCTTTTTGGTGGCGGTCAACCCCACGCGCGTGACGCCCAGGCGGTTTTTGGCCACATACAGCACCAGATGCGGGTGCACATAGCTTTTGCCGCGGGCGTACAGGCGGGTGAATTCCCGGTTTTTGTTCAATACGCGGTATTTCATAAATTCTACCAAAAAAGGCCGCTGAATGTTCATTTCAGCGGCCTTCGTGCTTTAGTTTTGCAATTGCCCTTCGATCAGACGGTCAGGCTCTTGCGGCCCTTGGCGCGGCGGCGGGCAATGACCTTGCGGCCGTTCTTGCTGGCCATACGCTTCAAAAAGCCATGGACGCGGCTGCGCTGACGCTTTTTGGGCTGGAAAGT
>DWXD01000037.1 GCA_019119365.1 Candidatus Gemmiger stercoripullorum | reverse complement strand
CTGATGAAGCCCGAAACTCACCGTTTCCAATAATAGCAACATCGCCACATACAAATGTAACCGAAGAAGAAGTGGTATGGATTTTCATAATTGCTTTGATCATGACTTCCTCCAAAAATCACATCATTGTGTACTTTGCTCATTTGGATTGTCTTTACCGAGTTTCATTGTATATTCGCTCCTTTTGCGGTTTTCTTTAAAAAAAGTTCCGCTCCCATTATACACACGCAAAACGCAGCAGGCAAGCGGCGGGGACAAAATTGTGCGGCGGCAGGGCGCGCCGCCAAAGAAATTTGATGGTTTCTTCTTTATTTTTCCATATTTGCCCATTATAATAGAAAGAAGGAACCGCCTGGCGCACAGCGCCGGGCGGCGAACGGGAGGAACGTATTGTATGGCTAATGAAAAGATCCTTGTTGTGGATGACGACAAAAACATCTGCGAGCTGCTGCGCCTGTATCTTGAAAAAGAGGGCTTCCATGTAACGCTGGCCTATGACGGCGCCGCGGCGCTGAAAGAGTTTGAGCGGCTGCACCCGGACATGGTCCTGCTGGACGTGATGATGCCCGGCATGGACGGCTGGGAGGTCTGCCGCCGCATCCGCCAGAACAACAAAACCCCCATCATCATGCTGACCGCCAAGGGCGAGACGTATGACAAGGTGCTGGGGCTGGAGCTGGGCGCGGACGATTACATCGTCAAGCCGTTTGAGACCAAGGAGGTCACGGCCCGTATCAAAGCGGTGCTGCGCCGCTGCGCCGTGCCCGGCGAGGACGACAAGGGCGTGTATGATTTTGACAACCTGCACCTGGACATGAACCGGTACGAGCTCAAGGTCAAGGGCAAGGTGGTGGACGCGCCGCCCAAGGAGCTGGAACTGCTGGCCTGCCTGGCCGCGCACCCCAACCGCGTGTATACGCGCGACCAGCTGCTGGACGAAGTGTGGGGGTTTGAATATTACGGCGACTCCCGCACGATCGACGTACATGTCAAGCGCCTGCGCGAAAAGCTGGAGGGCGCTTCCGAACAGTGGTGCCTGAAGACCGTGTGGGGCGTGGGCTACAAGTTTGAGGTGAAGGATTGACCGTGCAGCACAAGACGAGCAAGAGCATCGGCCGGGAGATCTTTGCCAGCACGGCGCTGATCCTGCTTTCCAGCCTGCTTTTGATGGGCGGCGTGCTGTGCGCGCTTTCCATGGCCTATTTCACGCAGGAGCGCCACAGTTCGCTGACCAGCGTGCTGGACGCCGCCACCGCCCTGGGCGACCGCTTTGCCGCGCGCGGGCAGGATATCACCCGCCCCATTGACGACGAAGCGCTGCGCCGCAACATTGAGGAAGGCTTTGAGCTGTTCCACACATCGTCCGACGTGGCGGTGTTCGTGGCGGACGGCGCGGGCCAGGTGATGCTGCGCACCGACAACGACGTGCTGACCGGCGCGCCGGTGCCCGCCGGAATCCTGGCGCGCATGGACGGCGGCGAGGATTATTTTGAGCGCGGCACGCTGGGCGATGTGCTGGGCGGCAAATACTATGTGGCCGGGCGGCAGATGCAGGGCGGGCAGGCCCGGGCCTATCTGTTTGTGTGCACCTCGACCCAGTCGATGTACCAGTATCTGGCCGACAGCATCAGCGTGATCTGCCTGTCGGCGCTGTGTATCCTGCTGCTGGCGCTGATCGTTTCGCTGCTGCTGACGCGCAAGATCACCGCGCCGATCGAGCAGATCAGCGCGGCGGCGCGCCAGCTGGGCGGCGGGGACTTTACCGCCCGCGCGCCGGTGGACGGCTGCGAAGAGCTGGCCGGGTTTGCCACGACCTTCAACAACATGGCGGCGCGGCTGCAGACCATTGACAACGCGCGCGGGCAGTTCATGGGCAACATTGCGCATGAGCTGCGCACGCCGATGACCAGCATCAAGGGCTTTATTGACGGCATGCTGGACGACACGATCCCCGAGAGCGAGTACAAGCATTACCTAACCATCGTTTCGCAGGAGACCGGGCGTCTGGCGCGGCTCGTGCAGAACATGCTGGACATCACCAAGCTCGAAAGCGGCGAGTACAAGGTGCAGGCCCGCACCTTCAATGTGTGGGACACGCTGACCGACGTTGTACTGTCGGACGAACAGCGCATCGAGAACGGCCGCATCGACATCCAGGGCCTGGGGCCGGAACGCGAGTTCGTCTACGCCGACCCCGACCTTGTGCATCAGGTCGTGTACAACATTGTGGACAACGCGATCAAGTTCACGCCGCCGGACGGGGTCATTAAATTCCAGGTCATCCACAGCGACGGCATGGTGTATGTCTCGGTCGAAAACACCGGCGATGGCATTGCGCCCGAGGCGCTGCCCTTTGTGTTCGAGCGTTTTTATAAGGAGGACCGCTCCCGCGGGCTGAACACGCGCGGCAGCGGGCTGGGGCTGCACATCTGCAAAGTGCTGATCAACCTGTCCGGCGGGCAGATCAAGGCCGAAAGCGAGCCGGGCAAATGGTGCCGGTTCACGTTCAGCCTGCCGGCCGGGCAGCCGGAGGCCGCGCCCGCACGGGCGGGGAAATAAACCGGCCTGCACGCGGCTTCACGCAAGTAAATTCAGCAAAGACAAAAGACCCGGGCGTCCCCTGCAAAGGGGAAGCGCCCGGGTCTTTGTGTTGTTTTGCGTATATCCCGGCGGCGCGGCGGGCCTGCGCTTCACGCCCCCGCAACCGGGGCGCGCAGGACGGCGGCCAGATAGACAAGGTACACCGCAAGGCAGAACGCCCCCTGCCAGCGGTAGAGCCGCTTTTTGAGCAGCGCGGGCCCCAGCAGGCACAGGCCCATCAGCACG
The DNA here is from genome assembly GCA_019119365.1 of Candidatus Gemmiger stercoripullorum. Taxonomy (GTDB): domain Bacteria; phylum Bacillota; class Clostridia; order Oscillospirales; family Ruminococcaceae; genus Gemmiger; species Gemmiger stercoripullorum. Next base: position 9,138 of record DWXD01000037.1, on the reverse strand, counting down.
CAGGCGGGCACATCGTAGACGCGGAACTGCGCGCCGACCGGCAGGCGGGCGCGGTAGGTCAGGCTGCACAGCGGCAGCACAAAGGTCAGGCTGAGGATGGCGCTGTTGAGCATCTGCATCGGCAGGGCGGCGGGCGGGTGGATGCGGCAGCGCACGGCGAACTTCTTCCAGACCGAGCCGAAGGGGTGGTGCAGCACTTCGGCCAGCAGCGGCAGGCTGAAGCCGAACGAGATCAGCGTGGCCGCCCACAGCGCCTGGATGGTCCCCGTCAGGTTGGCCAGGGCGGTCGCGCTGGCCAGCAGCGCCCACGCCCCCGCGCCCAGCAGCGCGAGCCCGCCCACGACGCCCGCCAGGTTTTTGACGCTGTTGCGCAGGTTCATGACCGGGAAAGCCATGGTCCGCGCCTCCGGCGCCGCGGCGCGGCGGGACGGGCGGTCCGGGCCGACGCCGATGGGGTCGAGGTCCTCGTCGTAGAGCAGGCGGTGCTGGCTGACGATGCTCTCCAACGCGAACAGCACAAACAGCGCCATGAGCAGCCCGGCCCCGGTGTGGCTGAGCGCGCCGTCGCGCACGAACAGCGCAAGCACAAGGCAGGCCGCCAGCAAAATACCGCACTTGCGGCAGAATTCGCCGCGGTCCACCGTGACCGAGCGCCGCAGCAAACACAGCGCCAGAACGAGCCCCAGGTCGGTGACGGCCCCGGCCAGCGCCGCGCCGACGGCCAGGCCGGTGAGCGAAAGCCCCGAAGCGAGGAAGGCCAGCACCAGCTGCGGCAGCGCCACGCACAGCGCGGCCACCGTGCCGCTGACCACCCACATCGGGAAGCCGCACAGCGCGCAGCACCAGGTGGCGCAGCGCCCGGTCAGGCGGCTGCCGACGGCGGTCAGGATGAGGCCCAGAACATAGAGGATGGATGTCAGCAGTAAGATCATAGGCAGCTTTTCCTTGCAAACAGCAGAAGCAGCGCCGGCAGGCGCTGCTTCTGGCTGAAACTGTCTGTCAATAGGCGACGCCCCAGACGACCATCTTTTTGGCCGGTTTGCCGCAGACCGGGCAGACGTCGGAGATCGGCTCCTGCTCAAAGGGCATGCAGCGGCTGGACAGCCCGGCCTGCTCCTTCATGGCTTCCTCGCAGGCGAGGTCGCCGCACCACATGGCTTTGATAAAGCCGGTGTGCTCCGCCGTGATGGCCTTGATCTCGTCGAGCGTTTTTGCCGTGTAGGTACGGGCTTCGCGGTTGTTTTTGGCGTTTTCGTACAGCGCCGCGGCCAAGGCGTCCAGCGCGGCGGACACGGCGGCGGGCAGGTCCTCGAACTTGACGAACTGCTTTTCGCGGTTGTCGCGGCGGACCAGCACGCACTGGCCCTGCTCGATGTCGCGCGGGCCGACCTCGATGCGCAGCGGCACGCCCTTCATCTCCCACTGGCTGAACTTCCAGCCCGGGGCCTTGTCGGAATCGTCGACCTTGACGCGGAAGTCCCCGCGCAGGGCGGCGGCGAGCTCCTGCGCTTTTTCGGTCACGCCGGGCTTGTGGGCGGCGACCGGCACAATGACGACCTGGATGGGCGCGATGGCCGGGGGCAGGATAAGGCCGTCGTCGTCGCCATGGGTCATGATGATGGCGCCGATCAGGCGGCTGGAAGCGCCCCAGGAGGTCTGGAACGGATACTGCAGGGTGTTGTCGCGCCCGGTGAAGGTGACGTCATAGGCGCGGGAGAATTTGTCGCCAAAATAGTGGCTGGTGCCGCTCTGCAGCGCCTTGCCGTCCTTCATCATCGCCTCGATGGTGTAGGTGGCTTCCGCGCCCGCAAACTTTTCCTTATCGGTCTTGCGGCCCTTGAGCACCGGGATGCACAGGTCCCGCTCGCAGAAATCGGCGTAGCATTCGAGCTGCTGCGCGGTTTCGGCCTCGGCTTCGGCGGCCGTCTCGTGGATGGTGTGGCCCTCCTGCCACCAGAATTCCCGCGTGCGCAGGAACGGGCGGGTGGACTTTTCCCAGCGAACGACGCTGCACCACTGGTTGTACAGCATGGGCAGGTCGCGGTAAGAGTGCAGCACATGGGCGAAGTGGTCGCTGAACATCGTCTCGCTCGTGGGGCGCACGGCCAGGCGTTCTTCCAGCGGCTCGCTGCCGCCGGCCGTGACCCACGCGACTTCCGGCGCAAAGCCCTCGACGAGCTCGCCTTCCTTTTTGAGCAGGCTTTCGGGGATCAGCAGCGGCATGGCCACGTTCTCATGGCCGGTGGCCTTGAAGCGGGCGTCCAGGTTTTTCTGGATATTCTCCCAGATCGCATAGCCGTAGGGGCGCAGCACCACAAAGCCCTTGACGCTGGAATACTCGACCAGCTCGGCCTTGGTGCAGATATCGGTGTACCACTGGGCGAAGTCGACCTCCTGGGCGGTGATCGCTTCTACCATTTTTTTCTTGTCGTTTGCCATTCTTGTTCTCTCTTTCCGTAAAAATCCGGCCGTTTGTTCAGGCCATATGCTCTTCCACATACCCCGCGACGTCGGCCACGGTGTGGAAGTTTTCGATCTCTTCGTCGGGGATCTCGACGCCGAACTCATCCGACAGGGTGGTGATCATATCCACAACGTCGAGGCTGTCGGCGCCGAAATCTTCCACGATATCGCTTTCGGGGGCGATCTTTTCGGGGTCGATGTCGAGCTGGTCGGCCAGATAGTCGCGGATGCGCTCAAAGACTTCGGATTCCATACGCTCTCTCCTTTGTATCTGTATCCTTACCGTAAGGCACAGGGGCGGCGCGCGGCGCACTCCCCTTTTATATATCCTACAGATATTTTTATAACATATCCCGTGCAGGCGGTCAAGGCAAAGCGGATTTTTTTCTGCGCGGCGGTTGTGCCGGGCCGCCAAACGCGATATGATAGAAAGGTAAGGAGGCGATGTGCTTGCAACTGCAATTTACAAAGATGCACGGCTGCGGCAACGACTATATCTATGTGGACTGCCGCGAGACCGGCCTGCCCGCGCAGGCGGCCGAGTGGAGCCGCGCGCTGTCCCGGCGGCATTTCTCGGTGGGGGCCGACGGGGTCATCTACATCTGCCCGCCCACCCTGGCCGGGGGCGACGCCACCATGCGGATGTTCAACGCCGACGGCAGCGAGGGGCGCATGTGCGGCAACGGCGTGCGCTGCGTGGCCGAATACCTGTACACCCACGGGCTTGCCAAGGACACGCTGGAGATTGACACCCACCTGGCCGGGCGCAAGACACTGCGCCGCCTGGGGGCCGGCGTGTGGCAGGCCGACATGGGCCGCTTTGCCCTGGACCCGGCCGCGCTGCCCGCTGTCGGCCTGGGCGCAGGGCCGCTGCTGCACGCCGACCTTGTCGCCGCCGGGCAGAGCTGGGACGCGGCCTGCCTGAGCATGGGCAACCCGCACTGCGTCATTGAGTGGCCGGGCCCCGCCCCGCTGCCCACCGGCGCGGCGCTGGCCGAACTGGGCCCGCAATTCGAGCACCACCCGGCGTTCCCCGAAGGCATCAACACTGAATTCATCCAGGTGGACGGCCCCCGCCGCCTGACCATGCGCGTGTGGGAACGCGGCAGCGGCGAGACGCTGGCCTGCGGCACCGGCGCCTGCGCGGCCGCCGCCGCCATGGTGCTGCGCGGCGTGTGCCCGCGCGGCGAGACCATAGAGGTCGCGCTGCTGGGCGGCGTGCTGGGCATCCTGGTGGATGCGGACGACGCCGTGCACATGTCCGGCCCGGCCGAGACGGCCTTTACCGGCACGGTGGAGGTCTGACGCCGCCTTGCGCAGGGGCGCGGTTTGTGGTAGGATAAAATGGATCTGACCGCTATTTTTTGAATCAAGGAAAGGGAACTTATGAAAGTCAACAAGCATTACCAGGAGCTGGAAGAAAGCTACCTGTTCAGCACGATCGCCCACAAGGTGGCGGATTACCAGGCGGCCCACCCGGACGCCGACATCATCCGCCTGGGCATCGGCGATGTGACGCTGCCGCTGGCCAAGAGCGTCGTGCAGGCGCTGCACGAGGCCAGCGACGAGCAGGGCCGCAAGGAGACGTTCCACGGCTATATCCCGAGCGAGCAGGGCTACCCCTTCCTGCGGGAAGCCATCCAGCGCTATTACGCCGGGCGCGGCGTGGCGCTGGATACCGCCGAGATCTTTATTTCGGACGGCGCCAAGAGCGACCTGGGCAACCTGCTCGACCTGTTCGACGCGGACAACACCGTTTTGGTGCCCGACCCGGTCTACCCCGTGTATGTGGACGACAACGTCATGGCCGGGCGGCGCATCACCTATATGCCCGCCAGCGCCGAAAACCACTTTCTGCCGATGCCGGACGAAAACACCAAAGCCGATATCGTCTACCTGTGCAGCCCCAACAACCCGACCGGCGCGACCTACACGCGCAGCCAGCTCAAGGTCTGGGTCGACTGGGCCAACGCGCACGATGCGGTGATCCTGTTCGACGCGGCGTATGAGTGCTTTGTGAGCGAGGAGGGCCTGGCGCGCAGCATCTATGAGGTCGAGGGCGCCAAGACCTGCGCCATCGAGGTGTGCAGCTTTTCCAAGATCGCGGGCTTTACCGGCACGCGCTGCGGCTACACCATCGTGCCGCAGGCGCTCGCCCGCGACGGCATGAACCTGAACAAGATGTGGCTGCGCCGCCAGACCACCAAGTTCAACGGCGTGGCCTACATTGTGCAGCGCGCGGCCGCCGCCGTGTTCAGCGAGGACGGCATGCGCGAGATCCAGCAGAACCTGGACTACTACCGCCGCAACGCCGCCGTGATCGCCGCGGCGCTGGACGAGGCGGGCGTGTGGTACTGCGGCGGCAAGAACAGCCCGTATATCTGGCTTGAATGCCCGGCCGGCATGGGCAGCTGGCAGTTCTTTGACTGGCTGCTGGACACCGCCCACGTTGTCGGCACGCCGGGCGAAGGTTTTGGCCGGTGCGGCGAAGGGTATTTCCGCCTGACCGCGTTCGGCGACGCCGAGCGCACCAAAGAGGCCGCCGCGCGCATCCTGGCCGCGCTCAAGACGCTGGGCTGAACGCCCGCGCGGCCGCAGGCAGTTTTTTTTGGGAGGGATCAAGATGAAACCCAATGAAGAGATCATGCAGTTTTTGAAGGATAATCCGACGTTCTACCTCGCCACGGTGGACGGCTACCTGCCGCGCGTGCGGCCCATCGGCTTTGCGATGTGGTACAAGGACCACCTGTGCCTGGCCATCGGCAAGCACAAGGCGGCCTACAAGCAGCTGCTGGACAACACCAACCTTGAGATCTGCGCCGCCAACGAGCGCGGCGAATGGCTGCGCGTGCAGGGCACCGCCAACTTTGACAACAGCCCCGAAGCGCTGGCTGCCGCCTTCCAGGTCATGCCGCAGCTGGCCGACATGTACAACGAGGAGAGCGGGCTCAAGCTGGGCATCGTCTATCTGGACCACCTTTCGGCCAAGCTGTTCTCGATGTCCGGCGCGGTCAAGGACATCATGAGCTATTGATCGCCTGCCTTTTAGCCACTATATCACTGCACGCCCCGGAGCAATCCGGGGCGTTTTTTTCGGGCGGTTTTGCCGGGCGGCTGCGCAAAAAATGCGCGGGTTTTGGCCAGCAGCGCAGCTTTTTGGCTGTTCGGCACATATTTTGCGTGGTACAATGAGGGTCAAAGGAGGCGTTTCCCCTATGAAATACGAAGGCAACAAAGTCAGCGGCGTCAAGATTGCCTACATCGGCGGCGGGTCCCGCGGGTGGGCCTGGGGGCTGATGAGCGACCTGGCCGCCGCGGAGGATATGAGCGGCGAGGTCGCGCTGTATGACATCGACCGCGAGGCCGCGGCCAGGAACGAAGTGATCGGCAACCGCATGAACGGCCTGCCGCAGGCGCGCTCCGCCTGGAATTACCATGCGGCAAACAGCCTGGGCGCGGCGCTGGACGGCGCGGATTTTGTCGTAATCTCGATCTTGCCCGGCACGTTCGACGAGATGGAGAGCGACGTGCACGCGCCCGAGGCTTACGGCATTTACCAGCCGGTCGGCGATACGACCGGCCCGGGCGGGCTGTTCCGCGCGCTGCGCACGATCCCGATGTTTGAGGAGTTCGCCGCCGCCATCCGCGCGCACTGCCCCGAAGCCTGGGTCATCAACTATACCAACCCGATGACGCTGTGCGTCAAAACGCTGTACCGCGTGTTCCCGCAGATCAAGGCGTTCGGCTGCTGCCACGAAGTGTTCGGCACCCAGAGCCTGCTGGGCCGCGTGCTGCGGGAGGAAGCCGGTGTGGACGGCGCGACGCGGGAGGACATCAAGGTCAACGTCGTGGGCGTCAACCACTTTACCTGGCTGACGGCGGCGCAGTACCGCGATATCGACATCTACCCGCTGTACCGCCGGTTCGCGCAGAAATACCATGCGGAAGGCTGCGCCAAGAAAGCGGACGACAACTGGTTCAACCGTTACTTTGCCAGCCGCGAGATGGTCAAGATGGACCTGTTCCGCCGCTTTGGCGTGATCGCCGCCGCCGGGGACCGCCACCTGGCCGAATTCTGCCCCGGCAGCTGGTATCTGAAAGACCCCGCAACCGTTGAAAAGTGGGGCTTTGCACTGACGCCGGTGTCCTGGCGCAAGGAGGAGCTGAAAGAGCGGCTGGCCCGCAGCGAACGGCTGTACAGCGGCGCGGAAGCGCTCAAGATCGACCCGACCGGCGAGGAGGGCGTGCGCCAGATGCGCGCGCTGCTGGGCCTGGGCGATTTTGTGACCAACGTCAACATCCCCAACATCGGACAGATCCCGAACCTGCCGTTCGGCGCGGTGGTGGAGACCAACGCGCATTTCTGCGCCGACACGGTGCAGCCGGTGCTGGCCGGGCCGCTGCCCGCTTCGATCTACCCGCTGGTGACGCGCATCTGCGGCATTCAGGAAATGATCAGCGAAGCCGCCGTGCAGCGGGACATGGGGCTGGCGTTCCAGGCGTTCGCGCTGGACCCCAACATGCCGCTGGGGCTGGACGACGCCAAAGCGCTGTTTGCCGTCATGCGCAAAAACACGGCCGCCTACCTGACGATGTACCAAGGATAAAGCATGCGTTCCTGTGCCAGCTGGCACTTACGGTAGAATTGTAGGGTGGGCGCCCGCCGCACCTTGGCGAATTCAAAAATGAAGGGTTTGCAGCCCGGCAGGGTCCGGCGGGATGAGGGCATCCCGCCCTACGGCCGTCCGGGTGGCCGCGGCTGTCCCTGCCGGTCCAAAACATAAAATTGATTCGTAGGGGCGGGATTTATCCCGCCCGCGGAGCCCTGCGCCGCCGCAACGTCCCCGGGACGATGCAAGCATCGTCCCCTACAGGGGTTTGCGGCATCGCCGGGTCCGCGTTTTCCCGGTCGGCCGCGATGTTTTTCCCCCTGTTCCGTAGGGCGGGCGATTTTGCCCGCCGCACCTCCGCAAGTTCAAAAAACATGTGCCGACGGTCATTTTTTGAAAATCAGCGGTGCGGCGGGGTCAAGACCCCGCCCTACAATGCAAGGCAAACGCTCTACAGCAAAGAAACAATCGGCTTTTTCGACAGTCCAAAACTGCCGCCCTGTTATGAGGGCGGCAGCTCAGACTGTTTCGTATCGTGCTGCGCAATGTCAGAAACACGCAGAAGATACCGTGTACCGTTCTCATCGGTAACACAGTATTTCTTATCACTGGACCAGCCTTTGTTTATCGGTTCTTTTGTTACAAAATTCATCTGTGGCATCCTCCCGGGAACTTGCCCTTATTGCTCAACCCACACGTCGATTTCATATCTGCTTGGTTTTTCAAATAGAGCACCAAATTTAGCAGCAAGATTATCATCAACATAATAGGCACTTGTTTCTTCGGCTAATATTGCACTGTTTCTTTTCATTAAGCGTGCCTTCCAAGTCTCATCGCTAATATCAATGTAATGGAATTCGCACTCTATATTTCGGCCATTATAGAACTCGCGGGCATAGTCACGTTCTTCTTTCATCCAGAAGCCCCAATCAAGAACTACGTTGATTCCAGCCTCGATGAGCTCCAATGATTTGTCGAACAAGTAGTTCTGTGTTCTTTCCACGTAATCATCATGCTTATCACCGCAATGCTGACCGAACAATGCAAGGGTTATTTCATCTACAGAGAGCAGTGCGGCGTGATTCTGAACGCGCATCTGCTCAGCATATGTACTTTTTCCACTGCAGATCTTTCCGCAGATCAGAATTACTTTTGCCATTTTAGTCTCCTTATCAAACTCGATACTCATATAAGAGCAAACCAATATCCAACAAGCGGTCCGGCAAATATCGCAATATAAATCAAAGTGATCCAAGGTTGATAATCTACATAAAACTCCTTAAATGACAAACTCCAGGGATGCTTTATAAGTACCCACCCGAACACATCGAATACAATACAAACGCCTGCCCATATCGCTCCCGTGATAAGCGCTTTCGTCAGTGACGGTTCAGTAAGACCGTTCATATATAACCAACCGAACAGAGAGAACAGAATGATGTTATACAAGGGATGCCAAGGTTTTGTTTTCTCATAACCTTCGCCCATACTGTTTTCGTCCATTGGCTTCATTTTCAAGACATAGATATTAAATATGGTGTGCAGGATACCTACGCAAGTAACGATTGCATAACATACCCAAAACCATAACATTGACATTCCAAAATCCTACATACAAAACCTCTTTATGTTATACTTTCTATTTCGCTATCGTAATATTGCTCCTGAAAATGAATTGCTTCTTCGATTTCAAACGGAGCAAAGCACATTCCTTCAGGTGCGGCAACAAGCTTATCTTCCACATCATTGCACCGATGGACAATACCGATAATTCGCGCAGTGTATTCCTTTACTGGAGCATCGACGCCCAATAGATAAACATCAAGCTCAACTGCCGCCCTGTTATGAGGGCGGCAGCTTTTTTATACGGGCGCCGGTTCAAGGGACGGGTCGTAGAGGCGGCAGTCGTTTTTGCCGGCGGCCTTGACCTTGTACTATAATGGTCTCATAAATTAAGACACTTTTTCGGACAATTTTTAATGAATCTGATATACTAAAATCAATACGAAAGAGAGGATTCATTACTATGTCCAGACAAAGAAGAAGTTTCAGCGCCAAATTTAAA
>DWXD01000036.1 GCA_019119365.1 Candidatus Gemmiger stercoripullorum | reverse complement strand
CCTGCGTCGGCTGGTCCATCAGCCCGTCCAGCACAAAGCTGCGCGGCAAAAGCAGCGTCGCGTTCGCCAGCGCGGCCGGGTCGTCGGGCAGCGGCTCGGTCAAAAACACCCGGCGCACCGCCGCCTTTTCGGCGCCGGTCAGGCTTTCCAGCAGCGCTTTTTTGGAAAAGGTCACGAGCTTTTCGGGCGGAAACAGCGTACACTTCGCCGCGTCCTCGCTCTCGACGGCGCGGCAAAAGCGGCTGTCGCCCCAGTACAGGTAGCCCTTGCCCCGGCGGCGGGCGGCAAAGTCCGCCGCCGCGCGCTGGGCTTCCAGCAGGTGCTGGTCGGGGTCCAGCGTGCCGCCGACCGTGTCTTCGCACAGGGTATACCCGGCCCGGCAGTCCTGCAGGTACCGCCCTGCAACGCTCCAGTCGTTGCTGATGTAGATGCGGCGGTAAGCGCCGCGGCGCAGCGCCGGGCCGGCGCCCGCCGCCTCATAACCGCGGCGGTTGCGCCAGTGCCCCAGCGGCCCGGCGGCAACGCCCGGCCAGCGGGATTCATACAACACGCAGGCTTCGGCAAACGGGCCGCTCAACCGCCCGGACGCCGCCAATGCCGCCGCGCCGGGGATCTGCTCGCTGAGCCACACGGCCTGGCCGCCGCCTGCGCGCACGGCGCGCACCAGCGCGATCAGCAGGTGGTAAGCCGTGTGGCAGATATACAGGTCCGGCTTTTCCATCGCTTACCCCTCCGCCCGGGTGGACAGCAGCCGGACCGGCGGGAAGTGGATGCGCCCCCAGCCGGACGCCCATTCGGGCATCGAAAGGTCGCTGTTCGTCACCTCAAAGGCAAACTCGGTCACGGGCTTGTCCAGGCAGACCGCCTGCGCCAGCGCGCCGTCAAACACATCGACATAGAAGAAATACTGTCCCTCGCCGAGCAAGCTCGGGTCGAATGTGAACTCGGTCGTGTACAAACGGCCGGGCTCGGCGGGGCCCAAATCGACCGGGTGGGTGATGCCCACGGGGGTCGAATCCCGGAAATGCAGGTTGAGTTTCAGGTTTACCCCGGAAAACGGCTCGGACACGCGCCAGGTGATGCGCACACGCATCGGTTCGGTGTCGGCAAATACGCTCGATTCCTTGTCCACAAAGTCGAGCGTCTCCAGCCGCAGGCGTTTGCCGGCCGAACCGGTCATGCGGGACACGTCTTTCAGGTCATAGTGCACAACATTGACGTCGGTCGTCTCCATATACACGGCGATGGCCTGCTCCACGTCGCCGTCAAAGATCACGCGGCCCTTGTCCAGCACCACGCAGCGCGTGCACAGCTGGCGGATCGTGCTCATGTTGTGGCTGACATACAAAACCGTGCGGCCTTCCTGCCCGGCCACGTCGCTCATCTTGCCCAGGCATTTCTGCTGGAATTTCATATCGCCGACCGCCAGCACCTCGTCCATGACCATGATCTCGGAATCCAGATGCGCGGCCACCGCGAATGCGAGCTTGACGAACATGCCGGAGGAATAGCGCTTGACCGGCGTGTCGATGAACTCGCCGCATTCGGAAAACTCGATGATCTGGTCGAGCTTGGCGTCGACTTCGGCCTTGGTCATGCCCAAAATCGCGCCGTTCATATAGATGTTTTCGCGCCCGGTCATCTCGTTGTTGAACCCGGTGCCGACCTCCAGCATGCTGGCCACCCGCCCGCGCAGGCGGATCTCGCCCTCGGTCGGCGCGGTGATGCGGGACAAAATCTTGAGCAGCGTGCTCTTGCCCGCGCCGTTTCGCCCGATAATGCCCAGCGCTTCGCCCTGGTACACGGTCAGGTCCACGCCGTTGAGCGCCATGAAGGTCTGCCCGAACAGGCGCGCGTCGGTGCCGATGACCGTGTTGGGGTCCTCCTTGCCGCGCACGCGCGCCCACCAGCTCTGCAGGTCATGCGTCAGCGTGCCGCCGCCGATCTGCCCGAGCTTATACTGTTTTTTCAGGCCGCGCACTTCGATCACCGGCCTGCGTTCCCTGGTTTGCTGCATACAGCGCCCCCTTACACGGTATCCATAAAGGTCTTTTCAATGCGGCTGAACAGAATGACGCCCACCGCCAGCGCCGCCAGCGTGAACACAAGGCTATACACAAGCCCGCCCACGCTGACCGTGCCGCTGCCCAGCGTCGCCATGCGGAACACTTCGATCGGCGCGGTCATCGGGTTCAGGTTCATCAGCGCGCGCAGGCGCGGGCTTTCGCCCAGGCTCGAAAGCGGGTAGACGACCGGCGAAACGTACATCCACAGCTGTACGCCGAAGCTGACCGCGATCGCAAGGTCGCGGTACTTTGTCGTCAGGCTCGAGACGATGATGCCCACGCCCAGCCCCAGCAGCATGACCTCCAGCACGATGAGCGGTACCGCGGCCAGCCACGGCGTCAGGCGCAGCGGCGCGCCCGAAAGCGCAAACCCGGCCCAGAACAGCGCGAACATCACAAACTGGATGAAAAAGTTGATCAAGCTGGTCAGCGCCTGGCTGATGGGCGTGGTCAGGCGCGGGAAATACACCTTGCCGAACACCTGGCTGTTGGCCACGAAGGTGTTGGCCGTGTTGTTGATGCAGGTGGAGAAGAAGGTCCAGACTGTGTTGCCCGCCATGTAAAACAAAAACGAGGGCGTGCCGTCGGTCGAAAGCCCGGCCAGACCGCCGAACACGACGTTGAACAGTACGGTCGTGATCAGCGGATTCAGGATGATCCACGCCGGGCCCAGGATCGTCTGCTTGTACAGCACGGTAAAGTTGCGCTTGACAAACATCCCGATCAGGTCGCGGTAGCGCCAGAGCTCCTGCAGGTCGATATCAAACCAGCCGCTGCGCGGGCGGATGACGGTCGTCCATTCGCCTGCGGCGGGGGTACGGTTGTTTTCAGCCATATTCTGCCTTTCCGTTCAAGAAATGTTTTGGCGTGTTGTAAAACGGCGCGCGCCGCCCGGGCGGCAAAACCGTATAAAACACCAGACTACAGCTTATTGTACCATGTTCCGGCATAAAAAACAATCCGCGCCGCCGGGCGCAGGCATTAAAAAACCTCCCCTTATAACAGGGAGGTCTCAGGCAATTTTCCTACTCCGCCCGCTTCCAACGTCCGCCCAGCAGGTAGTACCCGGCCCAGTCCAGCTTGCCGAAAAGCGGGCTGCCGGTGCGGCCGGCTTCGGCCAGGCGGTACAAAAGCGGCAGGCAGCGCCAGCGCAGCGGCAGGTAATAGGGGCTGTAGCAGCGCGCGGCGCGCATTTGGCCCAGCAGCGCGCGCAGCCAGGGGCAGCGCAGCGCCGCGGCGGCTTTGCGGCGGCGCTGCGCGGGCGCCGCCGGGTCGCGGCGCAGGATATCGGCCGCGCCTTCGGCAAACACGCGCAGCTCGGCGCGGTACAGCGGCAGCAGGTCTTCGGCGGGGGCCCCGGCGGCCTGCGCCGCGGCGTTGAGCTTGGCAAAGTGCTGCGGCCAGATTTCGCAGACCTCGGGGTGGTAGCGCGTCGAAAGCGTGCCGTCGTCGCGGCTGCAATCGTAAAAGGTCAGCGGGCTCTGCACGGCCGCATAGTGGAACCCGGGCTGTTCGCGCCCGAGCAGGGCGATGTAATCCAGCACGAACTGCAGGTCTTCGCCCAGCGTGAACGACTCGTTGAACCGCAGCCGCCGCGCCAGGTCGCCGCGGTAGAGCTTGTTCCACGGCATCGCGATCAGGCAGTCGAGATACAGCCGCGCCAGCGCGCTCTGCGGGGCGGCGGCGGCTTCGGGCCCGGCAGCGGCCGGGTCGCCGGCGTCGTCGGTATAGCGCCACAGAACGAACGCGCCGGGGTCGGCGGCCTGGGCGTCCAGCGCCGCCTGCAGCGCGCCGGGGCGCAGGGCGTCGTCGCTGTCCAGAAAGACGACATACTCGCCCTCGCTGGCGCGCAGCCCGGCGTTGCGGGCCGAGGATACGCCGCCGTCCTCCTTGTGCAGCACCCGCACGCGCGCGTCCCGGCGGGCGTATTCGTCGCACATCGCCCCGCAGCGGTCGGGGCTGCCGTCGTCCACCAGCACGCAGGCCAGCGTCCCGGTGCGCAGGCGCTGGCCCAGGATGCTCTGCACGCAGCGGTCCAGCGTGCGCTCGGCGCCCCATACCGGCACCACAACGCTGACGGTGGGGCGGGTATTTCCGCAGCTCATGGCGCACCTCCCGCGTCCGGTTCCGGCACAGGCCCCAGACCAAGAAAATCATAGACGATGTGCAGGAAGGTTTCGTAAAACGCGGCGGTCGAGAACCGCTGCGCCGCCCTGGCCCCGGCCGCGCCCATCTGGGCGCAGAGGTCCGGGTGCTCGTGCAGCATGCGGATGGCCCAGCTCAGCTGGGCGGCCAGCTCGGGCCCGCGGTCGACCAGTATGGCCTGGCTGCCCTGCAGGTATTCGGGCATGCCGCCGCTGCGCGTAGCCAGCACCGGCCGCCCGCAGCCCATCGCCTCCACGGCCACAAGGCCCGCGGCCTCCTCGACCAGCGTCGGCACGCAGACCAGGTCGGCCAGGCGGTAATAGTCGGGCAGGTTCTCGTTGGGTACATACCCGGTAAAGCGCACACGGTCGCCCAGGGCGTGGGCCTGCTGTTCCAGCTTGCGCAGGAACGGGCTGGACTGCGTGCGCCCGAAAAACGGGCTGCCCACGATCAGCAGCTTGCAGCGCGCGTCATCGACAGCGGCCATCGCCTCCAGCAGCTTGTGGATGCCCTTGTCCGGCTCCAGCCGCCCGCAGAACAGCACAACGAAGTCCTCCGGCGCAAACCCCAGCGAGGCGCGCAGTGCCGCGTCGGGCGCGCCGGGGGTGAAGCGCGCGGTGTCGATGCAGTTGTGCAGGATGTAAGCGTGCTGGCGGTCCAGGCTGCTGGTTTTGAGATAATCGTCGCGGATGAACTCGCTCAGCGCCAGCACGCCGCCATAAATATCGTCCATCGTGTGGCTGCAGGCGGTCTGGCCGTGCAGGTGCGCCAGGCACCGGCCACGGCCGAACATGCGGCTGATGGCGCTGCACTGGGTCAGGTTGCCGCCCTCGGCCACGATCAAATCGGGCGGCGGCAGCTCCAGCGCCAGCGAAAGCTGGACCTTCTGGTACCACGGGTCATACGGCGCGGCAATGCCAAAGCAGCGCTCGATGAATACAAGCGGCCAGTAGCGCCGCGCGCCGCGCGGGCGGGCCACATACAGCATCCGGGTGTGGCGCAGCGCCTTGGCCTGCTCGGCGGCGGCCGGGTCGGGGATGCTCGCGCACAAAAGGTCCAGGCAGCCGCGGCGCTCGTTTTCGCGGATCAGGTGCGTCACCAGCGTCTCCACCGCGCCGCCCTGCACGGCCGGGACCGGCAGTTCCGGCGGCGGCACCAGCAAAATGCGCGGCTTATGCGGGCGGGCGGCTGCATTGGGGAGCAGCGGCACGGCGGGGTCCTCCTTTCAAAAGGAAAAGAAAAAGGAGGAACGGGGAAGAGGCGGCAAAAGGCGCGGCTCTCCCGTTCCTCCTTCGGGCATGCAAAAGGCTGTCAGTTCATATATTCGGCGGCCAGCGCATCGACGGCGGCGGGGTCGGCGGCGTACCAGGCGGCGTAGTCCTGCCCGGCAGCGGCCACACGGCGGCCCAGCGCGACCAGAAATTCCGGGATCTTCTCCCACAGCATAATGCCCACCTCGCGGCCCATCGCTTCACCGCCCTGGCGGTCGCAGCCGCCCGCGAACAGCGTGAAGGCGGGCTGCGGCTTGCCGTCGACCACCCTGGCCGCGCCGCGGAAACCGAGCGCCCCGATCTGGTGGGTGCCGCAGCTGGACGGGCAGCCGGAAATGTGGATCTGCGGCAGCGCGCCGTCCGGCAGCCCGGCCGCGCGCACCGCGGCCACACACTCGGCCAGCAGCGCCTGCGAATCGCGCAGGCCGACCTGGCAGGTGGCCGCGCCGATGCAGGCGACCGAGGTCTCGAACACGCTGTGCGCGGTGTCGTTTTCGGTCAGCGCCAGCAGGCGGCGGGCCTCCCCGGCGGTCAGGTTGACGAGATAGGCGCCTTCGTCGGGGCACAGGCGCAGCTCGGCGGCGTCGATGTCCTGCAGGGCGTCGCTGACCGCGCAGAACACATCCGGGTCGGGCATGCCGCCCACCGGGTGCCAGGCCACGGCATACAGCCCCGGCTGTTTCTGCGCCGTGACGCGCGGTTCAGCGGCCAGCGCCGCATCCGGCGCGCCGGTTTTGGTCAGCACCGGCGCGGCGACGCCGGTCAGCGTCAGGTCCTCGGTCCGGTACACTTCGTCGAGCTTTTCGCGGTAGGCGGCGGCGTAAGCCTCGGGACCGCCCAGCGCGTCCTGCATATAGCGGGTGCGGGCTTTGGCGCGGTTTTCATAGTTGCCATATGCGCGGAAAGTCAGCCACATCGCCTTGATATAGTAAAGGATCTGGTCGGGCGCGACGGCCTCGGCCACCTTGACGCCGAATTTCGGGCTGCCGCCCAGGCCCCCGGCGCTGTACACATCGAACAGCCCGTCCGGCCGGGCCGCAAAGCCCAGGTCGCGGAAGGTCGCGTGCGGCAGGTTCGCCGGGGCGGAGGAAAAGCCGACTTTCAGCTTGCGCGGCATCTTTTCGGCGTGCAGGAAATGCAGCAGATAGTCCCCGGCGGCCTCGGCCCAGGGGGTCACGTCAAAATATTCGTCCGCGGCCGCGCCCGCCAGCGGCGAGCACATCACGTTGCGCGGGAAATCCCCGCCGCCGCCCAGCGGGATGATCCCCACGTCCAGCGCGCCTTCGATCAGGCGGTACAGCTGTTCCGGCACAAGGTCGTGCAGCTGGATGGTCTGGCAGGTCGTAAAGTGCAGCCGCTTGACGCCGCTGCGCAGCGCCCCGGCCACAAAGGCCAGGCGCTGTTTGGTCACGCGCCCGGCGGGCATGCGCAGGCGCAGCATGCTGGCCTCGCCGCTGCGCTGGGCGTAGCTGCCAAAATAGCCGGAAAAGCCTTTGTACTCCGGCTTGGGCATCTGCCCGGCATAGAAGGCGTCGGTCTTTTCGCGGAAATCGGCCAGCTCGGGTTTCAGGGCTTTGGGGTCAAGTTTTGCGGGGACGGCCATCGGGGGACCTCTCTTTCTGCAGGTGAAAAAACGAAAGTATCGGAAAACGGGGGTTCAGTTCTTCATCGGGCACAGCGACTCCGCCGGCATCATCGCCCAGCGCGCGGCCGAAAGTTTTTCGGTCATCTTGAGCTGTTTGCAGTTGGGCAGGTAGCTCAGCAGCCCCTGCATCAGGAACTGCTCCTTGGAGATCGCCTTGATCAGCTTGGGCGTGGGGTTCTGGCGCACCTTGGCGCACAGGAACAGGTACCGCCGCCAGCACGCCGCATAGGCGCAGTCGATCACGGTGCGGTTGGCGCCGTTTTCCACAAAGAAGCGGTAGCGGTCAGCCAGGCCGTCCACGGCGTCGAAGGCCTCGGGTTTCAGGTCGCTGCGGCAGATGCTGCCGCTGCTCAGCCGGTAGCAGTACAGGTGGTCCGCCAGGCAGACCACGCGGTCGCAGCGCCAGAACAGCCGGTGCGCGATGAAATCATCCTCGTGCAGCCGTCCTTCGGGGTAGTGCAGCAGCTTCCACACCTCGGCGCGGTAGAGCTTGTTCCAGGCCACGGTATAGTATGTCCCGTTGGGGGAATAGAAATTGTTCAGCAGTTCCTTGCCCACAAACACGCCGGTCGCGGTGGGGTCGGTGTAGCTGGGCGGGTCAAGGCTCGCGCCGTTTTCGGCCACGTCCTCCACCGCGCAGATAGCCATATAGGCGTCGTGCGCTTCGCAGGCATCGTACAGCTTTTTCAGGTAGCCGGGGCGCAGGATGTCGTCAGAGTCGACAAAGGCGTAGTAGCGCCCCACAGCGGCGTCGATGCCGGTGTTGCGTGCGCCGGAAAGCCCCTGGTTCTCCTGGTGGATCACCCGGATGCGCGCATCCTGCGCGGCCAGCTCGTCGCACAGCTCGGCACAGCCGTCGGTGGCGCCGTCGTCGACAAGGATGACCTCATAATTCTCCGGGAAGGTCTCTTTCTGGTCCAGGATGCTCTGCACGCACTCGCGCAGGAAAGGCTTGGTGTTGTACACCGGTACAATGACGCTGATGGCGATATGTTCCATATTCATCCCTCGTTTTATTCTTCAAAACAGGCGGCGGCCTGTTTATTTCTTCGGCTTTTTGCCCCCGGCGGCGCGGCCCCACGCGGCGGCCAGGCGGTAGGCGGCGTCCGGGTCCAGGCTGAACAGCACGGCGCGCAGCTTTTCCAGCGGCGGCACGCAGCGGCTGCGCAGCAGATCGGGCAGCAGTGCCTTCAGGTGTTGGCAGTGCGGCTCAAACGCCCCGCGCAGCGCGGCCTGGTTGCCTGCGGTCCCGGCCATGCACCAGAACAGGTAAAGAACTTTCCAGTACCACGCCACGGCCCAGCGGTAGTGCTCGGCCGCGCCGGGGCGGGCGGCAAAATACTGCAGCCAGTCCCAGTACATGCGCAGATCGTCCAGCTTGCGCGGCGGGAAGGTGGCGGCGTCGGTCATCTGGCCGCGGCGGGTGCGGTAATGATACAGCACATCCGGCAGGCACGCGGCGCGCTCGCCCTCGAACACCAGGTGCAGAACGCTCGCGTCGTCGCCAAAAAACATCGTTTCGTCGTACCGCACGCCCTTGTCGCGGAAGGTGCGGATGTCAAACAGCTTGTTCCAGCTCAAAGGACCATAGAAGCTGCCGGTCTGGAAGGTCTCCAGCAGCAGGTCCTCGGCGTCGCGCACGCCGTAGACGCGCAGGGAAACGTCCCGCCCGGCGATCGGCGCGTCCTGTTCGTCAATGGCGTCGCCCACGCAGGCGGCTATGCGCGCGCCGGTGGCCTGGATCGCATTGTACAGCCGCTCGTACATATCCGGCTCGATCAAATCGTCCGAATCGACAAAGCCGATATAGCCCCCGCGCGCGTTGTCCAGCCCGACGTTTGCGGCCGAAGCGGGGCCGCCGTTGGGCTTGTGGAACACGCGGATGCGCGGGTCGGTCTTTGCCAGCTCGTCGCACAGTTCACCGCAGCCGTTGGGGCTGCCGTCTTCCACAAGCAGCAGCTCAAAATCGGTAAAGGTCTGCGCCAGGATGCTCTGCACCGTGCGGGGCAGATACTCCTTGGCATCGTACACGGTGGTCACGATGCTGATAGCGGGGGTCTGCGGCATGGGCGGCTCCTTCCTTGGTATGGCAGTATAATTGTACCAGTTTTTCGCGCCTTTTGCAATGCGGGGCGCATTTATGCGCGCAGCAGCCGGTTCTTGGCCGCGGTGTAGGCGGCCAGCAGGCCGGGCGCGTTCAGCGCCGCGCCCAGGCGGTAGGGCAGCGCGGCCAGGCGGTTGGGGTCGGCGCGCAGCTGCGCGCGCAGCGCCGCGCGCGCATCGGCGTCGGACAAAATACGCGCAAACAGCGCCCGGCGCGTCTGCAGCGCCATGCGCCCGGCGCGCCCGGTCAAAAGCCCGTACTGGTTGAGCGCCGCGCGCACGCGGCTTTTGGTCAGCAGTGCTTCGCGCTGGGCGTCCGGCAGGCCCTCTTTGCGCAGCAGGCGGTCCAGCGCCGGGCGGGTCACGGCCTCGGCGTCCAGCAGGTCGCCGCGCAGCCGCCGGGACAAGCTGCCCGCCGCCTGGTCGTTTTGCTTATAGTATACACCCGGCAGGCAATAAATGGCAGGGGTCATTTGTGAAAAAAACAGAAAATCGAGGTTGAACAGCACGTCTTCGTTGACGGCCAGCGCCTCGTTGAAGCGCACGCCCGCCTGCCGCAATGCGGCGGCGTTGAACAGCTTGGGGTAGGGCGCGGCCAGGTAGCCGCTTTCAAACAGCAGCGGTTCCAGCGCCGCGCCCACATCGGCCAGGCGGGGGAAAACGCCCGGGGCCAGCGGGCAGGGGGCGGGGCCGCTCTGCCGCGTCAGCCCGAACAGGATCATGCCCGGCGCGGCGGCCAGCGCGCTTGGCAGTGCGTCCCACAGCCCCGGCAGCAGCTCGTCGTCCGCATCCACGAACAGCACCCACTTGCCCGCGGCGGCGTCCAGCCCGGTGTTGCGCGCCGCCGCCGCGCCGCCGTTGGGGCGGTGCAGCGCGCGCACGCGCGGGTCTTGCGCGGCCAGCGCATCGCAGACAGCCGGGGTCTCGTCGGGGCTGCCGTCGTCGATGAGCAGCACTTCCAAGGCGTCCGGCGCGCCCGCCAGCACGCTTGCCACGGCGCGCGGCAGCGTTTTTGCGGCGCGGTAGCAGGGGATGATGACGCTGAAGACCGGCTTTTGGCTCATTGCGTATCCTCCCCGTTCAAAATTTCGGCCCCGTTCAAAATCGCGGTATAAATACCGGCCAGCGCGCGGGCGTTGGCGGCCGGGTCGTGCGTTTTTTGGGCGCGCGCCTGTGCCGCCGCGCCAAGGGCGGCGCCCGCGTCGGGCGCGCCCAGCACGCGCAGGACCGCCCCGGTCAGCGCTGCGGCGTCGCCGGGCGGGGCGTACAGCGCGCCCTCGCGCCCGTCGGCCAGCATGTCGGGGGTGCCCCCTGCCGCGCTCGCCACGCAGGGCAGGCCCAGCAGCATCGCTTCGCCCAGGCTGTTGGGGCTGTTCTCGCTGCTGGAGGGCAGCAGGTACAGGTCGGCGTCAAGGTAGGCCTGCTTCATGGCGGCCTCGTTCAGCGGGCCGGTATAGCGCACGCAGCCCTCCAGCCCCAGCGTGCGGATCAGCCGCTTGCAGTAGCGCTGGTAGGGGAACATCCAGTCGATGACCGGGCGCAGCAGCGGCCCTTTGTCCAGCGGGGGCCAGCCGGCCACGGCCAGCGTCAGCCCCGGCCAGCGCCGCCGCAGCGCGGGCAGCGCCTGCAAAACGGTGTGCAGGTTTTTTAAAGGATAGTTGCCCTGGCTCATCAGCAGCCGCGGCGCGGCGCCGAACGTGCGCGGCCGCCAGGCGGGGCCTTTGTAAAAGGCGGGGCGCAGCGTCTCGTTGCACACAAAATAGCGCGCGCGGGGGGCCAGGCGGGCCGCGGCGGCTTTGTCGAACGCGGTGCGTCCGGTCACAAAGCGGGCTTCGCGCAGCAGCGCGGCCTCCCCGGCAGCCAGCGCGTCAAAGCGCGCCTGCAGGCCGTCCAGCAGCGCGCCGGGCACAATGCGGTCGATGCCGCGCTGCACAAAGCACGAGCGGCGGTATTTCTCGGGCACACCGTCGCACAGGTGGGCGGCGCAGTCGGCCATCACGCCCTGGATGCCCACAAGCGCCGGGACCCCGGCGGCCAGCGCCGCGGCGTGCAGCGCGCGGGCGGCCGGGTATTCGGTGCCCCAGATGTGCACAAGGTCAAAGCGGTCCGCGCGCAGCAGCGCGGAAAACGCGGCTTGGTCCCCGGCAGGCAGCAGGCGGAAGCGCACGCCGTCCGCCGCGCCCGTTTTCGGGGCCTGCACGCGGGCGTCGACGCTGCACACCGTCAGCTCCGGCGCGCCGGGCAGCGCGCGCAGGGCGGTCAGCTGGCCGGTCAGCCAGCCGCCGCCCACTTCGTTCGCCGCCAGCCCGCAGGCCGCGGCCGCCGCCGGGATCGTGATGCTCACGAGCCAAAGCACCCGCATCGGGCACGCCTCCTTTTACGAAAGTGTTCGTTCCAGCGGCTTTCAGCCGCCCAGCCCGCGCAAAAAATCCTGCGCGACGGCCTCGGGCGTGAACTCCGGGAAGCAGGCCGCCGCCTGCGCAAACGGCAGGACCTTCCCGGCGGTCTGTTCAAGCCACGGCCGCACGAGCGCCGCCTGCCAGGCCGGTTCGCCGGGCGGCACGCACAGCGCCAGCGGCCAGCGCGCCAGATACGGCAGCGCCGCGTCGTTTTCCCCGGCGGAAAGGTGCAGCACCGGTTTGCCCGCGGCGGCATACTCAAACAGTTTGCTCGGTACCTGGTTGGCGGCCGCGTTGCCAATGCTCACCAGCACCCCGGCCTGCGCTTCCAGCGCCGCGGCGCGCGCGGGCGGCACCGGGCCTAGGATCTGCAGCCGCGGGCCCAGGGCGGCCTCGGCCTGCGCACGCGCAGGGGCAAACGCTTCCCAGCCGCCGCCCGCCATGGTCAGCGTCCACCCGCCGCCCAACGCGGCGAACAGCGCCAGCAGCGCGCCCGGTTCGCGCAGCTTCCGGTACAGCGTGCCGCAGAACACACAGCTCTGCGGCTGGACCGCGCTCCCGGTTTCGGCGGGCGGGACCAGGCTCGGGAACGCGAGCACCTGCGCGCGCGGGGCCAGCGCGGCCAGCGGCCCGCCGGGGGCAAAATCAGCCGCTGCCTGCTGTGTGATGTACACGCGGTCCATTGCGCCCAGCAGCTGGCGTTCGCGGTCGTAGCCGCCGGGGGCCGCATAGGTTTCGTTGGCGGCATAGGGGTCCATCTGCCACAGCAGCTTTTTGCCGCGGATGTCCGCGCCTTCCAGCGCGAACGCGGCGCGGTAGGGCGCGGCCACCGCGCATACCGCATCGAACGGCGTTTCGGCGTCCAGACGCTCGATGGCCCGGCGCGTGCCGGTCACGCGGCGCGGGCGGCGCAGCACAAACTGCCGCACGGCGGCCTCCACGGCGGCCGGGTGGGCGGCCAGCCGCAAAAGCCGCAGCGGCAGCGGGCTCCCCCCCGCTGCGCCGCCTTCCAGCGCTTTTTCCATCGCCGCTTCACCGGCAAAAGCCAGCGCCTGCTGCGCGCAGCCGGGAACCGCGGGCGGCGGCGTGCGGCCGTCCCACAGTTCGAGCACCGTCACGTCGTGCCCGGCGGCGGCCAGCGCGCCGGCCAGCCGCCGCCCCAGCCGCGGGTTGGCCGCGGCCGGCGCTTCCACCGCATCCAGAATGAACAAAAGCCGCACCCCAACACCTCCTGACCTTTTGCGAAATATAAAAGTAATGAGGAATGAGAAATGAGCAATTATCCCTGCGGGAAAGCGCAAAACCCTCCCGCCAAACAATTCCTCATTCCTAATCCTGATTTCTAATTCTTAATGGTTGTTACTGCCTGTCCCGCAGCACCCTGCGGCACACGGCGGCCCACAGCCGGGTGCAGTGCACGGTGGCCCAGGCCGCGACCTTGATGGACAGCCCCAGCCGCGGGTTGCGCCCGAGCCGCGGGTCGTTCAGCCCGGCGCGGATGCCCACACCCAGCTCGTTGAGCTGTACGCGGTAGTTGTCGGCGTCCTCCCGCCGCAGGATCATGCTGGCCAGATAGACGAGCTTTTCATAATAGAACGCGTCGGCCGAGCGCTGCATGTCGGGCGCGGCGTGCTCGCGGATATAGATGGCCGCCCGCCGCTGGTCGTCCAGGCTTTCGGGCGCGAGCGGGCGGTGGCTGGCCGAACCCGGGTGCTGGCGGTAGTGGTAGCCGGTGAAATCGACGAACGCGCAGCCCGGCAGGCGCGAAAAGACGATCCAGTTGGTCAGCAGGTCCTCGTTAAAGGAAAAACCGTTGTCAAAGTCGGCCGGTTCCAGCACGTCGGCGCGGTACAGCTTGTTGCACAGGCTGAAATCCACCGCGTGGTCGTGCAGCAGCGCTTCCAGATGGCGCGGCGCGGCCAGCACGCGCGCGGCCGCCGGGCGGGCGGGGGTGTCGTGCGGCGCTTCGCCGGTAAAGCTGTCGTACAGGCAGCAGGCCACCGGCATGGCGGCGGCCTGCGCCGCGCCGGTCAGCACGCGCAGCAGGTCGGGGTGGCAGATGTCGTCCGCATCGCAGAAAGCAATCCAGGCCGCGCCGTCGGCCTTGGCGGCACGCACCCCGGCCGCCCGCGCGGCCGAAACGCCGCACTGCGCCTGGTGCAGCACCGTAAAGCGCGCATCCTCGCGCGCGGCCTGGTCGCACAGCGCGCCGGACCCGTCGTCCGACCCGTCGTCCACCAGGTAGCAGCGCCAGTCCGGGAGCGTCTGCGCCGCCAGGCTGCGCAGGCAGGCGGACAGGTAAGGCCCGGCGTTGTACACCGGCACCACGACGGCGGCCAGCGGGGCGGCGCTCATGGCGTCACCTCCTGCCAGCGGCGCAGGTAGAATTCCTGCAGGATGCCTGCGCTTGTGTGCACGTCGAACCCGGCGGCCAGCGCCTGGTCCCGGGCCGCCGGGTTGCGGGCCAGGTCCGCCCCGGCCAGCGCGGCCGCCCAGGCGTCCGTGTCGCCCAGCGGCAGAAAATGTACCCCGTCGGCGAAAGCGGCGCCGCGGTCGATCGTGTCCGAAACAAAGCAGGGCAGCCCGGCGGCCTGCGCTTCCACCAGCACGACCGGCAGCCCTTCAAACAGGCTGGGCAGCAAAAAGGCGTCCATCGCGTGGTAAAACACCTGCACATTGGTGCGCACCCCGGCAAAGATCACGCGGTCCGCCACGCCGAGCTCCTGCGCCAGCGTGCGGGTCTCCGCCTCCAGCGGCCCCTGCCCCAGCAGCAGCAGCCGGGCGTTGGGGCGGCGCTGCAGGGCCGCCGCAAAGATGCGCAGCAGCCCGGCGTGGTTCTTCTGGGCGGAAAACCGCCCCACATGCCCCAGCAGGATCTCATCTTCGGCAACGCCCAGGTGCTCGCGCAGGCGGGCGCGTGCTTCGGGGTCGTGGCGGGCGAACGCGCCGGTGTCCACGCCGTTGGGCAGCACCGTGAACGGCGAAGCGCCGAACAGCATCTCCCCGGCTTTGCGGCTGCAGGCAAAACGGTCGGTCAGGTCCCGGTTGAACCGCGCGCTCATCAGCTTGTCCAGCTTGCCCACAAGGTTCGGCTCATAGGCCGTGTTGTGGCTGTGGCCGATGCGCACCGGCACGCCGCGGCGGCGGGCGGCGGCGTTATAAAACATGCCGAACCCGCTGTAGTGCCCGTGGACGATGCGGTACTCCGGGTGTTCGGCAAACAGCCGGTCGAGCTGGTGCAGGTACCGCGGCAAGTTGTTGTCCTGCCGCACGGTCAGCTTGTAGATCTGCCCGCCCAGCGCCCGGATCTCATAGTCATAAAAACAGGGTTTGTCATAGTGGTAGACAAAGTCGAACTGGACCTTGTCGCGGTCGATGGCGCGGTAGACGTTCATCACAAACGTCTCCATGCCGCCGGCGTCCATCGCCGGCATGACCTGCAAAATGCGGATCGGCGCCATGCGCGCACCCCCTTCTCTCACGCTTCTTCCTCCTGCAGCATCCGGCGGCAGGCGGCCAGGTTGGCCCGCGCCGCAGGCGGCAGCTTCGGGTATTCATGGCAGCAGCTTTCCAGCTCCGCTGTAAGGATCTCGCTCACAAGATACCGCGTGTACCATTTCTGGTCCGCAGGCAGCACATACCACGGGCTGTGGCGGCTGGCCGTGGCGTTCACGACCTCGTCGAAGGTGTCGAGATACTCGTCGAACAGGCGGCGCTCGCGGATATCGTCCGGCGAAAACTTCCAGTTTTTCTCCGGGGTCTCGATGCGCTCCAAAAACCGCTCGCGCTGCTTTTCCTTCGACACGTTCAGCAGTATTTTCACAATGCGGTAGCTGTTTTCGTACAGGTATTCCTCATAATCGCGGATCTGGCGGTAGCGCTTGCGGAAAAACTCTTTCCGGCTGTCCTCCAGCACGCGCGGGGCCATGCGGTAGCCCTCCTGCAGGTCGTGCACCTGCACCACCAGCACATCCTCATAATAGCTGCGGTTGAAGATCGCGATATGCCCGCGCGCGGGCAGCACGCGGTTGACGCGCCACAGAAAGTCGTGGGCCAGCTCCTCCTGGTTCGGCTGCTTGAAGCTGTGCACGCTGACGCCCTGCGGGTTCAGCCCGCCCATCACATGCTTGACCATGCTGTCCTTGCCTGCGGCGTCCAGCGCCTGCAGCACCACGATCAGCCCTTCGCGCCCATCGGCATAAAAGCCGTCCTGCAGCGCGGCCATCTTTTCAAGGTTTTCTGCCGTGCGCGCCGCAAGCGCCTGCTTGTTTTCCTTCTCGTCGCCTGCGCCGCACGGCAGCTTGCGGATCTCGCACGTCTCGCTGCCGTCAAAACGGAACCGCTCCGCCTTCATTGCCCGGCCTCCCTTGCTTTTGCGTTTATACAGACAAATATGCTATCAGTATACCCGCTTCCCGGCATTTGTGCAACAAAAACCGGCGCACCGGGCCGCGAAAGCAAAAAACGCGCCGTTTGCCCGGCGGCGCAGGCGTCATTCGCCGTCCGTCTTTTCTTCCGCTTCGCCCCCGGCGGCCGGTTTCTGCCCGGCATTCGCGCATTTCTGGCGGCAGGCGGCGCAGTTGCCGCCGCAGCCGCCCTGCCAGCCGCCATGGTTGCAGATGAATACGATCGCGATGGCCAACGCCACAAACACGGCCAGCAACACAAAAAAACTGCCCAGGTCCATAAACAAGTTCCTCCTACTTAATAGATGCAGACTTAAACGCAGACTGTCGAAAAAGTTAAAATCCGTCGCCGTCGGCGGACATGTGCCGACGACGGCGACACCGACAGGGAAATTTTACGGAAAATTGTGTGCGAGGAGCGCCTAGCGACGAGTGCGCGATTTGCCGTAAAATTTTGTCGAAGGGGATTCCAAAGGGGGAAATAGACGCGTTAGGCGCAGCCGTGCGCGGCTGTTGCCCCCTTTGCAGCGTGTCGAGTTTCTCGACACGCTGCATGTATTATAGCACACCGGCGCAAAAAAGCCAGCGCAAAACGCGCAGGACCCCGCGCTGTAAAAGCTGCACAAAAACCGGCCGCTGCGGCGCGGGCGCACTGACCAGAGCGCCGAACTTGCATATAATTTATAAATATTCATTGACAATGCATAAAAACAACATTATACTGGGGGATATCCCCGCAGGACACTGCGGGATGCAAAGAACACATGATAAAGAGGGTATACACAATGAAAAAGCTTCTTTCTGTGATGCTGGCCGCCGCCCTGGCGCTCAGCGTAACGGCCTGCGGCAACACCGCCTCTTCCGAGAGCACCGCCGCCTCCGAACCCGCTGCCGAGAGCGCTTCCTCCGAAGCGGCCGAGACCAGCGAAGCCGCCGGGGAGGACACCGCCGGGGCCGCGTCCGCCGGGCTGACCACCGTCGAGGCCGGCAAGCTCATCATGTCCACCAACGCCGCTTTCCCGCCGTATGAGATGACGGCCGACGACGGCAGCTTTGAGGGCATCGACGTTGAGATCGCCGGTGCGATCGCCGAAAAGCTCGGCCTGGAGCTGCAGATCGACGACATGGACTTTGACGCCGCGCTGCTCAGCGTGCAGCAGGACAAGGCCGACATGGTCATGGCCGGCGTCACCGTCACCGACGACCGCCTGCTGGTCATGGACTTCACCGAGAGCTACGCCACTGGCATCCAGTCCATCATCGTGCCCGAAGGCTCCGACATCGCCTCCATCGACGATCTGGCCGGTAAGGTCATCGGCACCCAGCGCGGCACCACCGGCTGGCAGTACTGCACCGATGAATTCGGCGATGAAAACGTTGTCGCCTACGACAACGGCCTCACCGCCGTGCAGGCGCTCAACAACGGCCAGGTCGACTGCGTCGTTATCGACAACGCCCCCGCCCAGGAGTTCGTGGAAGCCAACCCCGGCCTGACCATCCTGGAAACCCCGTATGCCGAGGAAAACTACGCCATCGGCGTCAACAAGGGCAACACCCAGCTGCTGGACGCCCTGAACGGCGCCATTGCGGAGCTGCAGGCCGACGGCACCATCCAGTCCATCCTGGATAAGTACATCAGCGCCGAATAAGCAAAAAACATCATAACGCTGGGGCGGCCCGGTCCGGGCCGCCCTTTTGGTGAGAATACAGAGAACAGGAAAGGGGATAGGGGCGCATGAACCTGGCCCAACAGTTTGAAACGCTGTCCGAGCTGGCCCGCAGCGGCGAAGCCCTCTCAGTCTGGCAGGATATTTTTGTCAAATTCTACCAGGCGTTCATCCTGGAGGACCGCTGGCTGCAGTACATCGAAGGCGTCGGCACCACGCTGCTGGTCACAGCCATGGCGCTGGCGCTGGGCGTGATCCTGGGCAGCATCGTCGCGCTGGTGCGCGTCGCGCACGACCAGCAGCGTCCGCACCGCCGCAAACCGGTGCTGGGCTTTTTCAACGCGGTGCTCAAGGTCTATGTCACGGTCATCCGCGGCACGCCCATGATGGTGCAGCTGCTCATCATGAGCATGGTCATCTTTGCCTCCAGCCGCAACTTTACGATGGTCGGCGCGCTGACGCTGGGCATCAACTCCGGCGCGTATGTGTCCGAGATCATCCGCGGCGGCCTGATGGCTGTCGACCCCGGCCAGATGGAAGCGGGGCGCAGTCTGGGCCTTGACTATCTGACCACGATGGTGCGCATCATCATCCCGCAGGCCGTCCGCTCCATCCTGCCCGCTTTGGGCAACGAGTTCATCGTCCTGCTCAAGGATACCTCGCTCATCACCACCATCGGCGGCAAGGAGCTGCTGTACGCGGCGCAGGGCATCATGAACCGCACCTACGAAGCCATGTTCCCGCTGCTGGGCATCGCGGCCATCTATCTGGTGCTGGTCATGATCTTTACCTGGCTGCTGGGCAAACTGGAAAGGAGGTTGGCGCAGAGTGATCGACGTTAAAGGCTTACGCAAAAAGTACGAAGGTCTGGAAGTGCTCAAGGGCGTTGACCTGACCATCAACAAAGGCGACGTCGTCTGCCTGGTCGGCCCTTCCGGCTGCGGCAAGTCCACCTTCCTGCGCTGCCTCAACCGCCTGGAAGAGCCGGACGCCGGCACCATCACGCTGGACGGGCAGGAAGTGACCGAAAAGGACATCGACGCCATGCGCGCGCGCATGGGCATGGTGTTCCAGCACTTCAACCTGTTCCCGCACCTGACGGTCAAGCGCAACATCACGCTGGCCCCGGTGCACCTCAAGCGCATGACCCAGGCCGAAGCCGACGCCAAGGCCATGGAACTGCTCGAGCGCATCGGCCTGGCCGATAAGGCCGACGCCTACCCCAATATGCTCTCCGGCGGGCAGAAGCAGCGCATCGCCATTGTGCGGGCGCTGGCCATGAACCCGGACGTGCTGCTGTTCGACGAACCGACCAGCGCGCTCGACCCCGAAATGGTCGGCGAGGTGCTGGAACTGATGAAGGAGCTGGCCCGCGGCGGCATGACGATGGTCGTCGTCACCCACGAGATGGGCTTTGCCCGCGAGGTCGCCAACCGCGTGATCTTCATCGACGAGGGCGTCGTCAAGGTCGACAAGCCCCCGCAGGAGTTCTTCCAGAACATCGAAAACGAGCGCCTGCGCACCTTCCTGTCCAAGGTGCTGTAACACGCAAACCCGGAGCCCCCGGCAAACCGCATGGTCTGCCGGGGGCTTTTGGCGCGGCGTTCCCGCTTGCGCGCGGGGCGCGGATGCGGTAGAATAAAACCATCCGAACAACCGCACCCAGGGAGGGACAATCTATGAGCAAAGCTGTGATCTTTTTTGCGCAGGGCCTTGAGGAATGCGAGGGCCTGCTCTGCGTCGACATCCTGCGCCGCGCGGGCGTCGAAGTGACCGTTGCCGCCGTCGGCGGCGAGCGCGTTGTGCGCTCGGCCCGGCAGGTCAGCGTTGTGGCCGACGCCCTGGCCGAAGAACTCGACTACAGCGGGTTTGACGCCGTCATCCTGCCCGGCGGCCTGCCGGGCGTCGACCACCTCAAGGCCGACGCCGCCGTGCGCCGCACCTGCTGCGATTTTGCCGCTGCGGGCAAGCTGGTGGCCGCCATCTGCGCCGCGCCCACGGCGCTGGCTGAATTCGGCCTGCTGGCGGGCAAGCGCGCGACCGTTTACCCCGGCATGGACGCCGCCCTGACCGCCGCCGGGGCCGAGTACACCGGCCTGCCGCTGAGCGTGGACGGCAACATCGTTACCGGCGAAGCGCTCGGCGCGGCCATCCCGTTCGCGCTGGCCCTGGCCGCCCGCCTGGCCGGGCAGCCCGCCGCCGACAAAGTCAAAAACGCCATCGTCTACCGCTACTGAGCCCCGGACACACAAAAACGGCTGTACAGGCCAAAGCCTGTACAGCCGTTTTTATCGGTTGGGGGGGAACTTTTACGCGGGCGTCACGGTGAACGCGGCGACGCTGCAGGGGGGCAGCACGGCGGTGAAGCCGTCGCCGGTCAGGGTGGTAGCCAGCGCGCGCGGCGCGACCGTCTCGGGCGCGTCGAAGGTGTTGTACGCAGCCGGCGCGCCGGTGAGCACGGCGCCTTCCACCGCAGCCGCCTTGACGCCGCCCAGCCGCACGGTGATGGGCAGGCTGGCCGCGTCGTCGATGTGCGCCGCCGTGACCAGGATGCTGCCGTCGGCCTGCTGGCTGGCGGACACCTGCACGTCGGGCAGGCCGTCGGCCTCGTGGTCCAGCAGGCGGGTCTCGGCGTAGGTCTCCAGCTGGCGGGCGTTCTGGTGCGCCTTGTACATCTTGAACACATGGTAGGTCGGCGTCAGCAGCAGCTTGTCGCCTTCGGTCAGCACCATCGACTGCAGCACGTTCGCGATCTGGGCGATGTTCGCCATCACGACGGTGTCGCAGTGGTTGTTGAAGATGTTCAGCGTCAGCGCGGCCACCAGCGCGTCGCGCATCGTGTTCTGCTGGTACAGGAAGCCCGGGTTGGTGCCCGGCTCCACGTCGAACCAGGTGCCCCACTCGTCCACGACCAGGCCCAGCTTCTTTTCCGGGCAGACGCGGCGCATGATGCGGCCGTGGTTTTCGACCATCTCCTCCATGCGCATCGCCTGGCGCAGCGCCTCGTACAGCTCGCAGCGGCTGAACTCGGTGGCGCTGCCCTTGTGCTGCCAGTCGCCGTCCTTCAGCGTCAGCGTGTAATAGTGCAGGCTCAGCGCGTCGATGTAGCGCCCGGCCTGCTCGGCCACGACCTTGGTCCAGCGGTAATCGTCGTTGCTGGGGCCGCAGGCGATCTTGTACAGCGGGGCGTCATTGTCATAGCTGCGCAGGAAGGTCGCGTACTGGCGGCACAGGTCGGCATAGTGCTCCGGCCGCATGTTGCCGCCGCAGCCCCAGTTTTCGTTGCCGACGCCCCAGTACTGCACGTTGAACGGCGCGTCGCCGCCGTTCTGGCGGCGCAGGTCGGCCATGGGGGAAACGCCGGGCATGTTGCAGTATTCGACCCAGTCGGAAAATTCCTGCACGGTGCCGCTGCCCACGTTGCCGCAGATATACGGGTTGCAGCCAAGCTGGCGGCAGACTTCCAGGAACTCATGCGTGCCGAAGGCGTTGTTCTCGGTCACGCCGCCCCAGTTGGTGTTGACGATGGTCTTGCGCTGCGCCTTGGGGCCCACGCCGTCGCGCCAGTGGTAGGTGTCGGCAAAGCAGCCGCCCGGCCAGCGCAGCACCGGCACGTCGATGCCCTTGAGCGCCTCGATCACGTCGGCGCGCGGCGTGCCGTCGGCATTGGCCAGGCCGCCGTAGATGCAGCGGCCCAGGTGCTCGGCAAAGTGGCCGTAAATGTTTTTGTTGATGGTCCCCGCGGAGCGGTTCGCGTTGATAAAGATCTGCGCCATAAAGTCCTCCCTTATTTGCAATGCGGATGGTGAAAACCGTCATTTCGCACATTATACTGCTCCCTTATGCGGAAAGCAAGGGGGGTAAATTACAGTTTTAAATATAAACTTTCACAAAAATACCGAATTTTGCTCCAAACAGTAGAAAACGGCCGCGGAATACGCTACAATAAAAATTAATCCCGCCCGGCGAAATGCCGGGCCCCATATACCGGAGGAAAAAAGTATGCTGAAGCGTCTGCGCAAACTTGTCTGGCAGGCCAACATGGACCTGCCCAAACACGGCCTTGTCACCTTTACCTGGGGCAACGTCTCGGGCATCGACCGCGAGCGCGGCCTGGTGGTCATCAAGCCGTCCGGCGTCGATTACGAGGACCTCACGCCGGAGAACATGGTCGTCGTCGACCTGGAGACCGGCCGCACGGTGGACAGCGACCTCAACCCGTCCTCGGACACCAAGACCCACCTGGAACTCTACCGCGAATTCCCGGCTCTCGGCGGCATCGTGCACACCCACAGCCCCTACGCCGTGGCCTGGGCGCAGGCGGGGCATGATATCCCGTGCTACGGCACCACCCATGCCGACTATTTCTACGGCTCGGTGCCCTGCGCGCGCCACCTGACCCCGGCCGAGCTGGAAGAAGATTACGAAAAGAACACCGGCCGCATCATCGTCAAGACCTTCCGCTCCCGCGGGCTCGACCCGGTCGCGGTGCCCGGCGTCATCTGCCACAGCCACGGCCCGTTCACCTGGGGCAAGGACCCGGCCCAGGCCGTGTACCACGCCGTCGTGCTGGAGGAAGTCGCCAAAATGGCGCTGCTGACCCGCCAGGTCGACGCCGACGCCGCCCCGGCGCCGCAGTATCTGCTGGACAAGCATTACATGCGCAAGCACGGCCCCAACGCTTACTACGGCCAGGGCCACGCCGCCAAAGCCGATAAGGAATAAGGGCCGCGCCATGCCGGAGAGAAAACACATCTGCCGCCGCTGCCTTTTGCAGGACATGGCGGACGAAAACGATTATTACCAGAGCGTCGTGCGCTACCGCGAAACGATGCCCAAAGCCAAGCGCACGCCGGACAATGCCTACGCCGCGCGCCTTGCCGCCTGCCGCGCCTGCGACAAACTGGACGGCGGCACCTGCATGGCCTGCGGCTGCTATGTCGAGATGCGCGCCGCCCGCATCGACCAGCACTGCCCGCTCACAAACGCGGCGTGGTGAGCCCGGGTGAGCAAAAACTGTAAAAGTTGCCTGCAACTTGTAGACGCAACACCTTGAAAAATATCAAAAATCGCTTTATAATAAAACTGGCTGTGAATTCGTTCACAAAAACCGCCCACTCCATCAAGCGGTTGGCACGCGTCCGTTTGCGCGGGCGCACCCACTAAAGGCAAAGGAGAGAAAATTATGACGTATTCTGCACAAGTCGAAGCCATGTGCCCCATCGCCAAAGGCCCCAAGCACGGCCCGGCGCCCATCCCGGAAGAGGGCGAATGGGTCAAGGCGTACAAAATTGAGGACATCAGCGGCTACACCCACGGCGTGGGCTGGTGCGCTCCGCAGCAGGGCACCTGCAAGCTGAGCCTGAACATCAAGAACGGCATCATCGAGGAGGCTCTGGTCGAGACCATCGGCTGCTCCGGCATGACCCACTCCGCCGCCATGGCCGGTGAGATCCTGCCCGGCAAGACCATCCTGGAAGCGCTCAACACCGACCTTGTCTGCGACGCCATCAACGTTGCCATGCGCGAACTGTTCCTGCAGATCGTCTACGGCCGCAGCCAGACCGCCTTCTCGGAGGACGGCCTGCCCATCGGCGCGGGTCTGGACGACCTGGGCAAGGGCCTGCGCAGCATGACCGGCACCATCTTCTCCACCAAGGCCAAGGGCGTGCGCTACCTGGAACTGACCGAGGGCTACATCCTCAAGACCGCCGTCGACAAGGACGACCAGATCATCGGCTACCAGTTCGTGCGTCTGGGCAAGATGATGGAAGACATCCGCCACGGCGTGGACCCCAAGACCGCCTACGAGAAGAACATCGGCACCTATGGCCGTTTCTCGCCGGAACAGGGCGCTGTCAAGTACATCGACCCGCGTGAAGAATAAGAGAGGGAGGTACAAACCTTATGGCTACTTTTGAATCCCAAGAGCGCCGCATGCCCAAAATCAACGAGTGCCTGAAAGCCAACGGCCTCGAATCTCTGGACGCCTGCAACGAAATGCTGCTGGCCAAGGGCATCGACTGCGACAAGATCATCCGCGGCGTGCAGCCCATCTGCTTTGACAACGCCGTCTGGGCTTACACCCTGGGCACCGCCATCGCCGTCAAGCGCGGCCTGAAGAACGCCGCCGACTGCGCCGCCGCCATCGGCGAAGGCCTCGAAGCCTTCACCATCCCCGGCTCCGTCGCCGAGCAGCGCCATGTCGGCCTCGGCCACGGCAACCTGGGCGCTATGCTGCTGCATGAGGACACCCACTGCTTCGCCTTCCTGGCCGGCCACGAATCCTTCGCCGCCGCCGAGGGCGCCATCGGCATCGCCCGCACCGCCAACAAGGTGCGCAAGACCCCGCTGCGCGTCATCCTCAACGGCCTGGGCAAGGACGCCGCCATGATCATCAGCCGCATCAACGGCTTCACCTATGTCAAGACCGAGTTCGACTTCAAGACCGGCGAGCTGACCGTCGTCAGCGAGACCCCGTACTCCGACGGCGAGCGTGCCGCCGTCAAGTGCTACGGCGCCAACGACGTGCTCGAAGGCGTGGCCATCATGAAGGCCGAGGGCGTGGAAGTTTCCATCACCGGCAACTCCACCAACCCCACCCGCTTCCAGCACCTGGTCGCGGGCACCTACAAGAAGTGGGCGCTCGAGAACGGCAAGAAGTACTTCTCCGTCGCTTCCGGCGGCGGCACGGGCCGCACCCTGCACCCGGACAACGTCGCGGCCGGCCCGGCTTCCTACGGCCTGACCGACTCGATGGGCCGCATGCACGGCGACGCCCAGTTCGCCGGCTCCTCCAGCGTGCCCGCCCACGTTGAGATGATGGGCCTGATCGGCGCCGGCAACAACCCGATGGTCGGCATGACCGTCGCCTGCGCCGTCGCCGCC
>DWXD01000035.1 GCA_019119365.1 Candidatus Gemmiger stercoripullorum | reverse complement strand
TTGTGTGCGAGGAGCGTTAGCGACGAGTGCGCGGTTTGCCGTAAAATTTTGTCGAAGGGGATTCCAAAGGGGGAAATAGACGCGTTAGGCGCAGCCGTGCGCGGCTGTTGCCCCCTTTGCAGCGTGTCGAGTTTCTCGACACGCTGAAGCCGCCGGGTGTTTTTCTGTTTTCAGCAGCTGGAAATCTGCTCCCGGATGCGGCAAAGCGCGCCCTTTTCCAGGCGGCTGACCTGTGCCTGGCTGATGCCGATCTCCCGCGCGACCTGTACCTGGGTCTTGCCGGAAAGATAGCGCAGCGCGATGATGCGGCGCTCGCGCGCCCCCAGCGCGCGCACGGTATCTTTGAACATGATGCTGCTGATCCAGCTTTCCTCTCCGCTCGCCTCCGGCACGCGGTCCAGCAGCGCGACCGATTCGTCGCCATCGCCGTAAACCGGTTCATACAGGCTGGCCGGTTCCACGACCGATTCCAGCGCCATCGCCACATTTTCCGGCGCGGCGCCGACCTTTTCCGCGATCTCCGACACACGCGGTTCGCGGCCGGTCTGCTTCTGCAGTTCCTCTCGCGCCTGCATGGCGTGGTAGGCCAGGTCGCGGATCGAACGGCTGACGCGCACGGGGTTGTTGTCGCGCAGGAAACGGCGGATCTCCCCCACAATCATCGGCACGCCGTAGGTGGAAAAACGAACGTTGAGCGCCGGGTCAAAGTTATCAATGGCCTTGATAAGACCGATGCAGCCCACCTGAAACAGATCGTCAAGGTTTTCGCCGCGGCCGGCAAATTTCTGTACGACGCTGAGCACAAGCCGCAGGTTGCCCTGGATCATCTTCTGGCGGGCGGCGGTATTCCCGGCCCGTGCTGCGCGCAGCAGCTCCGTCTTCTGCCGTTCGGTCAGCACCGGCAGCTGTGCGGTGTTCACACCGCAGATCTCCACTTTCCCGCTGTACATTTGCCCATCCTCCCTGTCTTGTTTTTTCCAGTATGGGCAGCCCCCCGCCGCGGCAGACAGGCGCGCCGCTGGTAAAATCATGCACAGAGGCCCCCGCCTGCGCATAAGATGGCAAAAAGGAGGGGTCTCCATGCCTGACAACGTCTGGTTTTACCTGTTTCTGATCGCGGCCGCTTTGTTTATTGCCACCGCTGTGGCGCTGTTCGCCGTACTGCACCCGGCCCGTGACCGCGCCGACCTGGGCAACGTGCAGCGGGAATACGAATCCCCAAACTTTGCGCGCACCGCCGGGTTTGCCATCCAGGCCCACCCGGACAGCGAGATCCTGCACCCGCGGCGCTTCTGGCTTGTCAACGAAACCACGGCGGAGATCGAGTACACCATCACGCCCGACAACTTTGCCCGCCTGCGCGCCGCGCCCAGCGGCACGCTGGAACTGCCGGACAGCTTCCTCAACGCTGAGTATGAGAGTGTGGAAGAGTATGAGATCGACGGTATTCTCATCACGCAGAGCCACTCGCCCGGGCGCGACGGCATGCTGCGCTGGAGCCGCGACGGCTTTGATTTTGTCCTGCTGGCCGAAACGCCCGAGATGAACCTGCTGGGCGGCGTGGCCGCCGACTTTGTGCGCCAGAGCGCGGCCGCATGGGCATAAAACAGCGCAACCCTTCTCGCGCAGCTTGCACATATTTTTGCCGCAGGCTGCGCGTTTTTTGATTGTAATTCACCAAGGCATGTGATATGATGGAAACAGATAAGGCAGCCTGCCGAACACAGCCAAGGAGTGATTAACATATGGCAAAGAAAGCATCCGCAAACATCCGCCGCTATACGGCCCCGAACGCCCCTGTCATCAGCAGTGTGTCCCGCCGGGTCATTGAACAGGACGGCCTGTATTTCAAGGATATCGACGGCACCGGAAAGCTCACGCCGGTCAACGACTGGCGCCGCGCCCCGGCCGAGCGGGCGCAGGCGTATGTCAAAACATTGACCGTGGAGGAAAAGATCGGCCAGCTTTTCATTGCGCAGGCCCGCATGGGCATCTATGCCAAGGCGGACAACCCGCTGTTTGCCAACACGGAGCCCAAAACCGACGAGACCGGCCTGCTGGACGAGACAGAGCTGACCACGACCAACATCTTTGGCGCGCAGGGCACGCCCGGCACGACCACCGCGCTCAAAGACCTGTGGCAGCGCTATTTCATCCTGCGCGAGAACCCGCAGCCCGACGAGATGGCCGACTGGATCGACCAGATGCAGGCCACGGCCGAAGAATGCGAGCATTTTGTGCCGGTTCTGATCGCCTCCAACTCCCGCAACGAAAACGGTGAAGTCGTCTTTGGCATGAACGACGCCGCCGGCGTGTTCGCCGCCTGGCCCGGCACGCTGGGCATCGCGGCCGCCATCAAGGGCGACAGCCTGAAAATCGCCGACGAGTGGGCCGAGTGCATCCGCCGCGAATGGGATGCCGTTGGCATGAAGAAGGGCTACATGTACATGGCCGACGTGCTGACCGACCCGCGCTGGCAGCGCAGCTACGGCACCTTTGGCGAGGACCAGGCGTTGATCTGCCAGATCCTCGAGCACATCATCCCGCGCATCCAGGGCAGCAAAGACGGCGTCACGCCTGACGGCGTGGCGATGACGACCAAGCATTTCCCGGGCGGCGGGGCGCGCGAGAACGGCTTTGACCCGCATTACAAGATGGGCCAGTGGAACGTATACGCCACCGAAGGCAGCCTGGAGGCGTATCACCTGCCGCCGTTCCAGACCGCGGTCGATCTGCACACGGCTTCGATCATGCCGTACTACGCCAAGCCCTGCGCCGCCAAGAGCGCGCCGCAGAAGGACCGCGAAGGCGGCGATATGGAGCTGCAGCCGTTCGGCTTTGCCTACAACAAGCCTTTCATCGGCAAAATGCTGCGCGAGCAGATGGGCTTTACCGGCTACATCAACTCCGACACCGGTATTCTGCACAACATGTGCTGGGGCGTTGAGATGCTGGACAAGGCCGAGCGCGTCGGCTTTGCGATCAACTACGCCGGGACCGACCTGATCTCCGGTTTGCAGGACATGGACTTGGCGAAGGAAGCTCACGCCCGCGCATACAATGATTACTATGACACCCACGCCATCCCCGAAGGCTTTACCAAAGAGATGATCACGCTGACCGACGAAGCGCTGGACCGTGCGGTCGCCCGCACGCTGACCGGCCTGTTTGAGCTGGGCGTGTTTGAGGACCCGTACCGCGACCCGGCCGCGGCCGTCCAGGCTGTTGCTACCCCGGCAGACTGGGCCAACGCCGCCGAAGCGCACCGCAAGAGCGTGGTGCTTCTGAAAAACGACGGTTCGCTGCCGCTGCTGGCCGGCAAAAAAGTCTACGCCGAAGCGTTCGCCAAGCGTGCGGAAGCGGCGCAGACCTCCACCCGGGCGCTGCGCGAGATGCTCAAGGATGTGACGCTGGTCGACGACCCCGCCGAGGCCGATTACGCGCTGCTGATGCTGACGCCCTCCTCCGGCGAATACTTCAACGCAACGCCCGGCTTTTTGGAGCTGGACATCTGCGACGGCAAGCGCGTGCCCAACGTAGACGACGACGGGCGCCCCACGGCGGAAACGCACCTGGAGACAACGCTGCACGGCGCGGCCCGCATCCCCGAGATCGCGGCGGCGGTGCACAAAAACGGCGGCAAGGTGGTCATCAACGTCAATGTCACGCTGTGCTGGCTGATGGGCAACGTCGAGCCTTATGCCGACGCGCTGACCGTCGGCTTCGATACCTATCCGAGCGCCACGCTGGACGTGATGCAGGGCCGCTTTGCCCCCACCGGCAAACTGCCCGTGACGCTGCCGCGCAGCGACGAAGTCATTGCCGTCGACGCAAACGGCGTCTGCGTCAGCCCGAACGACGTGCCCGGCTATGACAAGGACAAGTACATGCCGGACGCGCTCAAAGATGAAAACGGCAAGGCTTACCCCTACCGCGATGCGGCCGGGAACTATTACGAGATGGGCTTTGGCCTGACCTTCTGATCCTTATCTTACTAAACGGCGCTGCGCCCCGGCGGGACCGGGGCGCAGTTCTTTTTTGCAGCTATGCACTTAAACAGCCGCCTCGATCTCGCGGCGCAGGCGTTTGATGATGCGCTTTTCCAGCCGGGAGATGTAGCTTTGGGAGATGCCGATCGAATCGGCCACCTCCTTCTGGGTGTGTTCCTGCTGGCCGTCCAGGCCGAAACGCATCTGCATGATCTTGCGTTCCCGTGCGCTCAGGCGGCCCACAGCCTGGCGCAGGGCGTCGCGCTCGGCGCTGCGCTCAAGCGCTTCCCCCACCCCGGCGTCGTCGCTGGTCAGCACGTCCATCAGCAGCAGCTCGTTGCCGTCGGAATCGGTATTGAGCGGTTCGTCGATGCTCGCATCCTGGCGGCGGTTGCAGCTTTTGCGCAGGTACATGAGGATCTCATTTTCGATGCAGCGGCTGGCGTAGGTCGCCAGCTTGATCTTTTTGTCCGGTTCAAACGTATTGACCGCCTTGATCAGCCCGATCGTGCCGATGGAGATCATATCCTCCACCCCGGCCGCCGGGCTTTCAAACTTTTTGGCAATGTAAACGACAAGGCGCAGGTTATGTGTGATCAGCATGTCCCGCGCGCCGGCGCTCCCGGCTGCAAGCCCTGCCAGCGCCTGCTGCTCCTGTTCCGGGGTCAGCGGCGGCGGCAGCGTATCCGGGCCGTTGATGTAGTAAAGTTCCTGCGGCGCAGCCAGCCGGCTCCACAAACGCTGCAGCGCCCGGCTCATCTGTGTCCATGTGCTCATAAGGTTCTCCCCCTTCCGTTTCAAAAGAAATCGCTCCCGTACAGCGCTTCATAGTCGCCGTCAAACGGCTGGCGCGTGAAGGCGACCGCGCCGGAACCCCGGCTCAGAACGCCGCCCGGCGAGATCAGGCCGATCCCGGGCACCGCAGCGCCCGGCAGCACAGTATGGCCCGCCGCCGTGGCGCAGGGAATCAGCCGCAGGGAAAAGCCGGGCGGCGGGTCCGCGCGGCCGCCTTCGTACCAGGTATCCAGAAATGTACACAGTTCATGCGGCAGGCGGCTGCGCGCCGCCGGGTAGCTGATGAGCAGCACCGGCAGGCAGGTGATCGGGTCCTTCAGGTGGCAGCCGGTATCCAGCGCCGCGCGCAGGCGCACCGGCGTACCGCACAGCATCACCTCCAGCCCGGCGGTCTTGCCCGGGCGCTCGGGCGCACCGAACAGCCGCAGCCCCAGCCACACCGCCAGGCTGCACGCCCCGGTCAGCCCCACGAGCAGCAGCGGCGACAGGCGCAGGTAAACAGCCAGGTTGCCGGTTTGCAGCAGCGGCGAGCCGGTACGCAGGATCACCAGAATGCACAGCCCCGCCAGCAGCAGGTTGAGCGCCGTATACCAGCACGCCGCAGCCAGGAAGCGGCGCGGCCGCCGCACGCCAAAGGCGATGGCCGCCACCGCCGCGCCAGTTCCCAGTTTGTAAAGCAGCTGCATCCAGTACGGCTGTTCCGGCCAGAGGATGGCCAGCGCCGTGAGCGCGGCAGCGGCAGACGCCGCCGCCATACGCCCGAAACGGCCGCGCAGCCCGGCCAAAAGCCCGGCGGCCGACAGCAGCCCGTAGGCGATGAGGAAATTTGTCAAAAGCAGCACGTCCAGATAGATGACCGTTTTCATGCGCACCCCCTCCCCGCCGCGGCGGCTACCCCCAGTGTATGAGGCCGCAGGCAAGAAAATGCGCACAACGCATGGTCAGCCTTCTTCTGTGCAAATATGCAAAAACGCCGCCCGCCCCGAAAGGGACAGGCGGCGTTTTCTGCAAAACCCGGCTTACTTCAGTTCCACCACGGTCACGCCTGCGCCGCCTTCGCCGTAGCCGCCAAGACGGAAGCTCTTGACCTGGCGGTGGGTGCGCAGGTGTTTCTGGATGCCGGCGCGCAGCGCGCCGGTGCCCATGCCGTGGATGATATAAACGGTGTGCTGGCCGCGCATGACGGCGCTGTCGAGGAACATGTCCACCTCGCCGATGGCTTCTTCGACCGTATAGCCCAGCAGGTTCAGTTCCAGGCTGGCTTTGCGGTCGTGGTCCAGCTGCACATGGGTGTGGGTGTGCGGGGTGCGCGGGGCTTTTTTGCCCTTGGTCTTTTCCAGTTTATCCGGCGCTTTCAGGCCGGACAGCGGCACTTTGGTCTTCAGGATGCCCGCCCGCACTTCCACAAGGCCGTCGCGGTCGGGGCGCGCCATGACCACCGCGCTCTGGTTCAGCTCGGCAATAACGACCTCCTGCCCGACCTGTACATCCTTGAGCGGGACATATTCCCGGACCGGCTCGCGGCTGGCGGCGCCCTTGAGCAGCTGTTCGGTGTCCTTGCGGGCAATCTCCCGCGCGCGCACGGCGCGCTGGGCGACCGTGGCCTTCTCATCTTTTTGCAGGCGGCGCAGCTCGTCGGTCAGGGCGTACGCATCGTTTTGCACTTTCTGGATCATATCGCGCGCCTGTTTGCGGGCCTGTTCCAGTTCCTCCTCGCCCTGGCGCAGCAGCGCTTCACGCTGTTTTTCCGCGGCCTCCAGCGCGTGTTCCGCCCGGTAGCGCGCCTGTTCGGCATCGTCCTGCGCGGCTTTGAGCTGCAGCTTGAGGTCGTCGAGCTGGGCCAGCACGCTGTCCAGGCGCTTGTCGTCGCTGGACATATGCGCGCGCGCGGCGTCGATGACATCCTGCGGGATGCCAAGCTTGGCGCTGATGAGGAAGGCGTTCGATTTGCCCGGCACGCCGACGCTGAGACGGTAGGTCGGCTGCAGGCTTTCGACGTCGAACTCGCAGCTGGCGTTGACAACGCCCGGCGTTTCCAACGCGAACACCTTGAGCTCGGCATAATGGGTCGTCGCCATCAGCAGCGTGCGGCGGCGGCGCAGTTTTTCGAGGATGCTGACGGCCAGCGCCGCGCCCTCGGCCGGGTCTGTGCCTGCGCCGAGCTCGTCGAGCAGTGTCAGCGTATCGGGACCGGCAAGGTCCAGAATTTCGGTGATGCGCTTCATATGGCCGGAAAAGGTGGACAGGCTCTGCTCGATGCTCTGCTCGTCGCCGATATCCACAAGATACTCCTCAAAGTGGCAGACCGTGGAGCTGTCATGCGCGGGGATCAAAAAGCCGTACTGCGCCATTGCGTTGAGCAGCCCGGCCGTCTTGAGCGAGACGGTCTTGCCGCCGGTGTTGGGGCCGGTGATGACGAGGGTATCGTATTCGTCGCCGAGCGTAATGTCTACCGGCACGACCTTTTTCCTGTCAATGAGCGGGTGGCGGGCTTTTTTGAGCGCAAAGCGGCAGGTATCGCTGACTGCGGGCATAAAGGCGTTCTGCTCCACCGCCAGGCGCGCTTTGGCAAGCAGCAGGTCGATGGAGAGCATTGCGTCATAGCTGTAGCTGAACTGCGGTTCAAGCGAGCCGACCTGCGCCGAGAAAGCCGACAGGATGCGGGTGATCTCCTCCTGCTCCTGTGCGCGCAGCTGCATGATGCGGGCGTTGGCTTCGACAACCGCGGTCGGTTCGACAAAGACCGTTGCGCCGGTGGAGGACACGTCATGGATGACGCCGCCGATCTCGCCGCGGTACTCGGCGCGCACCGGCACAACATAGCGGCCGTTGCGCAGCGAAACGACTGCGTCCTGCAAGAATTTATTGGTGGTGGAATTCTTGATGATATTGTCGAGTTTGGTGCGTATGGAATCCTCGGTCGTGCGGATACGGCGGCGCAAATCGCGCAGCGTGACGCTGGCGGTGTCCGCCATTTCCTCCGGCGAAAGGATGCTGTCGGTGATCTGTTTTTCCAGCACCGGCTGCGGGGCCAGGGCAAAGAAAAGATCATCGGTGGGCAGCGGGTCGTGCTCTGTCAGGCCGTACCACTGGACAAGGCCCTGAAAGTTGCGCAGAATGGCGGCGATCTCCAAAAGCTCCCCCATTGAGAGGATACCGCCTTTGGCCGCATGCGCCACGATGCGCCTGCCGTTTTGTACCGCGCCGAAACGTGGGCTGCCGTTTTTGATGAGCAGCGCATTGACCGCGTTGGTCTGCGCCAGGGCGTAGCGCTCCTCCTCGACCGTGGCAAACGGCGCGATGGCCTGCATCTGCTCTTTGGTCTCCTGGCAGGCGCACAGCGCCACCGCCCGGGCGATGATCTTATCCAGTTCCAGTGTTTTTTGAAAGGAAAGGTCCATGAATGATGTATATCTCCTTGTGTTTTTGGGGACGGTTCACGCCAGCACCGTGTGCAGAAAATCGAGGCTTTTGAGCGTGTGGTCCAGGTTTGTGAGAAAATAGCGCTCGGCGACTTTGCCGAGATGTTCGGTGCTGGCGGCGCTGAGGTTGAAGGCGAACAGCTTGCCGTCCTCCGAAAGGCAGATATGCCGCAGCGCATACAGCGCCCCGGCGTCCAGATTGGGCGAACGGTTCTGCTGCGCGGCACAGCCGGCGCACAGCAGCGTGCCGCCGGAGGTATCCAGATAAAACGCGCCGCCGTCGTATTTGCCGCACCGATCACAGGCCAAGATGCGCGGCATGTAGCCGGACAGGCTCATGGCGCGCATCTCGAAAATCGCTTTGATCAGCGGCAGCGGGCGTTTGCCCTCGCTGATCATATACAGGCTGTTGAGGGTCAGGCGCAGCAGCGTCTCCGCCTCCGGCGGTTCCGGGGAAAGGACGGTCAGCGCCTCGGCCAGGTAGGCGGCCAGGGCCATGCCCTCCACGCTGCGGCCGAGGCCGTGGAATACCTTTTTGACGGCCGCCGCATCCACAAAGTTGCTGGCGCGGCCGGTCGTGAGCGTGAACTCCGAGTAGCAGAACAGCCCGCAGCCGCTGAACAGCTTGCTTTTAAGGCGCAGGCTGCCGCGCGCGGAGGCGGAGAGCACACCGCGGTCAGGCGTCAGAATGGTCAGGATCTGGTCCGCCTCGCCCACCTTCACCTGCCGCAAGACCAGCCCGCTGGTCGAGATCTGCATGGGCGCTCCCCTCCTTGTCCCGGGCCTGCTGCAGCTTATAGTTCAGATAATCGTACACGCTGCCGGTCTGGGCGAACTGCGCCCATTCGGCCGCGCC
Source organism: Candidatus Gemmiger stercoripullorum (assembly GCA_019119365.1). Classification (GTDB taxonomy): domain Bacteria; phylum Bacillota; class Clostridia; order Oscillospirales; family Ruminococcaceae; genus Gemmiger; species Gemmiger stercoripullorum. Next base: position 86,908 of record DWXD01000035.1, on the reverse strand, counting down.
ATGCTCCTGCGTCATACGGCGGCACCTCTCTCCCTTTCCGTTTGGAGAGAGTATACCATCGCCGCGCCGGAAAACTTGTCTGACTGCGGCGCAGGGCAGGTTTTGTCGGTTTTATGGTTTGGCGAACCCGAGCTCGTCGATCTGCTTTTCCCGGTTGCGCCAGTCGGGGACGACTTTGACGAACACGCTCAGGTTGATGTGCACGCCGAGCAGGTCCTCGCAGTCCAGGCGGGCGGCGGTGGCGATCTTTTTGAGCATCTGCCCGCCCTTGCCGATGATCATGCCCTTGTGGTTCTGGCGTTCACAGCAGATCACGGCCGCAATGTCCACAAGGTCGCGGTCCGGGCGCTCTTTGAAGCTCTCGACCGTGACAGCCACGCCGTGGGGGATCTCCTCCCGCATGAACAGCAGCAGCTTTTCGCGGATCAGTTCGGCGACGAGCTCTTTTTCCGGCATATCGGTAAAGGCATCGTCGTCAAAATAGTGCGGGCCGGGCTCCGCATAGCCGCGCAGCTTTTCAAGCAGCGCTTCGCAGCCGGTGCCGTCCTGCGCCGAGACGGTCAGCACCGCCTCGAACACACCGAGGGCTTCCAGTTCCCGCTCGCGGGCTTCCAGGGCGGAGAAATCACGCAGCAGGTCCACTTTGTTGATGACGGCCAGGGCCGGGCCGCCCTGGCGCAGCGCCTCGATCATTTTGAGCTCCGACTCTGTAAAAGGGCCGGAAGGCTCAAACAGCATGACGGTCACATCGACATCCTTGATGCTGGCGGCGGCCGTCTGGGTCATGCGGGCGTCGAGCTTGTTGCGCGGCACATGGATGCCGGGGGTATCCATCAGCACATACTGCACGGGTCCCCGTGTCAGGATACCGGTGATGCGGCTGCGCGTTGTCTGGGGCTTTTGGGTCACGATGGCGACCTTCTCCCCCACCAGCCGGTTGGTTAGGCTGGACTTGCCCACGTTGGGGCGGCCAACCAGCGCCACAAACACGCTGGAGGTCTTGACTTTACCCGGATCATTGGGCATCCTGCGCTTCCCCTTTCCCTTTTTTCCGCCCAAAGCGGAATGTGAACCAGTATGCAAGCGCCAGCGACGCCAGCCACAGCGCAATGTACAGCGGGCTGGCCGTGACGCCCCGCCAGATGGCGGTGAGCGCGGCTGTGTTGCCGAACAGGCACACCCCCACGCAGACGGCGCCGATGGCCGTGAGCATGACCGCCCCGGCCGCCATATCCTTGGCGGCGCCCGCGCTCCACCAGTGGGTGGTGTCGGGTTTATCCACGGCGCGTTCGACGGCGGAGTTCATGAGTTCCATCGCGATGACCGAAAAAATGCACACGGACAGCAACGCCACGCCGGTTGCGTCAAGCCCGGCGAGGTAAGCGGCCGCATAGGCATAAAACGAAGCGCACAGATGGAAACGGAAGTTTCTTTCTTCCCACAATGCGGCGCGGATGCCGTTCCAGGCATAGACAAAACCGCGGCCGAAGCGGGCCAGATCGGAACGTATCTTCATTCGTACAGGATCTCATCGTTTGTATAGGAGACCGTGCGCGGCAGACCGAGCTGCAGCAGCACCGCTTCCTCTTTTTCACGCATACGGACAGCTTCCAGGCCGCTGGCTTCGTGATCGTAGCCCAGCAGGTGAAGCATGGAATGGACGGTCAGATAAGCGACCTCGCGCTGCAGGGTATGGCCGTACAGCTCGGCCTGCTCCATCGCGCGCTCCATCGAGATGACAATGTCCCCCAGCAGCTTGCAGCCGTTGTCCTCATCAATGTCATACTGGCCGTTCTCCCCCAGGGGGAAGCTGAGCACGTCGGTCGCGGTATCCTTATTGCGGTACTGCTTGTTCAGCGCGCGAATCCGTTCATTGTCCACAAAGATCACGCTGATCTCGGCCGATCCTTCAAATTTTTCATAGTTCAGCACCGCGTTGCAGCTGCGCCGGATCAGGATGCGCAGGCCGGACGGGACCTTGACGGCATTTTGTTCGTTGCTGATGAGGACTTTGTTGGACATTGAGGGCATCCTCCTTTGTATCGGTTCTATCGTCAGCGGCGGGAAGCTGCGCCCGCCGCCCTTTCATACGCTTTGACGATCTGCTGCACCAGACGGTGGCGCACGACGTCCTTTTCGCTGAGCTGTACCTGGGCGATACCCTGGATACCGCGCAGCACCCGCAGCGCGTCGACCAGACCGCTGCGGCTTTTGTCCGGCAGATCGATCTGGGTGATATCGCCGGTCACCACGACCTTGCTGTTGGCGCCCATGCGGGTCAAAAACATCTTCATCTGTTCGGGCGTCGTGTTCTGTGCTTCGTCCAGAATGATGAAGGCGTCGTCCAGTGTGCGCCCGCGCATATAGGCGAGCGGCGCCACTTCGATCACCTGCTTTTCAAACAGACGGCCGAACGTCTCCACGCCCAAAAGATCGAACAGACCGTCGTACAGCGGGCGCAGGTAAGGGTCGACCTTGTTCTGCAGATCGCCGGGCAAAAAGCCGAGCTTTTCGCCCGCTTCCACGGCGGGCCGCGTCAGGATGATGCGGTCAACTTCCTTTGCCTTGAACGCCTTGACGGCCATGGCTACCGCCAGATAGGTCTTGCCGGTGCCGGCCGGGCCGACGCCGAAGGTGATGGCGTTGTGGCGGATCGCAGCCAGGTATTCCTTCTGGCCCAGCGTTTTGGGGTGGATCGGGCGGCCTTTGGCCGTCACGGCGACAAAATCATCGGTCAGCTCCCGCAGGCGCTTCTCCTCGCCCTCTTTGGCGAGGTTGATGCAGTAGCGCACCGTCTGCTCATCCAGCGGGGTGCGGTTTTCCATCAGCGTGACCATGCCCTCGATCGCATGGACCGCCGCTGTGACGCCTGCTTCCTCGCCGCTGAACTTGAGCGCCGAGCCGCGGCAGACCGCCGTGACCCCGAATTCGCTTTCCAAAAGGCGCACGTTCTGATCGCCGTTGCCGAAGATCGCCGCCGCCAGCTCGATGCTGTCCAGCTCCACCGCCCGCTCTGCCAAATGCACACTCCCCTATCCTCTGCCGGACCGCTGTCCTTTTGTGAAATGGACAAAATTCATCCGGATTCTTCGCATAGTTTTGGTATTTTGTACTTAGTATGTATTATAGCAGACATTCCGGCGCATTTCAAGCGAAAAAAGGCCGTTTTGCGGCCATTCGGCAAGCCGGGTTTCAACGCAGCTTCGCCTTTTCCCCTGCCAAACAAACGCAAAAAGCAAGGCAGCGGCAAAAAAGAGGGCAGGCCCGCGGCCTGCCCCCTTTTGGTGTTTTTGATTTTTTTGCACCGCTTGCCTTACAGGTACTTCTTGATGCCTTCCGGCAGCTCGTCCACACTGGCCGAGACGGTGACGACGACTTCCACGCTGTTCGCAGTGATCTTGTCGATCTCCGCCAGAACCTTGGCGGCTTCGTCCATATTGTGGTCCACGACCTTGAGGATGCCATCGATGAACAGCTCGGTGATATCATAGTTTCCGGCCAGAACGCCCGCCACGAAACCGTAGAACATCTCGGCGCCGCTGATGTCGTACTCGTCCACATCCAGAAGACGCGCCTTGTGGTTGATCTCGGTGGTCAGCTTCATGGATTTTTCGATCACAACGATGTTGCCGGCGCTGGTCTTGGTCGCCGCGTTGATCATGTCGATGAGGGTCTTGGTCTTGCCGGAACCTTTGGTGCCAACGATAAGTTTGATCATGGGATTTCCTCCTTTGGTGTATCGCCCGCGGGCAGCGAGCCTTTCAACGGCGCATCAGCCGTTCAGTTTGGCTTCCAATTCAGCTTTCTGGGCCTCGTAACCGGGTTTGCCCAGCAGCGCGAACATGTTCTTCTTGTAGCTTTCAACGCCGGGCTGGTCAAACGGATTGACCGAGAGCAGATACCCGGACACGGCGCAGGCTTTCCAGAAGAAATAGATCAGCGCGCCGACGTTGTAGGCGTCGAGACGGTCGACCTCGATGACGCCCAGCGGCACGCCGCCGTCGGTATGGGCCAGGATCGTGCCTTCCATCGCCTTGCGGTTGACGATGGACATGTTCTGGTTGGCCAGGAAGTTGAGGCCGTCGAAGTTGCCTTCGAGTTCGGGGATGAAGTAATCCTCACGCGGCTCCTTGATGTCGACATACGTCTCGAACATCACGCGGCTGCCGTCCTGCAGGAACTGGCCCATCGAGTGCAGGTCGGTGGAGAAAATGCAGGAGGTGGGCATCAGGCCCTTCTGGTCCTTGCCTTCGCTCTCGCCGTAGAGCTGCTTGTACCATTCGTTCATCATGGTAAAGTCGGGTTCAAACGCGGCGAGCGTCTCGACCTTTTTGCCCTTGCGGTAGAGGATGTTGCGGGTCATGGCATAGCGGTAGGCGTCGTTGTCCTGGCTGCAGACGCCGAACTGCTCGCGCGCATCGGCCGCGCCCTGCATGAGCGCGTCGATGTCGATGCCGGCGCAGGCGATGGGCAGCAGGCCCACGGCCGTCAGCACCGAGAAACGGCCGCCAACATCATCCGGCACGACAAAGGTCGGCCAGCCCTGGGCATCCGCCAGCTGCTTGAGGGTGCCGCGGGCGCGGTCGGTGGTGGCGTAGATGCGGCGGTTGGCTTCCTCGGGGCCGACAGAGTCCTCCAGAAGTTTGCGCAGCACGCGGAACGCGAGCGCAGTCTCGGTGGTGGTGCCGGACTTGGAGATGACGTTGATGGAGAAACGTTTGCCCTTGGTCAGCTTGATGATGTCATTGAGGGCGGTGGGCGAAATGGTGTTGCCGCAGAAATAGATCTTCACGCCGTCGTCGGTCTCGTTGTGGAACTGACCCTTGACAGCTTCCACGACTGCGCGCGCGCCCAGATAAGAGCCGCCGATACCGGCCACGAGCAGGACGTCGGAGTCCGAACGGATCTTGGCGGCCGCTTCTTTGATGCGGGCGAACTCCTCCTTGTCATAATTGACAGGCAGGTCGAGCCAACCCAGGAAATCATTACCGGCGCCGGAACGGTTTTCCAGCTGCTGGTGGGCCAGCTCGACCTGCGGAAAGATCGCATCATATTCTTCAGGACGGATAAATTTTGCCAGATGTTTGCCATTGTATTTGACACTCATCGCTAGCTCCTCCTTTGATTTTTAGTACTTCCATGATACCGTGTCGGCGTTCCATTGTCAAGCGTTCGGCGCCCGGTTTTCATTCGTTTTGCACAAAATTTTTGTCATTTAGAAGCAGAGCCCCGGCAAGGCGACGGAAGCAGAAGGCAAAACTGCGCGCCTCTACGTCACCGTCTGCAACAACCGGGTACGCGGCGATCTCCTCCTCGCCGCGGCGGATCACGACCGTGCCCGCCTGCGCGCCTTCCGCCACCGGCGCGGTCAGTTCCTGCGCCAGGTGCAGCTCCGCCGTAAGCCCCGCCGCGCCGCCTTTGGGCTGCAAAATCGCCTGCGGCGCCGTGTAGCGCAAACCGACCTCGTTCTCCACGCCGTTTTTGACCGCCACTGTCTGCGGGGCGGGGTCCGGCAGCGGCGCGGCGGCGTTCTCATAGTTGGCAAAGCCGTAATCGAGCAGGGCGGCGGCCGCGTCAAAGCGGTCCTGCCCCGAAGCGGAGCCCAGCACGACCGCGATCAGGCGCAGGCCGTCACGCTCGGCGCTGGCCGAGATGCACACCCCGGCCTTTCCGGTCGTTCCGGTTTTAAGGCCGGTGATGCCGGTGTAGCTTTTGAGCATCTTGTTGGTGTTGACGAGCTGGGTCTCGCCGCCGCGCAAACTGTCCTGCCAGACAGTGCAGTACTCCTTGACCTGCGGATGGTTGAGCAGAACTTCGCGGCTCATGACGGCGACGTCCCGCGCGGTGGACAGGTGGCCTTCGGCATCCAGCCCGCAGGCGTTTTCAAAGTGGGTGTTGGTCATGCCGAGCGCAGCCGCCGTTTCGTTCATCATGGAGACAAAGACCGGTTCGCTGCCGCCGACATATTCGGCCACCGCCACGGCCGCATCGTTGGCCGAAGCGATGCAGATGGCCTTGAGCATATCGTCCAGCGTCATCTGCTCGCCGGGTTCGAGCCAGATCTGGCTGCCGCCCATGTGGTAGGCGTGTTCGCTGACCGGAACGAGATCGTCTGCGCGGATGCGGCCTTCCTCCATCGCCTCAAAGGTCAGCAGCAGCGTCATGACCTTGGTGATGGAAGCGACGGGGCGCTGTTCGTCGGCGTTCTTTTCGTACAGGACCGTGCCGGAATCCTCGTCGATCAAAATCGCCGCCTGGCACGGCAGATCAAAGGTCCGGTCGCTAGCCGGTTCGACCGTCAGCGCCCGGGCGGCCGGCGCCGCCGCGAACAGCAGCCCCCAGCACAGCACCCCGGCAAGCAGCTTTTTCATCATGGCAAACTGTTCCCCCTTTTCCTGTCTGTACCACCATCCTATGCGCCCGGCTGCCGGAATATGGCCGCTTGTGCTTTGCGGCGTTTTTAGTTATAATGTGGATATCTTTGTAAACACAAAAGCGAGGATGAACACACGATGCGGGTCAATTTTTATACCCTGGGCTGCAAAGTCAACCAAAACGAAACCGGCGCGCTGGCGCAGCTGTTTGAGTCGAGCGGATACACGGTGGTGGAACCGGGCGAAGAAGCCGATGTGTATGTGGTCAACAGCTGCACCGTGACCAACTTCGGCGACCAGAAAAGCCGCAAATGGCTGCGGCGGCAAAAGCGCGAGCATCCGCAGGCCGTGACCGTGCTGACCGGCTGCTACCCCCAGGCCTTCCCGGAGGAGGCCGCCGCCATCCCGGAGGCGGACGTTGTGACCGGCTCCGGCAACCGGCACGCGATCCTGGAGGATGTGGAAAAAGTGCTGCACGGTGAGTGCGAGCGGGTGGTGGATATCCGCCCGCACCACAAGGGCGAAGCGTTTGAGGAACTGCCGCTGGACAAATTTGCCGAACATACCCGCGCTTTCGTCAAGGTGGAGGATGGCTGCAACCGCCAGTGCGCCTATTGCGTCATCCCGCGTGCGCGCGGCCCGGTGCGCAGCCGCAGCGAGGCGAGCATCCTGGACGAGCTGCAGCGGCTGGCCCGGGCCGGTTACCGGGAGGTCGTGCTGACCGCCATCAGCCTGCCGAGCTACGGCAGCGACACCGGCACCGGGCTGGCCGAACTGGTCGAGCACGCGGCGGCCGTCCCGGGCATCGAGCGCATCCGCCTGGGCAGCCTTGACCCCGACATGCTCGACGACGAGACGATCCGGCGGCTGGCCGCCGTGCCGCAGCTGTGCCCGCAGTTCCACCTGAGCCTGCAGAGCGGCTGCAGCAAAACGCTGCGCGCGATGCGCCGCCCCTATACGGCCGAACAGTACGCCGACATTGCCGAAAAGCTGCGGCAGGCGTTCGGGCAGACGCCGGTCAGCTTCACGACCGATGTGATCGTGGGTTTCCCCGGCGAGACGGAGGCGGACTTTGAGGAAAGTCTGCGCTTTGTCCTCGGCCAGCGTTTTTTGAAGGTACATGTGTTCCCCTATTCGCGCCGTTCCGGAACCCCGGCCTACGATTTCCCCGATCAGGTGCCGGAGCACGAAAAGGAAGCCCGCAGCCGCCGCATGGGCGAAGCGGTCGAGCGCGTGCGCGCCGAAGTGGCCCGGGCCATGCTGGGGCAGTGCGCCGACGTTCTGCTGGAAACGCCGCTCTCCTCCACCCTGTTCACCGGGTATACGCCGCAGTACCTGCCGGTCCTTGTGAACGCGCCGGGGGGGCACAGCGGCGAGATCGTGCGCGTGACGCTGGGCGAATGGGACGGCCAGCGCTGCCGCGCCGCCGTGAAAGGCTGAGCGGCGCGCCGCGCCCCGTTCGCACCCTGTTTTTGATTTGTTCCGCCAAAGTACCCTGCCGGGCGCGCTTTATGCGCGCTTTTACAGGGTACTTTTTTCGGTTTCTGTTCCGTTTTTCCGCGTTTTCCCCTTGCAAAACGCGGCCGTTCTTGGTAGTATTTTAGTAGGAGGCGCGCTGCCGGTCTACGGCAGGAACGCTGCGGCCCCCAATCTGCGTATTAAGGAGAGTAAAACGCAATGAGAGGCATTTATACCCCTGTTACGGACATCCGGCGCAAAGTGTTCACCGAAGTGGCGCGGATGGCATACGAAGTCGACGACATGAACGACTTCCGCTACCTGATGCATGACCTGCCGTACCAGATCATCCCCGGTGAAGAGCGGAGTCTGCGCAGCAGCATCTTCCTGGAGAGAGCCATCGTTTCCGAGCGCATCCGCCTGGCAATGGGCCTGTCTCTGCGCCCGATCGACGAGAGCGTTTCGGCCAGCGAGGGTCTGGAAGAGAGCGTCATTGCCGAAAAGTACTATGAGCCGCCGCTCATCAACGTCATCAAGTTCGCCTGCAACCGCTGCGAGGAGAAAACCATCAAGGTCACCGGCCTGTGCCAGGGCTGCCTTGCGCACCCCTGCCAGGAAGTCTGCCCCAAGAAGGCCATCAGCTTCCGCAACGGCAAGAGCCATATCGACCAGAGCCTGTGCATCAAGTGCGGCCGCTGCGTTGCGATCTGCCCGTACAACGCCATTGTGCGTATGGAACGTCCCTGCGCCAAGGCCTGCGGCATGGATGCGATCCATTCCGACAAATACGGCCGCGCCGAGATCGACTACAGCAAGTGCGTTTCCTGCGGCATGTGCCTGGTCAACTGCCCGTTCGGCGCCATTGCCGACAAGGGCCAGATTTTCCAGCTGATCCGCTCGATCAAGCGCGGCGACCGCGTCATCGCCATCGTGGCGCCCGCCTTTGTCAACCAGTTCCCCGGCATGACCCCCGCCAAGCTGCGTGAAGCGATGAAGCTGCTGGGCTTTGCCGGTATCTCCGAAGTCGCGATCGGCGCCGACCTGTGCACAATCGACGAGGCCAAGGACTTCATGAAAGAAGTGCCGGAGAAACTGCCGTTCATGGGCACCTCCTGCTGCCCGGCGTGGAGCGTGATGGCCAAGAAGCTGTTCCCCGATTATGCCGAGTGCATCAGCATGACCATGACCCCGATGGTGCTGACCGCCCGCCTGATCAAGAAAGAGGACAAGGACGCCCGCATCTGCTTCGTCGGCCCCTGCGCCGCCAAGAAGCTGGAGGCCAGCCGCCGCTCGGTGCGCAGCGAGGTCGACTTTGTTCTGACCTTTGAGGAGCTGATGGGCCTGTTCGAGGCCAAGGAGATCGACTTCAACGCTCTGCCGGACGACCCGAACGACAACTTCGACGACGCCAGCGGCGACGGCCGCGGCTTTGCGGTGTCCGGCGGCGTGGCCCAGGCTGTTGTCAATGCGATCCACAAGCTGGACCCCGACCGCGAGGTCAAGGTCGCTTCGGCCCAGGGTCTTGCGGACTGCCGCAAGATGATGATGATGGCCAAGGCCGGCAAGTACAACGGCTACCTGCTGGAAGGCATGGCCTGCCCGGGCGGCTGCATTGCCGGCGCCGGTACGCTGGCCGACCCGGCCCGCAGCGCGGCGATGCTGACGAAGTACAAGGCGCAGGCCCCGATGGCCAACGCCCTCGATACGCCGTACATCAAAAACCTGGAAGCGCTGAAATATTGAAGCTGACCGCTTAAAACACGCAAAATGCGGCGCCCGTCCCCTGCACCGGCAGGGCGGCGGGCGCCGCATTTATCTGTTTTACTTGTGATACTTCATCCCGGCGTTGATCGTACAGGCGCGGTAGAGCTGTTCGGCCAGCACCAGCCGTGCAAGCTGGTGCGGCAGCGTGATGCGCCCGAGCGAGATGCGCGCGTTTGCGGCCGCCTTGACCGCAGGGGCCAGCCCGTGGGAGGAGCCGATCACAAAGGCCATGTCCCCCGCCCCGCTCAGCGCCTGGCGCTCGATCTGCGCTGCCAGCTCCTCGCTGGAGATCTGTTTGCCCTCCACGCACAGGGCAACAAGGCAGGCGCCTTTGCGCACGGCGGCCAGGATCGCTTTGCCTTCCTTTTCCAGCGCTTTTTCAATCTGCGCCGGGCTGGCGTTTTTGTCCGGCAGCGGCGCTTCGGGCAGTTCGATGATTCGGAAGCGGCAGAAAGCGGCCAGACGCTTCTGGTATTCGGCAACGCCGGCTGCAAAATACGGGGCGTTGAGCTTCCCCACACAGATCAGATCCATATTCTGCATACCTTTCCCTCCCGCGCCCGCAGGCAAAGCACAAAAAAGAAGGCGTCAATGCGCCTTCTCTTGTCCGGTCAAAATATCCGTATATCTGTCAGAACTCCAGCCATGGGCTGACCTCATTGCGCGCCTGCGCCTGGATCTGCACATCGCGGCCCGGCTGGATACCGGCCGCCAGCAGCACATTGTAGACGGTCGTCAAAGCCAGCTCCGGGCTGTTGTTGGTCTGGCTCAAATGGCAGAGCGCAAACTTCCGGCAGCCGTCCTGGATCAGGTCCAGGATCGCCGCCGCACAGGCGCGGTTGTCCAGGTGGCCGCGGTCGCTGGCGATGCGGACTTTTAAGTAATAGGGGTATGGCCCCCCATGCAGGCTGAACGCGTCGTAGTTGGCTTCCAGCGCAACCAGGCTGCACCCGGCCAGATGCTGCTCCACCACCGGGGTCAGGATGCCAAGGTCGGTGGCCAGCGCCATCGTATGCCCGTCCGCCGCCTGGATGCGATACCCGCAGCAGGGCACGTCGTGGCTGGTCGGGAAAGATGTAACCTGAAAACCGCCGATATCCTCGGTACGGCCATCCATGGCCACCGCGTCGATCGCCGGGGGCAGCACCCCGCGGGAATCGAGCATGTCGAGCGTATCGGCACAGCCGAACACCGGCACGCTGTAATGTTTGAGGAAGGTGTCCAGCCCGCTGACATGGTCGGCGTGCTCATGGGTGATGAGCACGCCGTCACAGTCCGCGACCGCCAGGCCAAGGCTGCTGAGCGCGCGCAGCGTTGTGCGGCAGCTCTTGCCCATGTCGATCAGCAGATAGCGCCCCCCCTGCTGCACGACCGCACAGTTGCCGGAGGAGCCGGAATATAAAGTTGTAAAAAGCGCCATGGATGCCCCCGTCACATTGCACGGGTGACGGCGTTGACCGGCGTCTCCACACGGCGGATATCCGCGCCGAGCGCCTGCAGCTTCTCCACGATGTTCTCGTAGCCGCGCTCGATGTGGATGGTCTCGTCGACCTCGCTGACACCGTCCGCCGCCAGCGCCGCCATGACCATCGCCGCACCGGCGCGCAGGTCCAGCGCCCGCAGCGGGGCAGGCATGAGCTGTTTGACGCCTTCGATCACCGCGACCTGCCCGTCCACCTGGATGTTGGCCCCCATGCGGATGAGTTCGTCTACATAGCGGAAGCGGTTTTCCCAGATGCCTTCGGTCACGATGGAGGTGCCTTCGGCCAGGCAGAGCAGCACGGTCATCAGCGGCTGCATATCGGTCGGGAAGCCGGGGTGCGGCATCGTTTTGATCTTGAGAGGCTTGAGCGCCCCGGTGCGCGTGATGCGCATGCTGTCGTCATATTCTTCAATTTGACAGCCCGCGGCGCGCAGCTTGGCCGTGATCGGCTCCATATGCTTGGGGATCACATTGTGCAGCAGCACGTCGCCTTTGGTGATGGCGGCCGCGACCATATAACTCCCGGCCTCGATCTGGTCCGGGATGATCGAATAGTTGCAGCCGTGCAGCTCCTTCACGCCGCGGATCTTGATCACATCGGTGCCCGCGCCGTGGATATCCGCGCCCATCATGTTCAGGCAGTTGGCCAGGTCCACGATATGCGGCTCGCGCGCGACGTTTTCAAGCACGGTCAGCCCTTCCGCCTTGACGGCGGCGAGCATTGCGTTCATGGTCGCGCCGACCGAGACTGTGTCGAAAAACACACGGTTGCCCTGCAGCTGTTTGGCGTTGACGCGGATCATGCCATACTCGACCGAATCTTCCGCGCCGAGCGCCGTGAAAGCCTTGAGGTGCTGGTCGATGGGGCGCGGGCCCAGGTTGCAGCCGCCCGGCATGGCCACCTGCCCGGTGCCGAAACGGCCGAGCAGCGCGCCGAGGAAGTAATAGCTGGCGCGCATCTGCCGCGAAAGCTCGTTGGAGACCTCGGTGCAGTTGATATGGGTCGTGTCGATCTCATAGGTGCTCTTGCTGATCATGCGGATGCTGGCCCCCAGCTCGCTGAGGATCTGCAGCGAGGCCATCACATCGCTGATGCAGGGCAGGTTCTCGATCAGGCATTTGTCCGCCGCCAGGATGGTGGCCGGCAGAATGGCCACCGCCGCATTTTTGGCGCCGCCGATGACAACATCCCCCGAAAGAGGGGTTCCGCCGCGAATCACAAACTTCTCCAAGTGGTTACTCTCCTTTGAGTTGTACGGTCCGGCCCCTGACGCTGACAGGACGGGAGCAGGCCCGCCAGACCACATTCTTGGATTTATTATACATCTTTTTTTCACATTTGAAAAGTACCGCCTTTATTATTTGCAAGCTTTGGGTAAAAAACCTGCCGTTCCCCTGCAAAAAATTGGGCGCTTTGGCGGAATTTACATGCCGCCGAAGAAATTGCGCGCGCTGACCAGCGAGCCGTTCTGGTACATTTCAAAATGGCAGTGGTTGCCGGTGGAGTTGCCGGTCGAACCGATATAGCCGATGACCTGCCCGCGCTGGACGGCCTGGCCGCTCGAACAGCCAAGCGACGACATGTGCCCGTACAGCGTGCGCCAGCCGTTGCCGTGGTCGATGACGACATAGTTGCCGTAGCTGTAGTGGTAGCCCGCCGTGACCACGACGCCGGAATCCGAGGCGTAGATCGGCACGCCGTAGGGCGCGCAGATGTCCGCGCCCTTGTGGTAGGAGCTCATCCAGCGGCTGACATAGGTATACTGCGGCACCGGCCACATCCATTCGCCGGAACCGTAGGTGGCGGTCATGCCGCTCTTGAGGTGGGTGCCTTTGGTCACATACTCGCTGACAGGTTCCTGCAGCGTCACGACCGAGACGGTGTTGATATCGGTCTGCACGCCGTCTATGTAGGTGACGTCCTGGGTGATCTCCTGCAGGCCGTCCGCGCCCTCGCTGGTGACGATCGTCTCGCCGAAATCATACTCATCGCTTTCGGTTTCGATCGTATCATACGGGATCACGCTCGTGTAGCTTTCCCGGCGCACGACCTTGACCTGCAGCAGTTCGGGCGAAGTGACGCCGGTGACGACCTCGGTCCCCGCCGGCAGTTCCTCGTCCAGGCTCGTCAGGTCGGGGTTGAGCGCGGCGATCGAATCCCAGGACACGCCGCTGGCGTCGACAGCCGTCTGCACGGTGTCGCCTTCCTCCGCCGTATAGGTCTCGGTCCCGCCGCCCTCGTTCAATGCGGCAAGAACTTCTTTGTACGGCACAACGGAATCCTGCAGATAGAGGCCGTCGATGAGCTGGATGTCATGTACAAAGCCGACGCGCAGGTTCTGGTCCGACGCGTCCTCATACGGGCGCTTGAGCGCTTCCAGGAAAGCGCGCAGATGGTCGCCGTCCTGCGTGACAAAACGCAGGCTGCCGTCGATGTAGACGGCGGTCCCCTCGCTGATGGCGGTCCCGGAAGCGCCGAGGATCGCGTTGGCGACCTCGAGTTCGGTCATGGCGCCGTCGCCGATGGCCAGGGTATATGTCGGCTCCAGTTCCATCTGCAAAGCCTCCGTATCGGTTTCCCCCAGCAGGCTCTGCGCGGTCTGGATACGCCCCTGGACGTCGTCTCGGGCGCTCTCAAACACCTGTTCGCTCGAAACGCTGCCGACCGGTTCACCGTTGACCATGACGTCCAGCACATAGTTGACGCTCAGGCGCGACTGCACAAGGCAGAAAAGCCCCACGGCGGCCGCCACCGGCAAAAGGTAGGACAGCGCGTTGAGTACGACCGGGAAATACAGCTTGGCCCCGCGGCGGAAATAGCGGAATTTCTCGCGCCGGATGTCCCGGCTGTCCTCCTGCTCCAGCACCTGCGAGAGTTCCCCCATATGGCGCACGCCGGAATGCATGCGGCGGAACGGCTCGCTCAGGTCCCCTGCGAGCGTCATGATGCCCAGCAGAAACGGGCGCAGCACCAGCACAAGAAGGTGCAGCGCCTGGTTGACGACCGCCTGCAGCGTTTTGGCCACGCCGCGGCCCGCACAGACAAGGCCGTATTCGACCCAGAACCCGGTCAGATACAGCGTGTCGCCGATCACGCCCGCATGGGGCAGGTTCTGCAAATACGCCCGCGTGCGGTGGCGGCGGGCCTGTTTGCGGGTGCGCCGCTTCCAGGCGCTGACCGTGCGGCGGCAGCGGACGTCATCCAGCCAGAGCGCAAAACGGCCGGGGCCTTTGCGCTGCCTGCGCCGGGTCTTATCTTCAAGTTGGGATGTTTTCAAAGGTGTTCTCCTTCCCGCGCCGGGCGCGTGCATTGAGAAAAGCGCGGACATTCGTCCGCCAGCAAAGCGCGCAGCGCTTCGCCCCGCGGCAGGCCGCAGGCGGCGAGGGCCGACGCCATATCGGCCGGTTCCGGGCAGTAAAACGCCCGCACCTGCGCGGTGACAGGGTCTTTGAACCGCATGGCCGCGCAGTGCAGCGCATGCCGCGCCAGCAAGCCGGTGTGGCCGCCGTAAAGCGTATCCCCGGCCAGCGGATGCCCCAGGGATGAAAGATGTACGCGGATCTGGTGGGTGCGGCCCGTGACCGGGCGGCAGGCCAGCAGGGTGTGCCCCCCGCCCGCCGCCAGCACCCGCACACGGGTCAGGCTGGGCTTGCCGTCCGCCCGCACACAGCGGCCGATGATCGAATCGCCGCGGCGGGCGATGGGCGCGTCGATCTCGCAGAGGTCTGCGCTTATGACGCCCTCCGCCAGCGCGAGGTAGCATTTCTCCGCGCTGGCCGCCAGCGCCGGGGCCGAAAACGCGTTCTGCGCCAGCAGCACCAGGCCGCTGGTGTTTTTGTCGATGCGGTTGACCGGCCGGAATACCCCGGCCCGCCCCTGCTGCTGCAGGTGGTACAGCCAGCCGTTGGCCAGCGTGCCGCCGCTGTGGTTCAGCGTGGGGTGCACCGCGATCCCGGCTGGCTTATCCACCAGGGCGGTAAATTCATCTTCGTACAGCAGGGAAAACGGTACCGGCTGCGGCTGCACCGCGGTGGGCGGTTCCGGCGGCAGCGCAAAGGTGATGCGCTGCCCGGCGCGGACCGGCTGGTCGGTGTGCAGCGGGCGGCCGTCGGCAAAAAAGCCTTCGCCCTGATGCTTGACCGCCTTGATGCAGGAGGCGCTGACCCCCTGCGCGCGCAGGAACACGCCCAGGCGGACGCCGTCCGCCGCGGGCGGCACCGTATAACACAGCGCTGCCACAGCCGCACAACGCCCCTTTCCCCATACTTATACGTTCGCCATTATAGCACAAACCGCCAGTGCTTGCAAACCGCTTGCCAAAATTTAATAGTTATGGTATAAATGTAAGGAACGAGTGGAACATACGGCGGCGGGCCGCCGGCTGGCGACAGCCGCGGCCTGAGGAAAGTCCGGGCTTCACAGAGGCATGGCAACTGCTAACGGCAGCCGGGGGCGACCCCAGGGAAAGTGCAACAGAAAGAAACCGCCGTGCTTTGGCGCGGTAAGGATGGAAAGGCGAGGTAAGAGCTCACCAGCGCACTGGCGACTTTGCGGCTATGTAAACCCTGTCAGAAGCAACATCCGTATGGGACATATGTGGAAGCCTCGCACGTCCCGGAGATGGCATGCCGGCGGACCCCCGCGGCCCGCGGGCGGAGCCTTGCGGCAACGCAAGGTCAAGATAGATCGTCGTTTAATACAGAACCCGGCTTACGGTCCAGTCGTTTATTCTTCACCATACAAAAAGCCCGGCACAGGGACACCCCCTGCGCCGGGCTTTTTGTTGGCCGTTTCAAAGCAGGACCTGCAGAAAAAGCAGCGTGACCACACCGGGCAGGCCCAGCACGGCGGCGGCAAACCCGGTCAGCGGGTTGAGCGGCAGGCTGACGCCGGTCAGCGGCGAAAGCAGCGCCACCGCCGCAAGCCCCGCCGCCCCGCACAAAGCGCTGCCGAACAGCGCTGACAGCGGGCGGCGCCCGGCCGCTGCCGCGCGCCCCACCGCCACCGTGCACAAAGCGGCGGCCGCCCAGGCGGCGGGCGTCATGCGCGCCCTCCCCGCAGTTCACGCAGCAGCGCGCGGCAGCGGCATTCCAGCGCCGCGCGTTCATAGATCAGCTGTTCGACCGCCAGGCGGTCCTGCGCCATCTGAAAAGCGCTGTCGTTCGCGCGCAGCGCGCGGTAGGTCTGCCGCAGCGATTCGACCGCCGCGGCGCGGGCCCGGCGGGCGGCCGCGTCCCGCCGTAAAGACCCGCAGGGCCAGCGCAGACGCATCGGCTCCACTCCCCTCTCCCTCACAAAAGAATGCAGATCAGGCCGTCGCAGCCTTCGTTGATGATGCGCTCGAGCGTTGTCTGCAGGCGGCTGCGCGCCGACTGCGGCATGTGCAGCAGCTTGGCCTGCAGCCCTTCGTTGACCAGCTCGTTGAGACTTTTGCCGAAGATGTTCGTCCCCCACAGCTTGCCGGGGTCGCCTTCAAAGTCTTTGAGCAGGTCACGGATGAGTTCCTCGCCCTGTTCCTCGCTGCCGACGGTGGGCGAAAGTTCGGTGTGGATGGTCGCGCGCATGATGTGCAAAGACGGCGCGCTGGCGCACAGCCGCACGCCGTACTGCCCGCCCTGCCGCACGATCTGCGGTTCTTCCAGTTTGAGTTCTTCCAGCCCCGGCATCACGATGCCATATCCGCCCGCTTCGACCTGCTCGAGCGCGCCGCGGATCTTTTCGTAGGCGCGCCTGGCTTTGGCCAGCTCCACGACGCAGGGCAGCAGGCTGGCCTCGTCGACGATCGTAAGGCCGGTCTGTTCGCCGAGTATCTTATAAAAGAGATCCTGTGCCAGCGTGAGCTTGAGCCGCACGCTGCCGGTGGCCAGGTCCATGCCGGTCAGCGCCGCGCCGGTGATATACTCACAGTCAGCCGGCAGGTTGCCGCGCACCTGGCCCATCTTGTGCGTCCGGGCGCCAAAAGCGAGCAGGGCTTCATAAATGGCGCTCTGCAGCCAGTGGCCGGGTTCAAGCATCGTGACCCAGGGCGGCATGGCCACGGCCATCTCCCGCACGGGGAATTCATACAGAAGTTTCTGCAGGATCTCGTCGATCTGCGCGGCCGTGACTTCCAGACAGTTGAGCGGCACGACCGGGCGGCCATAGCTTTCCTCCAGGCTGGCGGCCAGGGCGCGGCTCGCCTCGCTTTCGGGCGATACGCAGTTGAGCAAAATCAGATACGGCTTGCCGATCTCCTCCAGTTCGGCAATGATGCGCCGCTCCGCTTCAACATAGGCCTGGCGCGGCAGGTCTGCGACGGAACCGTCAGTCGTCATGACCAGCCCGATGGTGGCGTGCTCGCGGATGACGCGGCGTGTCCCGGTCTCGGCTGCCTGGTCGAACGGAACGGCTTCTTCAAACCAGGGGCTTTTGACCAGGCGCGGCGCGCCGTCCTCTTCATGCCCGAGCGCGCCGTCCACCATATAGCCGACACAGTCGATGATGCGGGCGCGGAAGCTGCCGCCGCCCGAAAGCTCAACCTCGACCGCCTGCTCGGGGATAAATTTGGGTTCGGTCGTCATGATCGTACGCCCGGCGGCCGACTGCGGCAGTTCGTCCTGCGCGCGGGTGCGCTGGGCCTCGCTGGCAATGTGCGGCAGCAGCATCTGTTCGGCAAAGCGTTTGATAAAGCTGCTTTTGCCGCTGCGCACCGGCCCCACCACGCCGATATAGATATCGCCGCCGGTGCGCCGGGCGATGGTTTTGTAGATCTGTTCCTGGGTCACGTTCTCTCCCCCTCTCTCACCGTGCGGCCGGGACCAGCAGGCAGGCGGCCTCCGCCGTCGTCTGCGGGGCTTCCGGTCCGCTTTCCAGCCGGTTGGCCGCCGCCAGGTCCCGCACCCGGGCATGGTAACGCTTGGCTATGTCGAACAGTCGTTCGCCCGCTTCGGCGTAATAGAGATACAGCGCCGGGCCGTCCGCGCCCTTGTCAAAAGCTTCCCCCGGTTCGACAGCGCCGACCGCCTCGCAGCTCTGCACGGCCAGCAGCATACCGTGCACGGCGATCTCCGCCTCCACGCGCAGCCGGCCGCCGCTGCGGCTGGAATTGACGCGCACCGCCGCCGCGGACAGGCGCGGCACAAATGTTTCCGGAACGCCGGGCCAGGTTTCGGGCAGCTGCCAGGAAAACGGCTTGTCATAACAGGTCAGCTCGCCGCGGCTGTCGGCGCACAGCACATGGGCCACGCCGCGCCCGCCCAGGCGCACGGCAGGCTGCGGCGCGCCTTCCGCCGCTTCCGCCTGGGGCGGCCCCAGCGTCACAAAGCAGCCGCGCACCTCCGTATCCGGGTCGGGCAGGTCATCCTCCGCCGCAGCCAGCGCCGTTTCCTCCACGACGGCGCTGGTCTGCAGCAGGCGGCAGGGCGCCATCGTCAGCCTGGTCTCGCACTCGGTCGAATACGCGTCGGCCACCAGCGCGCTGTGAACAGGCCGCCACAGCTCGGCATGCAGCTTCCACTGGACCGTGAGCTCGGGATCGCCGCGGCCTGTTTCCGGGGCGGTCAGCGTGGCCGAAAGCACCTCGCCCCAACAGCAGCAGGTGTCCCCTTCGGCGGCGTTCTCCACCTCCATTGTCTGCTGCACCGTCAGTTCCTTCTGCCGCACGGTGAATTCTTCCTCCCCGGCGGCGCGCCAGACGGCTTCCAGCCGCAGCGTGCCCTGGGCGCTGACCTGGCCGGTCTGTACGGTAGCGCTCTGCGGCACATAGACGCCGCCGATTTCCAGAATGGCCTCGCCGTCGCCGGGCAGCGGCAGGGTGGTTTGGGCCGTATAGAGCTTTTCGGCCGCCGCAGCCGGTGTGACGCCGCACAAAGTGAGCGGGCGCTGCTCGATCCCGCAGCCGGACAGCGAGGCGGGCAGCTCCTGCTCTTCCAGCGCCAGCGCGGCCACGCTCAGCGTATACGCGCCGCGGATGTCGATGCGGCGCTCGCTGACGGCGCGGCAGTTGCAGTATTCGGTCTCCCCGCCCAGCGCCGCGGGACCGGGCGCATAGCGGCCGGCGGGGAGCTCGGCCGTCTTTTCAAAGCGCACCTTCTGTTCGGTGCGCCACAGCCGCGCCCCGGCCTCGTCCGACTGGTAAAACACCGTACAGCGCAGGTAGCCGTCGCCCTGCCAGCGGGCGCCGGTCAGGTCGTTGTGCAAAACGACCGGTTCCAGGCGGCATTTGACGATCTTGAACACGGCGGGAAGGTAATCGGGGATCAAGATCTCCGCCTCCACCGGCAGCTCCAGCCTCGTCTCCCACCGGCCGCTGTAGGCGGTCAGGGTGTTGTTGAGCACCTTCAGTTCCATCATGCAAGTCCTCCCTTTTGCAATGTACAGGCCGTTGCCGGCTTTCGCTGCATCTATATGCGAAGGCAGGACAAAATAAAACGCCGCCCGGCACGAGGAAAGTCGTGCCGGGCGGCGCAGTTTTTCAGACTTTAAAGACGGCCCGCAGCAGCCAGCGCAGCGCGGGCGGACATTTGACGATGACGATCCGCATAACGGCACCTCCCTTTCAGCGGGGCCGGGCACGCCCTGAAGCGTGCGGCCGGGAAACCTTACCGTGCCATACTATGCAGGCGGGCGGTATGCGGTTCCGCGGCTAGAGCGTGTCTGCGCGGGACAAGACGACCAGCCCATGACCGGCGCGGCAGGAGAGCACAGCCTGCGGGGCCGTGAACTCGTTGCTGACGCCGAGCGGATAATCGGGCGTGAGCACAGCGTCCTGCAGCGGGTAAAACACCCCCTGCTCTTCGACGCCGGTCAACGGACCGTCGAGCGGAAACAGCGAAAGATAGGTCCAGCCTTTTCGTTCCAGCGTCATCGGCTGCCCCGGGCAGAGGATGCGCAGCTCGCTGCGCTCGTCCGCCAGCAGAACCTGCACGCCGTTTTTGGCCAAAAACAGCGCCGTATGCAGGTTGGCGACCGTATGTTCAAAACGTTGGCCGCCCAGCGCGCCGAGGAAGGTCACTTCCCGGCAGCCGTGCTGCCACAGCCAGCGGGCGGCAAAGTGGGTGTCGGTATCATCCTTGACATGGGGCAGCACGATGGTGTGCTCGTGCCGCACGGGGGGCTGGGGCGCGGAATCGAAATCGCCCACAATCAGGTCCGGCACAACGCCGAGCGTTTCGGCGTTGCGGTAGCCTGCGTCACAGGCAACGATGAACGCGCCCGGTTCCAGATACGCGGCCATGGAAGCGCTGACCGGCACCGCCGAGAGAACGACGGCCCGGACGGGCGCGGCCTGCTGCAGCGGCGTCACCGCTCCCACTCCTTTCGTTGGCTGGCTTCCTCATACATGGCAAGGTAACTTTCATAGCGGCTGGGCGCGATCTTCCCTTCGGCCAAAGCAGCGCGCACCGCGCAGCCGGTCTCGCTGCGGTGCGAGCAGCCGGTAAAACGGCAGCGGCCGAAATAGGGCCCGAACTCCGGAAAAGCGTGCTGCAGGTCTTCCTTGGGGATGCGGGCGAGCTTCTGCGCCTCGAGGCTGGCAAAGCCGGGGGTATCCGCAATGCGGCCGCCGCAGCTCTCAAAGATCTCGACTTCACGGGTGGTGTGGCGGCCGCGACCGAGCTTCTGGCTGATGCCGCCGGTCTCGCGGTGCAGGGCGGGGTCCAGCGCATTGAGCAGCGTCGATTTGCCGACGCCGGAATTGCCGCAAAACGCGCACAAATGCCCGCGGATGTAGCCGCGCAGCGTATCCAGGCCCTCGCCGGTATCGTAGTGCAGCAGCACGATCGGGATCATGCTTTGGGCGTAGCAGGCGACCAGCTGATCGGCGGCCGCCAGGTCCGCCTTGGTGATGACGAGCACCGGCTGCACGTCTTTATACACAGCGGCAGCCGTCAGTTCGTCCAAAATGCGGGTGCTGGGCACCGGCTGGGTGGTGCTGGCCACAATGAACAGCACGTCCAGGTTGGCGACTGGCGGACGGATAAAGACATTTTTGCGCGGCAGGATCTCGTCGATGGTCGTGCCGTCCGCCGAAAGGCGCACGTTATCCCCCGCCACCGGCGTGACGCCGCGTTTGCGGAAGATCCCGCGGGCACGGCATTCGACAACGCCGCTGTCCGTGCGCACATAATAAAAGCCGCCGATGCCCTTTGTGATATACGCCATCATCCCTCGTGGTACAAGAAGCCGCTCTGCTCGCCGTAAACGTTGCCGTCGCCGGTCTTCCAGCGGCGCTCGCTGTTGCCGTTGCCGAGGTCCTCCCACCATTCTTTAAGCACTGTATTGGGGTCGCCGTTGACCTGCGGGACCGGGGTCGGGGCCGGGGTGGCCGAAGGCACGCCGCTCGAGACCTGCAGCACGACCACGCTGTACAGCGAGACCTGCTCGCCGGCAGACGGGCTCTGGCTGATGACGGTGCCTTCCGGCAGACTGCTGCTGACCTCACGCACGGCCGGGACCAGGTTGGCCGCGTTGACCGAGCTGCGGGCGGAGGCCTCGTCAAGCCCCTGGACCGAGGGCACATAGGCCGTGGTCGTGCGGGTGGGCTTGGCCACATACATCGTGACGGTGGAGCCGCCTTCGACCTGGCTGCCCGCCGCCGGTTCGGTGCGGATGACCGTGTTTTCGGCTACGCTGTCGTTTGTCTCGCGCCGGGTCGACACGGAGACGCCCAGATCAACCAGCGTCTGCTTGGCGGTATCGCGGTCATAACCGGCCACATCGGGCAGGCTGATAATCTCGGTGCCGCGGCTGACCTTGAGCGTGATCTTCTGACGCTCCTTGACGGTACGCCCTGCGGCCGGCGTCTGCTGGAAGATGGTCCCTTCCGGGTACATTGAGTTATACTCATAGACGATGTCCGGCGTGAGCTGGGCGAAATAATCGGAAGCGCGGAATTCATCCTCGGTCTGGCCGACAAAGTCGATGAGCTGGACGTTGGCGCGGTTGGAGAACAGCGGGTTGCTGGAATTGGTAAAGATCAGGTACACAAGGATGGCCGCACCGATGACAAAGGCCACCGCCATACCAAAGAAGATGGGCAGCACGGAGAAGCGCCGCTCCTTGACCGCCGCGCCGCGGCGGGCCGCTGACTTTTTCACGCCTTTGCCTTTCCCCACGGGCGGGATGGTGCCGGTGCGCCGT
Source organism: Candidatus Gemmiger stercoripullorum (assembly GCA_019119365.1). GTDB lineage: Bacteria > Bacillota > Clostridia > Oscillospirales > Ruminococcaceae > Gemmiger > Gemmiger stercoripullorum. Next base: position 64,710 of record DWXD01000035.1, on the reverse strand, counting down.
GCCTGCTGGGTGCTGATCCCGCTCTTGGTGGCGCTGTGGCTGCTGGTGACAACCTTGTTGATGGTCTTGCTGGGAGAATCCTGGGTATTATACTCATACTCAAAGCGGATGCTGGGGTTCTGCTTGAACGCCTGGATGGCTTCGAGCATTTCGGCCGCGCTCTGGTAGCGGTCGGCCGGGTCCTTCTCCATCGCCTTCTCGGTGATCTGGCGCAGGCCTTCCGGCACGTTCGGCGCCACCTGGGCCAGCGGCTTCGGCTTTTCGGAGATCTGCATGATGGCGATGGACACCGTGCCGCTGCCGTCAAACGGCAGGCTGCCGGACAGCATTTCGTACAGCATGACGCCGACCGAGTAGATGTCGGTGCGCGCATCGGTGCGGTCGCCCTTGGCCTGCTCGGGGCTGATATAATGCACCGAGCCGATGGCCTTGTCGCTGACAGTCTGGCTCTGCGCGCGGGAGAAGCGGGCGATGCCGAAATCCATCATCTTGATGGAACCGTCGGCCTGCAGCATGATGTTCTGCGGCTTGACGTCGCGGTGGACGATCCCCTTGGAATGGGCGTGGTCCAGCGCGCCGAGCACCTGCGTGGCGAAATGCACGACCTCTTTCCAGGTCAGCGCGCCGCCGCGCTGCTTGAGGTATTCTTTCAGCGTGATGCCGTCGATATACTCCATCACGATATATTGCAGCTGGTCGGTAACGGAGACGTCGTAGACCTTGACGATATTGGGATGGTCGAGGATCGAGATGGCCTTGGACTCATTCTTGAAGCGGCGTACCAGCTCCTCGTTGCCCAGGAATTCTTCCTTGAGCACCTTGACCGCAATGGCGTTGTTGGTGCGCACATCGCGGCCTTTATACACGTTGGCCATGCCGCCCACGCCGATCAGGCTTTCGATCAGATAGCGGCCGTCCAGCTTTTTGCCAATCAGGTTATCCATTTGCGTCCTCCCTTGTTTGATCGGTACTTTCCACGCCCAACAGCAGCACGGTGATGTTGTCCTGCCCGCCGCCGCGCAGCGCGCGGTCGATCAGGATGCGGGGTGCGTCAAAAAATGCGGTCTCCTGCAGGATCAGGGCGATCTCGGCGTCGGGGACCATATTGGTCAGCCCGTCGGTGCACAGCAGCAGGATATCGCCCGCCTTCACTTCACAGCGGTTATATTCCGGCACGATGAAGGACGAGACCCCCAGCGCGCGGGTGATAAGGTTTTTCTGCGGGTGCATGGCTGCCTGTTCCCGCGTGATCTGGCCGCTGTCCACCAGCTGCTGGACCATAGAATGGTCCCGCGTGAGCTGGGTCATTTCGCCGCCCCGCCAGAGATAGGCGCGGGAATCGCCCGCATGGACGACGTGGGCCATATTGCCGAATACATACGCACAGACGCCGGTTGTGCCCATGCCGAGCATTTCGGGGTCAGAGGTCGCTTTCTCGTACACGGCGCGGTTGGTGATGTCGAACCCGTGCAGGATGAACTGCTTTTCCTCGCCATGGCGCAGGGTGCGCAGCTGGCGGTCAAAATACTGCATCAGGCTGGCGGTGGCGATGGAGGAAGCCACACGGCCGCCCTTGACCCCGCCCATACCGTCGCACACGACCCCCCAGCCGGAGCCGTCCGTCAGCTGCCGGGCACAGAAATTGTCCTGGTTTTCCTGCCGGCAGCTTCCGATGTCGGTTTGACCTGCGATCTTCATGGATCTTTCCTTTCCTTTTCTTCCCGGGCGGCCGCGGCATCCTCGCGCCGCAGCTGCCCGCAGGCCGCGCTGATATCCGCGCCGAGACGGCGGCGCACAGTGGCGTTGACGCCGAGGTCTTCAAGCATCTGGCGGAACCGGCGGATATTCTCCTCGTCGGTGGCGGAATACGGGCTGCCGTCCACCGGGTTGATCGGGATGAGATTGACGTGCGCGCCCATACCGCGGATCAAATCCGCAAGCTTGCGCGCCATGGCCGGGGAGTCGTTGACGCCGCGGACCATCGAGTATTCAAAACTGATGCGCCGCCCGGTGATCTTCTGGTACCGGCGGCAGGCAGGGATCAGCTTTTCAAGCGGGTATGCATCGTTGACCGGCATCATGCTGCTGCGCACGGCATTGTCCGGCGCGTGCAGCGAGATGGACAGCGTCAGCTGCAGTTTGTGGCTGGCCAGCTCGTCGATTTTGGGCACAAGGCCGCAGGTGGACAGGCTGATGTTGCGCATGCCGATGTTGACGCCTTCCGGGCAGGAGATCAGCGTGAGGAACTTGAGCACATTGTCAAAGTTGTGCAGCGGTTCCCCAATGCCCATGAGCACGATATGGGAGACGCGCTCGCCGGTGTCACGCTGGGCGGTATAGATTTCGGCGGCGATCTCGCCGGGGGTCAAGTCGCGCACGCGGCCCGCCTGGGTCGAAGCGCAGAACCGGCAGCCCATCGCGCAGCCCACCTGGGTGGACACGCACACGGTGTTGCCGTAGTGGTAGCGCATGAGCACCGTTTCAATGCAGTTGCCGTCCGCCATCTCAAGCAGATACTTGACGGTGCCGTCCTTGGACTGCTGGCGGCGGCGGATCGCAGGCGCCGCCAGCGTGCAGCGTTCATGCAGCTGCTGCAGGAGCGCTTTGGGCTGGTCGGTCATTGCGTCCAGATCGGTGATGAGCTTCTGGTGGACCCACTTGAAGATCTGTTTGGCACGGAAAGCCGGTTGACCCAGCTGTGCCAGGTATTCTGTCAGTTCCGGCAGGGTCAGGTCTGTCAGGCATACGGGGTCCATCCAAAATCACCTCTCTTTACTATACCACAAAAATCCAGCCTGTGGGTTGCAATTTGGTAAAGAAAACATGTAAATTTTTCGAAATTCAGCCTTTGGTTTTGGCAAGCACCGCCACAAAGAAGCCATCGGTACCGGTCCGGTGCGGCAGGAACAGCGTGCCGAAACCGGTGTCCTGCGCGCCGGGCAGGCTCATTTCCGGTTTTTCAAGAACAAAGTTCGGTTCTTTTTCCAGGAAAGCGCGCACGACCGCCTCGTTTTCACCGCGGTTGATCGTGCAGGTCGAATAGACGAGCCTGGTGCCCGGGGCAAGATACGAAGCGCCGTTTTGCAATATCGCGGCCTGCAGCGCCGTCAAATCGTCCAGCCCGGCCAGGTCCTTATAGCGGATGTCCGGCTTTTTACCGATCACGCCGAGGCCGGAGCACGGCACATCGCACAGCACGCGGTCAAACGGGCGGGCCGCCAGGGCCGGGTCCGATCGGGAGGCATCGCCGCCGAACGCGCGCGCACAGCGCACACCGCACCGCGCGAACGCCTGCTCCAGCAGCGGCAGGCGGGCGGGGACCGCCTCCCCTGCCAGGAGTTCGCCCTCGTCCCGCATGGCTTCGGCCATGGTCAGGCTTTTGCCGCCCGGCGCAGCGCACAGGTCCAGCACGCGCATGCCCGGCTGCGCGCCGATACATTCGGCGGCCAGCTGGCTGGGCAGGCCCTGCACATGGTACTCGCCGCGCGCAAAGGCTTCGGTGGCGGCCGGGGACGCCGGGAAGCCCACCCGCAGGCAGTGGGGCCAGGGGCCGGGAGAGACTTCGCAGCCCTCCCCTCTCAGCGCTTCGGCGAGGGCGGCGTCGGTTGTTTTGAGTGTGTTGACGCGTATCCAGGTAGGCTGCGGGGCGTAAAACGCCGCCGCGATATCCTGCGCCTCCGCCCCGTACTGCCCGGCCAGCAATGCGGCCACCGGGGTGGAAAGGCTGTAATAAATCTCCAGCCGCCCCGGCAGGTCCTTAAAATCAGCGGCCTGCGGTTTCAGCGCCGCGGCGCGGCGCAGCACGGCGTTGACCATGCCGGAAGCGCTTGATTTGCCATACGCGCGGGTCAGCTTGACCGATTCGTTGACGGCGGCCGGCAGCGGCACCGCCATAAAGCAGGCCTGCGCCAGCCCGGCGCGCAGGATCGCGCGTACCGGCGCGTCCAGTTTCGCGACCGGCTTTTTGAGGTAGCGGCCAAGCATCCAGTCAAGCAGATGCTGGCGCTCCAGTACCGTATAGAAGATGCGGGCGGCAAACGCCGCCTCCCGCGCGGGCAGCGGCGGGGCGCAGCGGCGCAGTTCGGCGTCCAGCACAAGGTTGGCGTATCCGGCCTGTTCCTGGTGGAGCAGCGCCCGCACAGCGAGATAGCGCGCGGTCACAAGCTGTCCCCCGCATGCAGGCGGCGGCCGGCCGCCCAGGCGGTGCCCTCCATCGGGCGGCCGCCTTCCGGCGTGACGGTCAGCAGCTGCAGTGCGCCTTCGGCGCAGGCCACGGTCAGCGGCTTGAGAGACAGGATGGTCCCGGGGGCGGCGTGGTCCGGGTTTTCGGCCGTGCGGCTTGCGAGCACCTTGATCTTTTTGCCGTCCTGCTCAAAGAAGGCGACCGGCCAGGGGTTCATGCCGCGCACCCAGTTGTGCAGGTGGGCCGCCGGTTCGGCAAATGTGAAGCGCGCCATTTCCTTGGTCAGCGGCGGGGCCTGGGTGGCCAGGGCGCTGTCCTGCGGGCGCGGGCGCAGCTGCCCGGCGCCGAGCAGCTCGACCGCGCGCACGAGCGTCTTTGCGCCGATGGCGCTGACCTCGTCGAACAGTTCGCCGCTTGTCGTTTCCGGGCCGATGGCGACCGGTTCGACCAGAAGGATATCGCCGGTGTCGCAGCCTTCGTCCAGCTGCATGATGGTCACGCCGGTCTCTTTGTCGCCGTTGAGCACGGCCCACTGGATCGGGGCCGAGCCGCGGTATTTGGGCAGCAGCGAGACATGCAGGTTGATGCAGCCCAGCGGCGCGATGTGCAAAAGCTCCGGCGGCAGAATACGGCCATAGGCAACCACGACGACGAGGTCCGGCTGCAAGGCGCGGAACACTTTTTCCGCTTCGCCGTCCCGCAGCGTCGCAGGCTGCCAGACCGGGATGCCGTGCTGCCCCGCCAGCTGCTTGACCGGCGGGGCGGTCAGCACCTGTTTGCGGCCGACCGGCTTATCGGCGCGGGTGAACACGCCGACGATCTCATGCCCGGCGGCGATCAGCGCGCCAAGGCTTTCGGCCGCAAGGTCCGGCGTCCCCATAAACAGGATGCGCATTATTCTTCGTCCTCCCCTTCGGGGTAGTCGTCCTCATAGAAATGGGTGGCGCGGTCCATGATCGTAACGCCGTCGAGGTGGTCGTTCTCGTGCTGGATGCAGCGGGCGAGCATATCGTCGGCTTCCATCTCGAACCATTCGCCATGGCGGTCCTGCGCCTTGACCTTGACATGCTTGGCGCGCGTGACCGCGCCGTTATGCCCCGGGAAAGAGAGGCAGCCCTCATACAGTTCGACCGTCTCCTCGCTGCGCTCCAGGATCTCGGGGTTGATGAATTCGATGAATTTATACTCGTAACCGGCCGGGACGTCTTCGGGCATATCGCGGTCATCCAGGCAGATGAACAGCCGCCGCATCGTGCCGACCTGCGGCCCGGCAAGGCCGAGGCCGTTGGCATCAAGCAGCGTTTCCTGCATATCGTCGAGCAGCGTGCCGAGGCGGTCGTCAAACTTGACGACGGGGCGGCAGACTTTTTTCAGGATCGGGTCGCCGTCCTGTACAATGGTGCGAAGAGCCATAAGAAAAACCTCCTGTAATTGATTCAAATATCGCCGTCCGAATTGAAATCCAGCGTCACCGTGGCTTTGGCAGGCAGCTTTTCGGCGGCGTAGGCGTCGAGCGCCGCGCGCATCAGCGCACGGAATTTCGCGTCGTTGCGGCATTTCAGGGTGAGCTTGTAGCGGTATTTTCCGCCGAGCATCGCAATGTTCATCGGCGCAGGGCCCAGGATGCGCAGCGGCAGGCCCGGGTGTGCGGCCGCCTGCTGCGCGAGCAGCTGGCCGAAGCGGTGCGCGGCCGTAAACACCGCGCCGTCCTGCGCGCCGATAAACCCGACGACGCAGAAGGAGCAGTACGGCGGATAAAGGCAGAGTTTGCGGAACGCGATTTCCTCTTTATAAAAGGCGGCGTAATCCTGCCTGGCGGCCAGCTGCAGCACCGGGTGGCCGGGCACGGCGGTCTGGATCAGCGCGCGGCCGGGCAGGTCGGCGCGGCCGCCGCGGCCGACGACCTGGGTGATGAGGCTGAACACGCTCTCATACGCGCGGAATCCCTGCCCGAACAGCATCGAATCGATGCCAAGAACGCCGACGAGCGTGACTTTTTCAAAGTCCAGCCCTTTGGCGACCATCTGTGTGCCAAGCAGGATGTCATACTCCTGCCTGGCAAAGCGGGCCAGCATCTGTTCGTGCGCGTTTTTCTGGGTGGTGGAATCCTGGTCCATGCGCAGGATGCGCGCTGTGGGCAGCAGCTGCTGCAATTCCTCCTCCACGCGCTGAGTGCCGAAGCCGCTGTACGCGAGCTTGCCGCCGCACGCCGGGCACAGCGCGGGCGCGGGGTGCACCGTATGGCCGCAGTGGTGGCACAAAAGCGCCGCGCGGTTTTTGTGGTAGACGAGCGGCACGCTGCAGTTGGGGCACTTGAGAACCTCGCCGCAGTCGGTGCACATCGCGACCGTGTTGTAGCCGCGGCGGTTGAGCAGCAAAATGCTCTGCTCTCCGCGGCGCAGGTTTTCGGCCAGCTCCTCGGCCAGGCGGGCGCTGACCTCGCGCGGGTTGCCGGAGGCGAGTTCGGCGCGCATGTCGGCAAACTCGACGCCGGGCAGCGGGCGGCCGCCGTAACGGTTTTTGAGCGTCACCATTCGAATACGCCCGCTCTGGGCGGCAAAGGTCGTTTCGGTGCGCGGCGTGGCCGAAGCGAAGACGAGCAGCGCGTTTTCGGCCGCGGCGCGCTTGCGGGCGACCTCGTGCGCCGAATAGCGCGGCGCAGATTCGCTCTGGTAGGTGTGCTCCTGTTCTTCATCCAGGATGATGAGCCCGATGTTTTGCAGCGGCGCAAAGACCGCGCTGCGGGTGCCGACGACGATATCGGCGTCACCGCGCTGGATCATCCGCCACTGCAAAAGGCGCTCGGTGTTGTTGAGGGCCGAATGCTGCACGGCCAGGCGGCTGCCGAACATCGACTTGAGGCGGCGGATCATCTGCGGCGTCAGGCCGATCTCCGGCACAAGCACAAGGGCGCGGCGGCCCAGTTCCAGCGTGCGCTCGATCAGCTTGACAAACACCGACGTTTTGCCGCTGCCCGTGACGCCGTAAAGCAGCGCCGCGCGCGGGCTGCCGGCCGCAAGGTCCGCGGCCAGCTGGTCATAGGCGGCCTGCTGCTCGGCGGAAAGCTCCACCGGCTGCGGGTCGAACGGGATCGAAGCGAACAAATCGAGCGATTTGTACCGCTCGCTGACGCGCAGAACGCCTTTTTTGCACAAGGCGTCCAGCGTCGTTTTGGCAACGCCCTGCTCTTCCAGCTCGCGGCGGGTCAGGGTCCCGGCCGCCTGCAGCAGGTCGGCCGCCATTTTCTGGCGCGGGCCGGGTTTCGGTTTTTCCGGCAGGGGGGCCGCCAGCTCGTAGACCTGCTCGACCGGGCGGGTCAGGCGGCTCTGCACAACCGGCCTGCCGTCCTTGACGCCGGGGCGGTACTGCGCGCCGTAAGGGATGACCGCCTTGACCGCCTCATACCAGGTGCAGAAATAGCGGTCCTTCAAAAAACGGACGAGCTCGAGCAAATCGGGCGTCAGGCGGGCGTCCTCCGGCGCGGCCGCCAGCACGCTTTTGAGCTTGGGAGAAGGTTCGTCCTCGCTGCCTGTCTCGAGCACAACGGCCATGCGCGGGGCGTCGCCGCGGCCAAACGGCACCAGCACGATCCCGCCCGGCCACAGCTGCGCTTCCAGCTCTGGCGGCACGCGGTAGGAGTAAAGCTTATCAAAGTGGATGGTGGCGTCGTTCACCGCCACCCTGGCGATCATGGGCAAGAAACGGCGCCCTCCCCTCGGTCATTCCGGCTTGGCCAGACGGTTCTGGATGATGGTAAAGATGCGGTCGGCACAGTCCTCGACCACATCGTTGATGACATGCTCATCATAATTGGCCGAACGCGCGATCTCGGTCTCGGCGCGGCGCAGGCGCTTCTGGATCGTCTCCTCATCCTCGCTGCCGCGCAGGCGCAGGCGGCGTTCGAGTTCCTCCATATTGGGCGGCAGCACAAAGATGGTGGTGGAACCGGGATACAGCTTTTTGATGTTGGTCGCGCCTTCAACCTCGATGACCAGGATCACCGGCTGTTTGGCCTGCATGCGGCGCTCGATCTCCGAGCGCAGCGTGCCGTAATAGTTGTCGCAGTAGCAGGTGTATTCAACGATGCCGTCCGCTTCGAGCGACTGTTTGAACTGATCTTTTGTCAGAAAATGGTAGCTGACGCCGTCCACCTCGCCCTCGCGCATCGCGCGGGTCGTGGCCGAAACGGTTTTTTTGATTTCCTTATGGTCGCCCAGCAGCTTGCTGACGACCGTATCCTTGCCGGTGCCCGAAGGGCCGGAAACAACAAACAGGTATTTTTCACCTTTCATGGTATGTACTATCCCCCAAAATTTCGTCTGATACTTCTTTTATCAAAAATCACTGCCCATGGGCGGGGTCTTTGCCGTCCTCGGCACGGGCCAGCAGCTTTTCCGGCGGGAAAGCCGAAAGCACCACATGGTCCGAATCCATGATGAGCACCGCCTGGGTGCGGCGGCCGTAGGTGGCGTCAATGGCGGCGCCGCGCTCCTTGGCCTCCTGCACGATGCGCTTGATGGGCGCCGATTCCGGGCTGACGGCCGCTACAAGGCGGTCGGCGTTGACCAGGTTGCCAAAGCCAATGTTGATCAGTTTCATACCGCCGCCTCACTCAATGTTCTGGATCTGCTCGCGGATCTTTTCGATCTCGCTCTTGAGCGTGACCACCAGGCGGGTCAGGGCCGCGTCCTGGCATTTGGAGCCGATCGTGTTGGCTTCGCGGTTGAGCTCCTGGGTGAGGAAATCGAGCTTGCGGCCGATGGGTTCTTCCAGCTGTAAAATTTCGCGGAACTGCGCCACATGGCTGTGCAGGCGCACAGTCTCTTCGTCAATGGCGGTCTTGTCGGCAAACAGGGCGGCTTCGGTCAGGATGCGGGCCTCGTCGATGCTGCGGTCGGCCAGCAGTTCCTGCAGGCGGGCGTAAAGGCGTTCGGTGTATGCCTGCACGCGCCCGGCGCTGCCCTGTTCGATCTGCCCGACAAGGTCTTCGACCACCGCAAGGCGGCTTTCGACATCGGCCTTGAGCTTCGCGCCTTCCGCCGCGCGCATACCGACGAACGCTTCCAGCGCCTGGCCCGCCACGGCCGAAACATCGGCCCACAGGGCGTCCGGGTCTGCCGGGGCGGCCGTCTGGGTAAGCACATCGGGGAAACGCGCCAGCGCCATGACCGTGACGTCGTCCTTGACATCCAGCCGCTGCGCCAGCGCGGCCAGCGCCCGGCGGTAGCTTTCGGCCAGCGCATAGTCAGCCTGCACAACGGCGTCCGACGCGGTCACGTTCTGGATGGTCAGGGCCAGTTCGACCTTGCCGCGGTGGACTTTCTCCGCCGTCAAGCGCTTGAGCGGGTCTTCTAAAAAGGCGCAGGTACGCGGCAGGCGGGACGAATATTCAAAGTAGCGGGCGTTGACGCTGCGCAGCTCCACCGTGATCTCGCGGCCGCCAAGCACCTGCTGGGCGCGGCCGTAACCTGTCATACTCAATACCATAGATTATTCCCTCACACTGTTGCGATGAATTCCTGAAGGGTATCCAATTTATTATACTATCCAATGTGACGTTTTGCAAGACAAAATGCCGCTGCCGGCCCGACTGCGCGGCGCAAAGTTTTTCCCTTGCAATTGCAGGCGGAGTATTGTATAATACTAAAAGCGGACAGGGCACTTTGCGCTGTTCTGCATACGGATGTGGGCCCCGTGCGCGGGACCCGCGTGAACCATGTCAGGCGGGGAACCGAGCAGCATTAAGCGCAGGCGTCCCGGCGCCGCGGCAAGCCTGCATCCGTATGCAGAACAGCACAACCGCGGGGCACACCCGCGCGGCCCTGTCCTTTTTGCTACGCTGCAGACAGAACAGAAAGGCGGGTGTTTCCCCTTGTATCGTGCGCTATACCGCAAATGGCGGCCGCGCCGCTTTGCCGATGTGGTGGGCCAGCAGCCCATTGTGACGGCGCTGCAGAACCAGATCGCCGCCGGGCGCATCGGCCACGCTTATCTGTTCACCGGCACGCGCGGCACCGGCAAGACCTCCTGCGCAAAGATCTTTGCCAAGGCGGTCAACTGTCTGGATACCACAAGCCCGGACCCCTGCGGCGAGTGCGCGGTGTGCAAGGGCATTGACGAAGGCACCGTGCTGGATGTTTCGGAGATCGACGCCGCTTCCAACAACAGCGTCGACGATATCCGCGACCTGCGCGACGAGACCGCCTACCTGCCCGCCATGTGCCGCTACAAGGTGTATATCATCGACGAGGTGCACATGCTGAGCACGTCGGCCTTCAACGCGCTGCTCAAAACGATGGAGGAACCGCCCGAGCACGTCATCTTCATCCTGGCGACCACTGAGGTGCAAAAGGTCCCCGCCACCATTCTTTCGCGCTGCCAGCGGTACGACTTTGCACGCATCACGGCCAAAGACATTGCCGGGCGGCTCGAATATGTGGCCGGGGAGGAAAAGATCGAGCTTGACCCCGCGGCGGCCGAGCTGATCGGACGCTTGGCCGACGGCGCAATGCGCGACGCGCTCTCGATCCTGGACACCTGCGCCGGTGTTTCCAACACTGTGGACGAAGCGCTGGTGCGCCGCATGGCGGGCGTGACCGACCGGCAGTATCTGTTTGAGATCAGCGATGCGATCGCCGCAGGCGATTCGGTCAAAGCCCTGGAAGAGATCGCGCGGCTGCGGCAGCAGTCGGTGGACATGCGGCGGCTGTGCATGGAGCTGGCCGCGCATTACCGCAACCTGATGCTGTGCGCCCTGCCCGGCGGCAACGAACTGCTGACCGGCACCTCGCCCGAAGAGGAAGCCGCCTACCAGGCGCGCAAAGATTTCCCCCAGCGGCAGGCCGTGCGCGCGATCAACGCTTTTGGCGCGGCGCTGGAGAAGATGGCCCGCGGCACCGATCAGCGCATTGAGCTGGAGCTGGCCGTTTTCTCGCTGACGCAGCCGGAAGCCGCGCCCGCCACAGTCGTGCAGGCCGCCGCCCCGGCGGCCCAGCCGTTTGCCGCCGGTCCCACGCCGTTTGTGGCCACGGCGGCCGCACCGGGCCCGGTCACGATCCCGCCCGTACAGGAGGCAGGCACACCGCCGCCGGTCGTGGGCGAGCCGCCGGTTTTTGAACCGGAGCTTCCGCCGCTGCCCGAACAGCCCTCCCCCGCCCCGGCCCCTGCGCCGCAGAAAGCCGCCCGGCCCAAGCCGAGCGCCCCGGCCGGGCCGCCGCAGCCGTTCCCGCAGTGGTCGGCCGTGCTCGAAGTCATTGCGGAGAGCGATGCGATGCTCTACTCTTTTTTGCAGGGCACCCGCGCTTATTACGACGGCCGCCGCGTTCTGTTTGAGTGCAGCGACGCATTCCGCGACTATATCAAAAAAAACAAGGACGTCTCCAAACAGATCAAGGAGACCATCTACCAGGTCACACACCTGAACTGCTTCATCGGCCCGTATGAGGCCCCCAGACAGGAGCAGCCGGACTCCCCCGCCGTCTCGGTGGACGAGACGCTCAAACAGATGCAGGACCTGGGCGTGGAAGTCCAGATCGAAGAAAAGTGACGCCGCGCCCTGTATCCGCCCCTATACAAAACATGTCATTCAAAAAGGAGAAAACCGCATGAAAGCAAGACTTCCCAAAGGCTACGGCCGCCCCGACCCGCAGGCGATGATGCGCCAGGTCCAGAAGATGCAGGACGATATCCGCGCCAAACAGGCCGAGCTTGAAGCGCGCGAATACACCGGCACCGCCAGCGGCGAGCTGGTCAGTGTGACGATGACCGGCAAGCACGAGGTGACGGCCGTCAAGATCAAGCCGGAGGCTGTCGACCCCGACGATATCGAGATGCTGGAAGACCTGATCGCCGCGGCCGTCAACAGCGCCTGCACCGCGGTGGATAAGGATTCGGAAGAAGAAATGTCCAAGATGACCGGCGGCATGAACATCCCCGGCCTGGGCTGAGGGGGCACACCATGCAGCAGACCCCGGAACCGCTGGAAAATCTGATCGACCAGTTTGCGCGCTTCCCCGGCATTGGCCGCAAGGGCGCGACCCGCATGGCGTATGAAGTGATGTCGATGTCCAACGAGCAGGCCATGCAGCTGGCCAAGGCCATCGAGGCGGCCAAGACCGGGCTGCACCGCTGCCGGCTGTGCCAGGATTATACGGCCGGCGAAGTATGCCCGATCTGCTCCTCCCCCAAGCGGGACCGCTCCATCATCTGCGTGGTGGAATCCCCGCGCGACATCAAGGCCATTGAGCGCACGCATGAATACAACGGCCTGTACCATGTGCTGCACGGCCTGATCTCGCCGATGGACGGCATCGGCGCCGACCAGCTCTGCGTCAAGGAGCTGCTGGCCCGCCTAAACGATGCGGTCAAGGAGGTCATCATGGCCACCAGCCCGACCGTCGAGGGCGAAGCCACGGCAATGTATCTGGCCAAGCTCATCAAGCCGCTGGGCGTGCGCGTGACCCGCCTGGCTTATGGCCTGCCGGTGGGCAGCAGCCTGGAATTTGCCGACGAAACGACGCTCTACCGCGCCATGGAAGGCCGCGGCGAACTGTAACCCCAAAAAAACGGGGCCCTGCAAAACCTGCAGGTGCAAAACCTGCAGGGTCCCGTTTTTGTTTGGTATCCAAAGATATTTTTACCGTTCCGCAAACACCTGTTTGGCAATGTCGGCGCTGGCTTTGGCGTCTTTGGCGTAAAAGTCTGCGCCGATCTTTTCGGCGTAGGAGGGCGTCAGCACCGCGCCGCCGACCATGATCCGGCAGGGCAGACCGGCGGCGCGCAGCGCGGCGATCGTGGCCTCCATGCTGGGCACCGTCGTCGTCATCAGCGCCGAGAGGCCGACAAGCGGCGCGCCGGTGCGGCGTACCGCTTCAACGACGGTTTCGGGCGCAACATCGCGGCCAAGGTCGGTGACGTCATACCCGTAATTTTCGAGGATGACGCGCACGATGTTCTTGCCGATGTCGTGGATATCGCCCTTGACTGTGGCGAGCACGATGCGCCCGCGCGCGGGCGCATCGCCCTGCGCGGTGGCCGCAATCGCATTTTTGACCGCCTCGAACGCAGCCTGCGCCGCGGCAGCCGCCTGCAAAAGCTGCGGTAGGAACAGCGTGCCTTTTTCAAAGCCGTCCCCCACTGCGTCGAGCGCCGGGATCAGCGAGCCGTTGACAAGGTCAAGCGGCGCGCGGGTCTTGAGCGCCTCGGCCGCGGCCGCCCCTGCCTCGGCTTTGAGACCGCGGCGGATCGCTTCGGCCAGCGCGTCCCCGCCCTGTGCCGGGGCAGCGGGCTGCCCCTGTGCGGCGGACGCAACGGCCACCGTCTGCAGCTGCTGGCCCGCATAGGCTTCGACATAGGCGGCGCAGCGCGCATCCTGCCCGGTCAGCACACGGTAGGCGCGCACGGCGGCCATCATCTCGGGTGTGTTGGGGTTCATGATCGCCAGATCGAGCCCGGCCTGCATGGCCAGCGTGAGGAAAGCCGTGTTCATATAGCCGCGGCAAGGCAGCCCGAAACTGATGTTGGACACGCCCAGCACCGTGCGCACGCCCAGTTCGCGCTTGCACAGCGCCAGCGCGCGCAGCGTTTCGGCCGCAGCGTCCTGCTCGGCCGAAACGGTCAGCGTCAGGCAGTCGATGTAAACGTCCTCCCGCGGGATACCGGCGGCGTCGGCTGCGGCGGCGATGCGCCGCGCAATGGCCAGGCGTCCCTCGGCCGTCGGCGGGATGCCGTGTTCGTCCAGCGTGAGGCCGACGACGGCCGCGCCGTACTTTTTGCACAGCGGCAAAATCGTATCGAGCGATTTCTGCTCGCCGTTGACTGAGTTGACGACCGGCTTGCCGTTATAAACACGCAGCGCGCGTTCGAGCGCGGCCGGGTCGGTGGAATCCAGCTGCAGCGGCAGGTCGGTGACGGCCTGGATCTGCTGGACCAGACGCTCCAGCGTGGCGGCTTCATCGATACCGGGCAGCCCGGCGTTGACATCGAGCAGTTCGGCCCCCGCTTCGGCCTGGGCCACCGCCTGGGCGCAGGCATAGGCGCTGTCCCCTTCCCGCAGGGCCTGCTGCAGCCGCTTTTTGCCGGTGGGGTTGATGCGTTCGCCGACGACCGTAACGCCGCCGACTTCGACACAGCGCACCGGCGAGCACAGGCGGCTGGCGCGCACAGGGATTTTCTGCGCCGGGACCAGCGGGGCGAAAGTTTCTTTCAGGCGGCGGATATAGCCGGGCGTGGTGCCGCAGCAGCCGCCGACGATGGAAACGCCCGAAGCCGCATACGCCTGCATGGCCGCGGCGAAGCCTTCCGCATCCAGGTCATAGCTGCCGTCCGGGTTGGGCAGGCCCGCGTTGGGCTTGACAAACACCGGCACCCCGGCCGGGACCACCCGGCACAGACGCTTTGCGAACGGCAGGATCTCGGCCGGGCCGAGCGAGCAGTTGATGCCCACGGCTGCCGCGCCGAGACCCGCCGCCGTGATGCCAAAACTTTCGACGGTGCAGCCGGTGAAGGTGCGGCCGCGGCTTTCAAAGCTCATGGAAGCCAGCACCGGCAGGCTGCTGTTTTCTTTGGCGGCCAGCAGGGCGGCCTTGAGCTCGTAGAGGTCGGTCATCGTCTCGATCACGATGAGGTCCGCCCCGGCCGCCGCCCCGGCGCGCACGACCACGGAAAACCGGCGGCAGGCCTCGGCAAAAGAGAGCGAACCGGCCGGCTGCAGCAGCTCGCCCAGGGGGCCGATGTCCAGCGCGACCAGCGCGCCGGACGGCGCCGCGGCGCGGCGCGCGCAGGCGACCGAGGCCGCCACGGCCTGCTCCACACGATAGCCGCTGCCTTCGAGCTTTTTTTCGTTGATGCCAAAGGTGTTGGCCAGCAGAACATCCGCCCCCGCCGCGGCATAATCGCGGTGGATGGCCTCGAGCGTGCGCGGCATCGTGAACGCGGCCAGCTCCGGCAGTTGGCCGGGCTGCAAACCGCACTGCTGCAGCTGGGTGCCCATGCCGCCGTCCAGGATGATAAAGCGGCGGCGGTCAAACAGTTCTTCAATTCGCACAGGTCGTTCCCCTCTTTCGGTAAGCGCAGGTTTCGCGCAGCAGGCAGTGGGCGCAGCCAGCGCGGGCCCCGGCAACGGGATGGTCGGCAACGCCGAGGATGGCGGTCACGCTTTTGCGCGGGACCAGCAGCTTTTGCGGCGTGACGGTCAGGCCGATGCCGCGCGGCGTGTCAAGCGCGCGGCACAGCTCCGCCTGCAAATCAAGCGGACAATCGCCGTACCCCGGCGAATAGCGCCCGGTCATAAAATTTCCCTGCGCCTGCACCCGGGCGCGGGCGTCCGCCTCTACGGCGTCGCAGACCGGCTCAATGGCAGCGGACGCCGTCGCATCGGCCGCCGCGCACAGCGCAATATCGGTCACTTCCAGGCGGCGCAGCAGCGCATCCACCCCGGTGCCGAGCGTCGCCGCCATGTAAACGAGGCTCCGGCAGCCCTGCAGGTGGCGGGCAAGGTCGCCGCCCGCCGCTTGCAGATCGAGCGCAGCCAGCGGCAGCGGCCGCCAGATGCCGCGCGGCGTGGCCGCCTGCCGCACCAGCGCTTCGGCTTTGTCGAGCAGCACGGCGGTGGCGGCGTCCGGCGCCCAGCCCGCCGCGCCGAGATACCGCAGCACCAGGCGGCGGTCTGCGGGGCGATATGCGATCTCCATGGCTTACGGCTCCAGCAGGTCGCGGATGCCCGCATAGACATCGGCCGCCACCCCGGCGTCGTTCATGGCATAGAGGTGCACGCCGTCCGCGCCTCCTTCGATCAGATCGCGCAGCTGGGAGACGGCATATTCGATGCCCGCGCGGCGCAGCGATTCGGGGTCGTCCTGCCAGCGGGCGATCATGCGGGTGAAATCCGACGGCAGGCTCGCGCTGGACAGCGCGACGGTGCGCTCGATCTGGCTGCGGCGCACGATGGGCATGACGCCGGCCGAAACCGGGAGCGTGATGCCCGCGCGGCGCGCAAGGTTGAGAAAGCGGTAAAATTTGCCGTTGTCAAAAAACAGCTGCGTGAGCAGATGCGTGGCCCCGGCCTGCTGCTTGCAGCGCAGGTTTTCAACATCCTGCGCAAGACTCGGCGCTTCGGGGTGGCCTTCCGGGTAGCAGGCGGCGTGGATGCCAAACGAAGGTTTCTGCGCGCGGACAAACGCCGCCAGATCGCACGCATGGACAAAGTCCGGGCTTTCGGGGCGCAGCGGCGTGCGGTCGCCGCGCAGCGTCAGCACACTGGTGACCCCGGCGGCCTCGAGCTCATCGAGCAGGGCGGCCGCTTTCACCTTATCGCTGCCCATGCACAGGATGTGGGCGAGCGGTTCGACCTGCAGCTCGTTTTTGAGGAAGGAGGCCACCTCGACGGTGGACACGCCGCCCCCGCTGCCGCCCGCACCGTAAGTAACGCTGATAAAGCCGGGGTGCAGGTCCTTCATCTGGCGCAGCGTCTGCTGCATGGCGGGGAATTTGGTTGTCTGCTTGGGCGGGAAACACTCGATCGAAAAGACGCAGCGCTTTTGCGCAAACAGTTGCGAGATGGTCGCCATCGGGATCACATTCCTTCCTTGAACTTGTACAATCTTGGTCATGCCGGTCAGGCGGCGGGGCGCTGTTCTTCGCTTTCTTCTTCGCTTTCGGCCCCGGCTTTTTCCAGCAGCCGCCAGCTTCCGTCCGCCTGGGCGGCGAAGGTCAGCGTCCCCTGCTCGTCGGTGCGGAAAACTTGGATGCCGTTTTCGGCAAAGCGGTCAAGCACTTCGGCGTGCGGGTGGCCGTAATCGTTGTCCAGCCCGCAGCTGACGACTGCGGCCTGCGGCCGGGCCAGCGCAAGCAGGGTTTCGCTGTTGGAGGTGGAGGAACCGTGGTGCCCGGCCTTGAACAGCGTGCAGCGCACACCCGCGCCGCAGTGCGCCGCCAGGGCTTCTTCCTCCGCCGTCTCGGCGTCGCCGGTATCCAGAAAAGCAAAGTCCCCGAGCGAAAAGCGCAGACAGAGCGAAGTGTCGTTGACGTCCTCCGGCTCCGCACCGGGCAGCCCGGCCAGCAGCACGGTCAGCGTGCCGCTGCCGAGTGCATACGTCTGACCGGTCTGCGCCGTGACCGTCTCGACCCCGGCCCGTTCGGCCTGGCCGAGCACCTGCCCGAGCTGGCCATTTTCCGCGTCGGCATCCGAAAGATCCGGCAGGATCAGCGTATCCACCAAAAAGTTCTGCAGCACGGTGTCCATGCCGCCGATGTGGTCGGCGTGGGGGTGGGTCATGACGACATAGTCGAGCTGCCGCACCCCGGCCGCACGCAGCGCGGCGGCGAGCGAATCGGCCGAATCCGGCGTACCAGCGTCAATCAGGCAATGCTCGCCTTCGCAGCTGACCAGGACGCTGTCGCCCTGGCCGACGTCGAAAAATGTGACGGCCGCATCGCCCTGCGCAAGCATTTCGGCGCTGGGGCCGTCCACCGGCACACCGAGCCATTCGTGCAGCTGGGCCCAGGTGGGCAGACCGCCGAGGCCGCCGCGCGCCTCGATGAGATAGGCGGCCGCGGCCAGCAGCACCGCGCACACAACGCAGACGATGAGCCCGGCCGCTGTGGGGCGGCGCGGCGCGCGCTTACGCTTCGTCATATCCGGCGCTGAGCTTGCGCTCCTGCCACTGCGCCTTGGTCACAAGCACGCTGCGGGGTTTGGCGCCCTCGTAGGGGCCGATAACGCCCTCCTGCTCCATCTGGTCCATGATGCGGGCCGCGCGCGCGTACCCGAGCTTGCAGCGGCGCTGCAGAAGACTGGTGGACGCCTGCCCCGCTTCGATCACGCACTCGACCGCCTGCTCGAACATCGGGTCGCGGGTGTTGTCGCTTTCGTCGGCATCGCCCTTGCTGCCCTTTTCGGCCACCGCGCGGCGCTCCATTTCGGCGATCATCTCTTCGTCATACTGCTCGCTGCTCGTCGACTTGATAAAGTTGAGCACGGCGCTGATCTCTTCGTCAGTGACATAGGTGCCCTGCACGCGCACCGGCTTGGCCGCGCCCACCGGCAAGAACAGCATGTCGCCGTTGCCAAGCAGCTTTTCGGCGCCGCCGGAGTCCAGGATGGTGCGCGAGTCGATCTGGCTGGAAACCGCGAACGCGATGCGGCTGGGGATGTTGGCTTTGATCAGGCCCGTGATGACGTCCACGCTCGGGCGCTGGGTGGCGACGATCAAGTGGATACCGGCCGCGCGGGCCTTTTGGGCGATGCGGCAGATATAGTCCTCCACCTCTTTGCCCGCGACCATCATCAGATCGGCCAGCTCGTCGATCACGATGGCGATATAGGGCAGATGTTCGAGCACCGGGTTCTGCTTGGCGAGTTTGTTGTAACTCTTGATGTCGCGGACGTTGTTCTCGGCAAACAGCTTGTAGCGGCGCTCCATTTCAGCCACCGAAGCCCCCAGCGCCCCGGCCGCTTTGCGCGGCTCGGTCACGACCGGCATGAGCAGGTGCGGGATGCCGTTGTACTCCGCCAGTTCGACGACCTTGGGGTCGATGAGGATGAGTTTGACGACCTCCGGGCCCGAGCGGAACAGGAAGCTGATGATGATGGAGTTGACGCACACCGATTTACCGCTGCCGGTGGAACCGGCGATGAGCAGGTGCGGCATCTTGCACAAATCGGCCACCTGGGCCTGCCCGGCAATATCCTTGCCCAGCGCCATGGTGAGCGGGCTGCGCATGTTGATGTAGCTCTGGGCCTCGAACACGCTGCGGATGTTGACGGTGGCACGGATCTTGTTGGGCACCTCGATGCCGACAGCAGGTTTGCCGGGGATCGGCGCTTCGATGCGCACGCCCGCCGTGGCGAGGTTGAGGGCGATATCGTCGGCCAGGCTGGTGATGCGGCTGACCTTGATGCCCGCCTGCGGCTGCAGCTCATACCGCGTGACCGAAGGACCGCGGCAGATATCCAGGATCTTGGTTTTGACGCCGAAGCTGTCCAGCGTGTTTACAAGGACATCGGCGTTGTGTTTCATTTCGCGCACCGCCCCGGCCTCGTCCTCCGGGCGGTTGGCATTGAAAAGGTTGAGCGAAGGATAGCAGTACGGCGCAGCCGGTTCACGGCTGGCCGCCGCCAGCGCCTGCGCTTCCGGCGTCGCTTTCGCGGCGGCGGGCGGGCTGGACACCGGCGCGCTGGCCGAATTGCCCACCGACGTGCTGACGCGCAGGCGGCCCGCAACCGGCGCGGCCGCCGGGCTGGCGGGCGCGGCCGGTGCAGCCTGCGGCTGGTAACGGCCGGTCAAAAGGTCGGACACCGGCACCCCGGCTTTCCAGGCAGCGGCCGCGGCGTCCTCCTCATCCTCGTCAAATTCGTCAAACCCGTCCTCTTCGTCAAAGCTGCCGCCCAGCGTGGGGATCGGCGCCGGCTGCGGGGCGGGCGGTTCTTGCTGCGGCACCGGCTCAAGCGTGGTGGTAAACGGATCTTCCTCCGGCAGCGGGTAGTCGAGCCGAATCTCCGAAGAGACCTCCTGCGCCGGGGTCAGCGGGGCCTGGGCCGGGACATTGCTCATTGCGCGGCCGATCAGGGCGTCCAGTTCGTCCGCCGCATCCTCCACTTCGGGCTCGGTCTCCGGTTCGGGCTCCAGGCGCAGCTCAAAGTCTCCGGTATTCTCCGCCGGTACCGGGGCCGGGGCCGGTTGGGCGGCCGCTTTTTTCTTGCGGCTCAGCTGGGCCAGCGGGTCAAGGCCGAACGTGCCGCCGGGGCCGATCTCGATGCGCTCGAGCGGGTCGTTGTGCACGGCGTTTTCCAGCGCGCGGGTCGAGGCGTCGGGACCGAGGTCAACGTCAAAGTCCGAACGGTGCGCGGCGGGCACAGCCGGGGCCGCCTGCGCGGGGGGGTGCTGCGCCGGTACACGGGATGCGCCGCGGCCTTTTTCTTCCTCTTCCAGATAAGGTGCCACGTCAAAAGCCGGGTGGCGGGCCGGGCGCGGCGGTTCCGGCAGCGAGCCGGTCAGGTTTTCGATGGGTTCCTCCTCCGGCTGCTGGCCGAACAGCTGCGTATCGTAGGCGGTGCGTTCCGCCTCGCGCTCGCGCTGGGCGGTCTGCCAGCGGTCCGCGCCCGTGCGCAGGAACTGCACAACATCGGCCGGGGTTAGCGCAAAAAAGACCATCAGCCCCATCGCAAACAGCAGCAGCATGATGATGTTGGCGCCGGGGCGGCCGCACAGCGCCAGCAGCACCGCGCCGATGCCGCCGAACACGCCGCCCGCCCAAAAGCGGGTCTGCCCCCAGCTGTACAGCATCTTGATGATATCCCATGCGGTGGATTCATGCACCGCAAAGCGGGAAAACACGACCGGCACGCTGGCGGCCATCAGCGTCAGCAGCGTCATTTTGGCCACAAAAATGCTGACCCGGTAGCCGGACGCCACCAGATACGCGAGATATAAAAGGAACGGACCGACCAGATAGGTCACGATGCCGAAAATGCCGAACAGAACGTTGCGCAGCATGAGCCAGCCGCCCTCCCCGCGCACGAGCACGAGCGCGATGACGAGCAGCCCCACCCCGGCCAGCGCCACACTGCTGCCAAGGTTGCTTGCCTGGGCCCGCCGCTGCGCGCGGCCGGACGATGTTTTGCGGCTGGCGCTGCCGGATGCCCGGGCCCCGCTGCGGTTTTGCGATGCGCGGCTTTTGCCGCCGGATGAACGGGAAGCGGACGCACGTTTGGCCGTCTTCCCGGTCCCCTGTTTGGATTTTGCCATCTGTTGACTCCTCTATGTAGCCCCGCACCGGGGCTGTGACCTTTTATGGGAAATAGGGCAAGCTGCCCCTTATAGCATTGCAGTGTTTATTCTAACACGAAATGCCCGGCTTGTAAAACCTTTTGGCGAGATTTTAACGCCGCGGCCCGCCGCCCCCGTTTTCGATCTCCCGGTAGAGATACTGCAGCGCGTCGCCAAGGCCGCCCAGCGCGTCGATCAGCCCCTCCTCTACCGCCTGCTGGCCGTTCAGGACGGTGCCCATATCCATCACAAGCTCGCCGGTGTTGTGCATGAGCTGGGTAAAGCGTTTGGCCGTTATGGAAGAATGGCTGGCCACAAAGCCGACGATGCGTTCCTGCATCTGTTCAAAATAGCGCAGCGTCTGCGGCACGCCCAGCACCATGCCGGAGTGGCGCACTGGGTGCACCGTCATCGTCGCCGTCGGCACAACAAAGCTGCGCCGCGCCGACACGGCCAGCGGGATGCCGATGGAATGGCCGCCGCCCAGTACAAGGGTGGCGCTCGGCTTGCTGACACCCGCGATCAGCTCGGCCAGCGCGAGCCCGGCTTCCACATCGCCGCCCACCGTGTTGAGGATGACGAGCAGCCCTTCGATCTCGGGGTCCTCCTCGATATCCACCAGCTGCGGGATGACGTGTTCATACTTGGTCGTTTTCTGGTTGTCCGGCGCCAGCGTGTGGCCTTCGATGGTGCCGATCACGGTCAGGCAGTGGATGGCATGGCGGCCGCGCGTGGCGGCCAGGATGCCCTCGGTCTCGATCAGATCATGTTTCAGGCGCAGTTCGGCGGCGCTCTCCTGCGGGGTCAGCGCGCTGTTTTGCTCCTGCGCTTTCTTTTCCTGTTTCAATGCGTTCCCTCCCCTTTTCTGCCGGCGGTCCGGCAAAAACAGTATGCCCGCCGCCGGGCCGATTATTTCGCCCTTCCGCGTTTTCTTTGCGACATTTGGGCGGCATTTGGGCGGCATTTTGCCGGCTGCCGGGGTCGGGTGATAAAAAATTGACAATCCTGTGGAAATCCAGTATACTTTTTACAATGTTGCTTTTACAGGTTTCCGCCGGGGCTGCTGCGCCCCGGCGCCAAAGGGAGGGAAATATATGCCCGCACAAACCAGCAAGGTCTCCCTGCCGGTCATCAAACGGCTGCCCAAATACTACCGTTACTTAAACAACCTGGCGGCGGACGGGCGCGACAAGATCTCCTCCAGCGAGCTGGCCCGCATGATGGGCACAACGGCCAGCCAGGTCCGCCAGGATTTCAACTGTTTCGGCGGTTTTGGCCAGCAGGGCATCGGCTACAAGGTGGACGTGCTGCTGGCCGAGATCAGCAAGCTGCTGTTCGGCAGCGGCAACCTGCTGCCCACCATCCTGATCGGCGCCGGGCGGCTGGGCACCGCCGTGTCCAGCTTTATCTCCCGCAACACAAACGGCTACCGCCTGCTGGCTGTGTTTGACATCAACCCTGCGCTGATCGGGCAGGAGATGGCCGGGGTCAAGATCCACGCGCTGGACGAGCTGGAGGCTTTCTGTGCGGTGCACAAGCCGGTCGTGGCCGTTTTGTGCGTACCGCGCCAGAGCGCCATTGAAGTATCGGACGAGCTGGTAAGGCTGGGCATTCAGGGCTTTTGGAACTTCAGCCATTATGATCTTTCGGTCAAATACCCGGACGTCACGGTGGAAAACGTGCACCTGGGCGACAGCCTGATGAGCCTTGGCTACCGCCTGCGGGAGCGCAGCGAACAAAACGGCCCGGAACTGTAAACACGGGCAGACGAACGGCAAGAATGGAGAACGGCGATGGCCAAACTGTATTTTCGCTACGGCGCCATGAACAGCGGCAAAACGACCGCGCTGCTGCAGGTGGCTTTCAATTATAAGGAACGCGGCATGCGGGTGGTGATCTTAAAAGCCAGCATCGACACCAAGGGCGGGGACGCCATTGTTTCCCGCCTGGGCGTCAGCTGTAAAGTGGATCACCTTGTCAGGCCGGAGACCGACATCTTCGCCCTGATCGAAGCCGACATTGAGGCCAACGGCCGCCCCGCCTGCGTGCTGTGCGACGAAAGCCAGTTTTTCACCCCCGCCCAGGCCGAGCAGCTGTTTTTGGTCACGGTCGATCTGGGTATCCCGGTGATCTGCTACGGGCTGCGGGCCGACTTTATGATGCGCGGGTTCCCGGGGTCCACAAGGCTGCTGGAGCTGGCACACTCGATCGAAGAGATGAAGACCATCTGCGCCTGCGGCCGCAAGGCGATGTGCAACGGGCGCAAGGTCAACGGACAGTTTGTGTTCGAGGGCGCGCAGGTCGCAATCGACACGGTGGACGCCGTCGAGTATGAAAGCCTCTGCCCCCAGTGCTGGTACCGCGAATACCGCGCTTTTCTGGCCCGCCAAAAGGAAAAAAGGCCCGATTGATCCGTCCCAATCGATCTGTACAGACAAAAGCGCTGCCCTGCCATCCCAACGGATGCAGGGCAGCGCTTTTATACACGGCCGCACGCTTGCGTCAGCCTTCTTTGTTGATGCGCCGGAAAAACTGGCGGTACTGCTGCGGCGAAAAGCCGGTCGCCTCTTTAAAGACACGGCGGAAATGCGCGCCGGTCATGAACCCGGCGCGCCCGGCCACCGTCTCGACGCTGTCGTTCGTGCGCTCGATCAGGCTTTGCGCCGCCTTCACCCGCACGCCGTTGATGTATTCGACCAGGCTGAGGTTGGTCGTCTTTTTGAACAGGCGGCTGAGGTAGTACGGGCTGATGTAAAACTGGTTCGCAATGTCGGTCAAAGTCAGTCTTTCGGCATAGTGCTGCGAGATATAGCTCTGCACCTCGTCGACGATGCGGTTGGTCACGCGGCCGCCCGCCCCGCCAAGGGCCTGCTGCGCTTCGCACAGTTTTTTGAGCTGCAGAAGCAGCGTGGCCAGCATCATCTTGCGCAGCGGCGGTCCGGCGGGGTCGTCGTCGCGGATGTCGATCATGCGCTGCAGCATGGTATAAATGTCGTTCTGCTGCCTGACCGTGATGCTGTTGAGCAGGTGGTTGCGCTCTTCGCTGAGGAAGGAGAAAAAGTCAACGCCCGGGAAGGCCTGGGTGATCTCCCTAAGATATTCGGCGCTGAAATTGCAGACGATGCGGCTGGAGGACCCGTCCCCCACCGCGCCGGTCTTGTGGAGCTGGTTTTCACCAATCAAAACCACGTTGCCCGCATTGACGATATAGGCGGAATCCTCGATAAAATAGCGGCGGGTTCCCTCCACCTCATAATAGATCTCAAACTTGCGGTGGGTGTGGAAGCTGCTCATCTCATAACCGGTCTCCCGGGTGAGCGCCTCGATGAAAAAGTCTACCGTCGGCGCGTAAGTATACGGCGGCAAAGGGCTCTCCCCCTCTCTGCACAAAAGCAGTGATTGTTGCGGCGGGCGTTATTTGTCCGGCTCGCAGTCCAGGATCGAAGGGATATTCTCCCAGCGCTCCGGCTCGGCCGCGTAGCGCTCTTTCAGCCAGGCAACAGCGGCGTCCAACCCGGCCTGACCGCCGTCAAAATCGGCCTGCTGCTTTTTTTCGTCCGCTGTGTGCTCCAGGCTCCACGGCCCGGGCCAGACAGTGGCGGTGAGGTATTCCACTTTTTTCTTGCCGGTTTCATCCGCCGGGTCGGGGCGTTTGCCGGGTGTGATGATGAACCGCATGCCGCCCTCGGCCCCCGAATAGGGGTTGCCGTTGTGGAACCAGTGATAAATGGGGATCGAAAAGGACATAAGGGACCTCCCTGCCGCTGTACAAAAAACGCCCGAACGCACAAAACCTGTGAGTTCGGGCTTACATTTTGGAGCGGGATACGAGTCTCGAACTCGCCACCTACTGCTTGGGAAGCAGTCACTCTACCGGATGAGCTAATCCCGCATCGGTGAGATGTATTATACCCCACCGGTACGGGTTTGTCAAGGGCTGGGCCGGAGGCTTTTCCGTTTATTCTGCGCGGTCTTTGTACAGGTCCGCCAGATGCAGCAGCACTTCGACGCTCTGGTCCATCTTTTCAACGGTGATGCATTCAAACGGGCCGTGGAAGTTGCGCCCGCCGGTGCCGAGATTCGGGCAGGGCAGGCCGTGGTAGGACAGCGTCGCGCCGTCGGTGCCGCCGCGCACGGGCGTTTCCTGCGGCGTCAGGCCGGCCGCGCGGATGGCCGCGCGCGCGTTCTCGACAAGATGGAAGTGCGGTTCGATCTTTTCAAGCATGTTATAGTAGCTGTCGCGGATCGAAAGTTCGATGGTCCCGGCGCCGTACTTTTCGTTGAGGTCCTGCGCGATTTTCTGCAGCTGGGCTTTGCGCACGGCAAAACGGACGGCGTCATGGTCGCGCACGATGTATTCCAGCTCCGCTTTGGTCACATCGCCCCGCATGTCGCAGAGGTGGAAGAAGCCCTCGCGGCCGTCCGTATGCTCGGGACGCTCAAACGCAGGCAGCGCGGTGTGGAATTCGATGCCGATGTTGAGGGCGTTGCGCATGGCGTTTTTGGCGCTGCCCGGGTGGACCGAGAAGCCGTTGACCGTGACATTGACTGCGGCGGCGTTGAAGTTCTCGTAGCTGATCTCGCCGACGTCGTCGCCGTCCACGGTATAGGCGTAGGCCGCGCCAAAGCCCGGCACGTCAAACAGGTCCGCGCCCTGGCCGACCTCTTCGTCGGGGGTGAAGGCGATGCAGATCTTGCCGTGGGGGCGCTTTTCGGCAATCAGGCGCTCGGCCATCGTCATGATCTCGGCCACGCCGGCCTTATCATCCGCGCCGAGCAGCGTGGAGCCGTCCGCCGTGATGAGGGTCTGGCCCTTCATTTCGGCCAGGAACGGGAAATCCGCCACCTTCATGACCGCGCCGGTGGCAGGCAGCGTCACGTCGCCGCCGTCATAGTTTTCGTGCAGCTGCGGGGAAACATTCTCGCCCGAAGCGTCGGGCGAAGTGTCCATATGGGCGATGAAGCCGAGCCCCGGCGCTTTTTCATAGCCGGGCGCGGCAGGCAGCGTGGCGTAGACATAGCCGTGTTCGTCCAGGCGGGCGTCCTGCAGGCCAAGCGCTTTCAGCTCCTCCGCCAGCATGCGGCCCAGGTCAAGCTGGCGCGCGGTGGTGGGGTGGGCGGCGCTGTCGGGGTCCGAGGTCGTATAGACCTTGACATAACGAAGAAAACGTTCGTATGCACGCATAAAGCAGATTCTCCTTTGCTTTTTTCAAAAGTTGACTGTCTGCATTGTAGCACAAAAAGAAGCATTTTCCAAGCGGGGGCCTTTTCAATCCCGGGGTTTTATGTTAGAATTATGAAGATTATAAAGGCGATTTATGCCGTTTGGCATAACGATAGCGGGGTTCAGCCCGCAACGCACGAGGGAGGCCGCTATGGCAGATTCGATTTTCAAGGGAAAGACCCTGCTGATCACCGGGGGCACCGGCAGTTTCGGACATACCGTTCTCAAGCATTTTCTGACGACCGATATCGGGGAGATCCGCATCTTCTCCCGCGATGAAAAAAAGCAGGACGACATGCGCCACGAGCTGCAGGCCCGCTACCCCGAGCATTACGAAAAGGTCAAGTTCTACATTGGCGACGTGCGCAACATCCAAAGCCTGCGCGATGTGATGCCGGGGGTCAACTATATCTTCCACGCCGCGGCGCTCAAGCAGGTGCCGTCCTGCGAGTTCTTCCCGATGGAAGCGGTGCGCACCAACATTGAGGGCACCGACAACATGCTGCATGCGGCGATGGAGGCCAACGTGGAGCGCGTGGTCTGCCTGTCCACCGACAAAGCCGCCTACCCCATCAATGCGATGGGCATTTCCAAGGCGATGATGGAGCATGTCATCACGGCCAACGCGCGCGTGTCCGCGCAGCGCGGCGGGCCGGTGATCTGCTGCACGCGGTACGGCAACGTCATGTGCAGCCGCGGTTCGGTCATCCCGCTGTTTGTGGAGCAGATCCGCGCGGGCAACCCGATCACGATCACCGACCCCAACATGACCCGCTTTTTGATGAACCTGGACGAAGCGGTGGACCTTGTCATGTTCGCGTTTGAACACGCCCGCCCCGGCGATCTGTTCATCCAGAAGTCCGACGCTTCGACGATCGGCGACCTGGCCAAAGCCGTGCAGACGCTGTTTGGCGATACCGGCACCCGCATCATCGGCACCCGCCACGGCGAAAAGCTGTACGAGACGCTGATGACTAAGGAGGAACGCACCCGCAGCGAAGACATGGGCGGGTATTTCCGCGTTTCGGCCGATAACCGCGACTTGAACTATGACAAATA
The DNA here is from genome assembly GCA_019119365.1 of Candidatus Gemmiger stercoripullorum. Taxonomy (GTDB): domain Bacteria; phylum Bacillota; class Clostridia; order Oscillospirales; family Ruminococcaceae; genus Gemmiger; species Gemmiger stercoripullorum. Next base: position 37,478 of record DWXD01000035.1, on the reverse strand, counting down.
CTTCATCAAGGGCCAGGTCCACACCCAGGCGGACGAAGATTATACGAGCCACAACACCCGCCGCCTGAATGTGGAAGAGACCATCGCCAAGATCAAGACGACCGATTATATCAAAGAGGAGCTGGCGAAGGATGGCAACTGCTGAATTTGATACCAGCCGCCCGGTGCTGATCACCGGCGCAGGCGGGTTCGTGGGCAAAAACCTGGTTGCCACGCTGCGCACGCGCGGCTACAGCGACCTGCTGCTGTTTGAAAAGGACGACACGGCCGAAACGCTGGCTGAATACTGCCGCAAAGCGGCGTTCGTCATCCATCTGGCAGGCATCAACCGGCCCAAAGAGGCGAGCGAGTTTTACAGCGGCAACGCCGGCCTGACCGACACGATGCTCAGCCTGCTTGAACAGGCCGGTAACGCCTGCCCGGTGCTGGTGACTTCCAGCGTGCAGGCCGCACTGGAAAACGATTACGGCAAGTCGAAGCGCCTGGCCGAGCAGGCCATCCTGGCCCACGGCGAGCGCACCGGCGCGCCGGTGTATGTTTTCCGCATGGAAGGGGTGTTTGGCAAGTGGTGCCGCCCCAACTACAACAGTGTGGTCGCCACCTTCTGCCACAACATCGCGCGCGGGCTGCCGATCCAGGTGCGCGACCCGGATTTTTCGCTGCCGCTCGTCTACATTGACGATGTCGTCGCCTGTATTCTGAACGCGCTTGAACACGGCGAGGCCGTGCGGGACGCGCAGGGCATCTGCCGCATCCATCCCGTGCATACCGTGACGCTGGGGCAGCTGGCCGAAACGCTCAAGAGCTTTGCCAAAGCGCGCGGCGGCGCGGCCGCCGAAGCGCTGGGTTCGGACGGGTTGCCGACGCTGGCCGTGCCCGACCTGGCCGCGGACAGCTTTGAAAAGAAGCTCTATTCCACTTATCTTTCCTATCTGCCCGAGGAAGACTTTGCCTATGACCTTGCCATGCACTGCGACGCGCGCGGCAGCTTTACCGAGTTTTTGCGCAGCCCGGAGCGCGGGCAGGTCAGCGTGAACATCTCCCGCCCCGGCATCGTCAAGGGCAACCACTGGCACCACACCAAAAACGAAAAGTTCCTGGTCGTCAAGGGCGAGGGCGTCATCCGCTTCCGGCGCATCGACTCGGACAAAGTCATTGAGTATCATGTCAGCGGCGAGCGCCTGCAGGTCGTGGATATCCCCTGCGGCTACACCCACAACATTGAAAACGTGGGCGCGGGTGAGATGGTGACGGTGATGTGGGCCAACGAAGCGTTTGACCCCGAACACCCGGACACCTTCGCGCTGCCGGTGTAAAAGTTTTTGCAAAAAGAAGGGGTATTTATGATGCGCAAACTGGCGGCCGTTTTCCTGTGCAGCGCCCTGGGCTGGGTCGGCGGCATTTTGTTCGTGCTGGGCGCACTGTGGTGGTTTTCGCCCAGTCCCCTGCCGCTGGCCCCGGTGCTGCTGGCCATTGCCCTGGCTGTGATCCTGATCGCCTGGGCCCGGCTGCACAAGGATGAAACGCTTGTTGAAAACGGCGTTTCGGTGCCCGCCCAGGTGACTGAGATCGCCCGCAGCACCGCAAAAATCAGCTTTGGGTTATCAAACGGTATCGACGGCGCGCACCCTTACATCCTGCATTATCAATACCACTTTGACGGCAAAGAGTATACCGGCCGCAGCCGCCTGTTGTGGGCGCCGCCCAAAGTGCCGGAAAACCGCCGCATCCACGTCTATCTCGACCCGGCCCGTCCCGCGCGTTCCGCGCTCGATTTCCCCATTATTTGACGCCGGGCCTATGAGCCAAAGAAAGGTAAGCCCATGAAGAAGCTGAAACTGATGACCATCATCGGCACGCGGCCGGAGATCATCCGCCTGTCCGCCGTGATCAAAAAATGCGACAAGTATTTTGACCAGATCCTCGTTCATACCGGGCAGAACTATGATTATACGCTCAACCAGATCTTCTTTGAGGACCTGGGGCTGCGCGCGCCGGATTTTTATCTGGACGCCGTCGGCAAAGACCTGGGCGAGACAATCGGCAACATCATTGCCAAATCGTATGCGCTGATGGTGGAGCAGAAGCCCGATGCGCTGCTGATCCTGGGCGACACCAACAGCTGCCTTTCGGCCATCGGGGCCAAGCGGCTGCACATCCCGATCTTCCATATGGAGGCCGGCAACCGCTGCTTTGACGAATGCCTGCCCGAAGAGACCAACCGCCGCATCGTCGACCATATCGCCGATGTGAACCTGTGCTATTCCGAGCATGCGCGCCGGTACCTGAACGCCGAGGGCACCGCCAAAGAGCGCACGTTTGTGACCGGCAGCCCGATGGCCGAAGTGCTGCACGCGAACCTTGCCAAGATCGAGGCGAGCGACGTGCTGGAGCGCCTTGGGCTCGAGGCGCAGAAGTACATGCTGCTTTCGGCCCACCGCGAGGAGAACATCGACACCGAGAAGAACTTCGTCGACCTGTTCACCTCGATCAACCACCTGGCCGAAACCTACGATATGCCGATCCTCTACTCCTGCCACCCGCGCAGCCGCAAGCGGCTGGAGGCGATGGGCTTTGCGCTTGACCCGCGCGTGCGCCTGCACGAACCGCTGGGCTTTCATGACTATAACCACCTGCAGATGAACGCGTTCTGCGTTGTGAGCGATTCGGGCACGCTGCCGGAAGAATCGAGCTTTTTCCTGAGCGTCGGCCACCCGTTCCCGGCCGTGTGCATCCGCACTTCGACCGAGCGCCCGGAGGCGCTGGACAAAGCCTGCTTTGTGCTGGCCGGCATCTCCGAAGGCGGGGTCGAGCAGGCGGTCGCGACGGCGGTCGCCATGCGTGAAAACGGCGACGACGGCATCCCGGTGCCCTATTATACCGAGGATGTCTCTAACAAGGTGGTCAAGATCATCCAGAGCTACACCGGCGTTGTGAACAAGATGGTCTGGCGCAAGCAGTAAAACAGGCGAAAGGACGTTTTGCATGGCAAACAAGCGGGTGTTGGTCGTGACCCAGCATTTCTGGCCGGAGAACTTCCGCATCAACGATATTGTGGAAGGGTTCCTGGCCGACGGACTGGAGGTCGACGTTTTGTGCGGCCTGCCCAACTATCCCAAAGGCGAATGGTTCGACGGCTACGGCCCGCACGGCCCGTTTGAGGAGCATTACCGCACGGCCCAGGTGTTCCGCGCCAGAGAATGGCCGCGCAAGGGCAACACGAGCGTGAACATCTTCCTCAACTATGTCAGCTGGCCGCTGTACGCGGCCGCGGCGCTGCGCCGCCTGCCGGGTGGGTACGACGCGGTGTTCTGCTTTAATACGAGCCCCGTTCTGATGTGCTGGCCCGCGATCCGTTACGCGAAAAAGCACGGCGTCCCTTTTACAAACTATGTGCTCGACCTGTGGCCGGAAAACCTCTACAGCGTGCTGCCGGTCAAAAACGGGGCGCTGCGCGCCATGGCGCAGGGGGTGAGCGACTGGCTGTACAAACGCTGCGACCGCTTGATCGCGATGAGCGAACCGCTGGCGCAGCGGCTGCGCGCGCGCACCGGCAAACCGGCGGACAAGGTAGCGGTCATCCCGCAGTACTGCGAGGATTTCTACGCCGTCCCCTGCCCGGACGAAGCGCTGCAACAGCGGTTCGGCGGGCGGTTCAACCTGGTGTTTACCGGCACGCTCACCCCGGCGCAGAGCCTTGAGACGGTCATCCGCGCAGTGGGCCAGGCCCGCCGGAAAACAGGCGCCGACCTGCACCTGCTGCTTGTGGGCGACGGCATGAGCCGCGCGGCGCTGGCGCAGTTCGTGCGCGAGGAGGACGCCGGGGGGTATGTGACGTTTTACGGCAGCGTCCCGGCCAAAGACATCCCGCGCTTTACGACGCTGGCCGACGCGCTGATCGTCTCGCTGTCCGATTCGCCCGACCTGGGGCTGACCGTACCCGGCAAGGTCGCAAGCTACATGGCGGCCGGGAAACCGGTGCTGGCCAGCATGGACGGCGCCGGGCACGACGCGGTGGCCGAAGCGGGCGGGCTGGCGAGCCCGGCCTGCGACGCCGGGGCGCTGGCCGAAAACCTGGCGGCGCTGTGCGCGCTGTCCCCCGGCGCGCGCGCCGAAATGGGCGCGCGCATCAAGACCTATTACGAAACGCATTACCGGCGGGCGCAGATCCTGCGCAGGCTGGAGACGTTTATTTTGAACGGGACGGTCTGAGACCGCCCGGACCCCGCGCCGTGCGCGCAAAAACGAGGTGCTGTTTTGAACGACACTACAAAAATTCTTGTGCTGATCCCCTGCTATAACGAAGAAGCCAACATCGTGGAAGCGGTGGAGCGGCTGCGCCGCACCTGCCCGCAGGTGGATTTCCTTGTCATCAACGACTGTTCGACCGACCGCAGCGTGGAGCTGCTGAAAGCCCACAGATATCCGTATCTCGATCTGCCGGTCAACCTGGGCATCGGCGGCGGCATCCAGTGCGGGTATGTCTATTCGCACGCGAACGGGTATGACATTACCGTACAGATGGACGGCGACGGCCAGCACGACCCGGCGTACCTGGAAAACATCGTCAGGCCGGTGGCCGAAGGCAGGCTCGACATGTGCATCGGCAGCCGGTTCATCACAAAGGAAGGCTTCCAGACCAGCTTCATGCGCCGCGTCGGCATTCATGTTTTGAGCGCGATGATCTTTTTGCTCTGCGGCAAGCGCGTGAAGGACGTGACCAGCGGCTTCCGCGCCACCAACGCCCGCATGACCGCCTATTTTGCCAAGCATTACGCGGCGGACTACCCCGAACCGGAGGCGATCCTGGCCGCCTGCCTGGCCGGGTTCCGTGTGGGCGAAGCCGCGGTCGTCATGCAGGAGCGCCACGGCGGCGTGTCCAGCATCAACGCGGTCAAGAGCGTGTATTACATGGTCAAAGTCTCGCTTTCGCTGGTCATTGACCGGCTTTCGATCAAACCGGCGGCGCATGCCCGCCGCAAAAGGAGTTCCTCATGAGCTTAAAATTTCAGGCTTTCATGATCCTGGGCGCGCTGGTGCTGCTCATCATCATCTTTGTGCTGCTCAAACGCGGCAAGATGACGGTCAAGTACAGCCTTTTGTGGCTGGGGCTTTCGCTGGCGCTGACGGTGTTTGCCGTCTGCCCGTATGTTGTGTACGTCATGCGGGATATCCTGGGCGTCGAGATGCCGGTCAACCTGGTTTTCATGCTGATGTTCTGCTTTGTGCTGCTGGTGCTGCTGTCCTTAAGCATTGCGCTGTGCCAGCTGGCGGAAAAATCGCGGCGGCTGACCCAGGCCACGGCGATCCTGGAAAAGCGCGTGCGGGAGCTGGAACAGGCGCTGGCCCAAACCGGGCGCAGGGAGCGCTGAACCACCTGTTTGCGGGAATTTGCGGTGTGAGGTTTTTGCGATGAACGACCTGTTTTCCCTGGCGTATCTGGGCTTTTTTGCGGCGGCGGCTCTTTTGAACTATCTGCTGCCGCGCGTTGTGCGGCCGTATTTTCTCCTGGCCGCCAACTACGCTTTTTACTGTTATGCACCGGAAAACCGCCCGCTGGCCGCTGTGCTGGCGGGCGCTACGCTGGTTACATGGCTGTGCGGGCTCGTCATCGGCAAATGCCGTGTAAAAGCCGTGCGGGTGCTGTTTCTGCTGCTGGCGCTGGCGGGCGGGGTCGGCATTTTGCTGTACTACAAATACTGGAACCTGCTGGCCGACGCCGTGACCGGGCTGACCGGCGCGCGCATGGCGCACCTTGACCTGCTCACGCCGCTGGGGCTGAGCTATTTCACGTTCGCGGCGCTGAGCTACACGATCGACGTGTTCCGCAAGCGCTGCCGCGTGGAACCGAATCTTCTGCACTATGCCATGTTCGTCAGCTTTTTCCCGACGATGATCACCGGCCCCATTGAGCGCTACCCCCACCTGCGCCCGCAGATCCAGAACCCGCGGCGGTTCAGCTACAGCCGCTGCGCGGGCGGGCTGTTCCGCATCCTGTGGGGCTACATGAAAAAGATGGTCATTGCCGACAACCTGGCCCAGTATGTCAGCCTTGTCTTTGCCGCGCCGGAAACCATGGGCGGCCCGCACCTTGCGGTGGCCAGCCTTTTGTTCGCCGTGCAGCTGTACATGGATTTCTCCGGCTGCTGTGACATCGCCCTGGGCGTGGCGCGTATCCTGGGGTATGACCTGATCGAAAACTTCAACGACCCGTTCGCCGCCACCAACTTCAGCGCCCTGTGGGCGCGGTGGCATATCAGCATGACCGGCTGGTTCCGCGATTACATCTACATTCCGCTGGGCGGCAGCCGCTGCGGCATGGCGCGCTGCCTGCTCAACGTCGTCATTGTGTTCGTTGTCTCGGGGCTGTGGCACGGCGCGGACTGGCGCTACCTGCTGTGGGGCCTGATCTGCGGCCTGATCTCGGCCGCCGGGCGCGCGACGCTGCCGCTGCGCAGGCGGCTGTGGCGCTTCAACCCGCTGTACCGCGCGCAATGGCTGCAGAATTTCCTGCAGCGCTGCATCACCTTTTTGCTGTTTGCCGCGGCCATGGCCTGCTTTGCCTGCGCCTTGTACAACGCAGACCCGCTTGCCGTTTACACCGGGCTGGCCCGGGGCTGGCAAAACGGGCTGGCCGGCGTGCCGGCGCTGCTGCACGACAGCGGCATCGACGGGCGGCTGCCGGTCGTGCTGACCTGTGCGGCGGCGATCGTGTTCGCCGCCGAAAGCGGCGGCCGCAACATCGCCCGCTGGGTCCGGCGGCAGAACTTTGTGCTGCGCTGGACGCTGTACTACGCCGCCGGGGCCGCAATTTTGTTCTTCGGCGTGTTCGGGCAGAGCGCTTTTATCTACCAGCAGTTCTGATGATTTTGTGAAAGGAGCCCGCGTATGGCAAGCCGCCCCCCTGTCCCCCGCACCACGCAGCCCATACACCGCGGCGCTGTCGCCGCGCCGCCGCGGCCGGGCGCCGCCCCCGCCCGGCGCCCGGCGCGCCGCAAACGCCGCCACAGTTTGTGGGGGCGCTTCTGGCTCGGCTTTGTGCGGCGGCTGTACTTTGGCGCCAAAACGCTGTTCAAGCTGGCGCTGTGCGTTCCGGTCCTTGTGTTCATGGTCTGGTTCAGCTATACGGTCGACCGCAGCGGCCTGTTCCAGGGCGAGCTTGCGCCGCGGCGTATCGTCGATTTGATGCTGCAGGGCTACGATGTGACCAACTTCGATTCGATGGATGAGCGCGAGGTCGTGCAGCTCTACGCCCAGGATGTGCCCGAAACGCCGCAGGTCATCGGCGTAGGCTCCAGCCGCGTTTTGCAGTTCAGCCGCGAAGTGATCGGCACGGACAGCTTTTTCAACATGGGCGTGACCGGCGCCGATGTGCGCGACAACATGACGAGCTATTACAAGATGGTCACCTACGGAAAGGTGCCGGACGTGCTTGTGTGGAGCGTGGACCCCTGGGTCTTTTACGACGACCCGATGGCCTATGACGAGCGCGCCGACGCCGACCTGTACAACGAATTCTTGACCAAGGTGCTCGGCGTGCCGACCGACTATGAGGAGCCAGACCAGGTCGAGCTGTGGAAAGCGCTGGCCGAACCGGCCTACTTCCAGGGCAACGTGGACTATTTCGTCAAAAACCGCGGTCAGGACGTCGTCACCGACGACGAGGGCAACGCCATCGACTTCAACCCCGTGCAGGGCGACCCGTATGCACAGCCGACCAACATCAAGCGCTCGGACGGCAGCGTTTTGTACGAAACGACCTTCCGCGACCAGACGCAGGACCAGATCCTGGCTTTGGCGGCGGCGGCCTGCACCACCTTCAACAGCGTGCACATGGAAGGCTTTGACGCCATGGGCGAGACAGCCATGGCCGCGTTCGAGGCGTTTATCGACTATGCGCACGAACAGGGCACAACGGTGATCCTGGTGCTGTCCCCCTGGCACCCGTATCTGTACGATTACTTACTCACCGAGACCGACCTGCACCGCGGCTTTTTCCAGGTGGAAAACTGGGTGCGCCAGTACTGCGCCGAACACGGCGTGCCGCTGTACGGCAGCTACGACCCCAGCTGCATCGAGGGCATTGAAGAGCTGGACTTTTTTGACGGGCTGCACTGCAAGGATACCGGCATCCGCAAGTTCTTCCCCGGCGTACCGGCTGTGCTGGACGCCGTTGCGAACGGTTCCGTGCCCGACCCGCTGGGCATAACGCCGCGCACAACGCCGCCCGCCCCCGAGGAGCCCGCCCCCGCCGAATGATTTTTTCGGCATAGTCGCCAATTTTTTGTTCGGCTGGTTGTATTTTGTGCACAAAGTCACGGCGAGCCGCCCCGCATTTGCTTGACAGCGGGGCGCAAACCTGCTACACTGGGTTACGTTATCATTTCAAATGCAGTGACGGGGAAAAAGCAGTCCCATTTCCAGCTGTAGAGAGCCGCCGGTTGGTGCAAGGCGGTGCGGAAGGGTCTTGTGTCACTGGCCCCCGAGCAGCTGCGCTGAGCGCACAGGCGTTAGGCGCAGACGGAACCTGACCGTTATCATGCAGGCGCGATTCGCCGTTTTGCTTCAAAACAGCTGATCGTACTAAGAGGCCGCTTTGGCGGCAACGAGAGTGGTACCGCGGGTACGATGACAGATCATTTCCCGTCTCTCAAAGGCAACAGCCTTTGAGGGACGGTTTTTTATTGGCCTTTTTCCCAAAAAGGCGCAACGCCGCCCACGCGCGGCCAGAATGTAAGGAGGGCACACACAATGATGGACGCAAGCAAGTATCATGTAGGCTACTATCCCCCGCCGGTCGAGCCCGGCCATGTGTATGAATGGCCGCAGAAAGACCACATTGAAAAAGCGCCGATCTGGTGCAGCGTGGACCTGCGCGACGGCAACCAGAGCCTGATCGTGCCGATGGACCTGGACGAAAAGCTCGAATTTTATGACATGCTGCTCAAGATCGGCTTTAAGGAGATCGAGGTCGGTTTCCCGGCCGCGAGCGAGACCGAGTACACGTTTTTGCGCAAGCTGATCGACGAGAACCGCATCCCGGAGGATGTGACCGTGCAGGTGCTGACCCAGTGCCGCGACCACATCATCCGCCGCACGTTCGAGGCGGTCAAGGGCGCGCCGCGGGCCATCATCCACTTTTACAACTCGACCAGCGTGGCCCAGCGCGAGCAGGTGTTCAAAAAATCCAAGGAGGAGATCAAGCAGATCGCCGTGGACGGCGCCAAACTGGTCAAACAGCTGAGCGAGGAATACGAGGGCAACTTCCTGTTTGAGTACAGCCCCGAGAGCTTTACCGGCACCGAGCCGGCGTACGCCGTGGAAGTGTGCAACGCCGTGCTGGACGTGATGCAGCCGACGCCGGACCGCCCGATGATCATCAACCTGCCGGTCACGGTGGAGATGAGCATGCCGCATGTGTACGCCAACCAGATCGAGTGGTGCTCCAAGCATCTCAAATACCGCGACAGCGTCATTCTTTCGAGCCACCCGCACAACGACCGCGGCTGCGGCGTTGCGGACGCCGAGCTGGCCGTTCTGGCCGGGGCCCAGCGCATTGAATGCTGCCTGTTCGGCAACGGCGAGCGCACCGGCAACGTGGACGCCGTAACGCTGGCGATGAACATGTACAGCCACGGCGTCGACCCGAAGCTCGACTTTTCCGACATGCCCGGCATCTGCGAAACCTACGAGCGCGTGACCCGCATGCATGTGTACGAGCGCACGCCGTATGCGGGCAGCCTGGTGTTTGCGGCGTTCTCCGGCAGCCACCAGGACGCCATTGCCAAGGGCATGAACTACCGCAAAGAGCACAACCTGCACGAATGGACCTGCCCGTATATCCCCATCGACCCGCACGACATCGGCCGCACCTATGACGCCGACGTCATCCGCATCAACAGCCAGAGCGGCAAGGGCGGCATCGGCTTTTTGCTGCAGCAGAACTACGGCTACAACCCGCCGCCGCGCATGCGCGAGGATCTGGGCTACCGGGTCAAGGATGTCAGCGACCACGAGCACAAGGAGCTCAGCGTCAAGGAAGTTCTGTATGTGTTCGAGCGCGCGTATCTCAACCATGCCGACCCGCTCAATGTGACCGAGGCGCACTTCAAGCAGAACCCCGACAGCACGATCACGGCCGAAGTCACGCTGCGCACCGCCGGCGGCGAGAAAGTCTGCACGGCCACCGGCAACGGCCGCCTGGACGCGGTGGCGACCGCCATCGAACAGCAGACCGGGCTGCACTTCACGCTCGTGCATTACAGCGAACACGCGCTGGATTCCGACACCAACAGCCGCGCCTGCAGCTATGTGGGGCTCAAGTGGGCCAGCGGCGAGGAAACCTGGGGCTGCGGCACCCACACCGACATCATCGTGGCCGGTATCCGCGCCCTGGTGAGCGCCATCAACAACAAGTAACGGAGGGAACGACCATGGGAATGACCATGACGCAGAAGATCCTGGCCGCCCACTGCGGGGAGGCTTCGGTCAAAGCCGGGCAGCTTATCAACGCCAGTCTCGACATCGTGCTCGGCAACGACATCACAACGCCGGTCGCCATCAATGAATTCGAGAAGGCCGGGTTCAATTCGGTGTTCGACAAAACGCGGGTCAACATCGTGCTTGACCACTTTGTGCCCAACAAGGACATCAAGAGCGCCCAGCAGAGCAAGCAGTGCCGGGAGTTTGCCAACAAATATGACATCCTCAACTTTTACGATGTCGGCACGATGGGTGTGGAGCACGCGCTGCTGCCCGAGAAGGGCATCGTGACCGCGGGTGACTGCATCATCGGCGCGGACAGCCACACCTGCACCTACGGCGCGGTGGGCGCGTTCTCGACCGGCGTGGGCTCCACCGATATGGCCGCAGGCATGGCGACCGGCATGGCCTGGTTCAAGGTGCCCGCCGCCATCAAGGTCGAACTGAAGGGCGCGCTGAAAGCCCCCGTCGCGGGCAAGGACGTGATCCTGCACCTGATCGGGCAGATCGGCGTTTCGGGCGCGCTGTACAAGAGCCTTGAGTTTGTCGGCGAGGGCGTTAAGAGCCTTTCGATGGACGACCGGCTGTGCATCTGCAATATGGCGATCGAGGCCGGGGCCAAGAACGGCATCTTCCCGGTGGACGAGACCTGCGAAGCGTACCTGAAAGGCCGCAGCCAGCGCCCCTGGGTCAAGTATGAGGCCGATGCCGACGCCGAATACGAGCGCACGGTGGTCATTGACCTGGACAAGCTGGAGCCGACCGTCTCCTACCCGCACCTGCCGGAGAACACCCACCCGGCCAAAGAGGGCAAGGACATCAAGATCGATCAGGTTGTGATCGGTTCGTGCACCAACGGCCGCCTGGAAGATATGGAAGCCGCCTACAACATCCTCAAGGGCAAACACATTGCCAAGGGCGTGCGCGGTATCATTATCCCGGCCACGATGGCCGTGTATAAAGAGTGCATCCTGCGCGGCTACACGACCGCCTTCATTGACGCGGGCTGCATCGTCTCGACCCCGACCTGCGGGCCCTGCCTGGGCGGGTATATGGGCATCCTGGCCGAAGGCGAGCGCTGCGTATCCACGACCAACCGCAACTTTGTCGGCCGGATGGGCCATGTGGATTCCGAAGTGTATCTCGCCAGCCCCGCCACCGCCGCGGCCAGCGCGCTGACCGGGTACATCACCGACCCGAGGGAGGTTTGAACATGAACGCACAAGGCACTGTTTTCAAATACGGCGACAACATCGACACCGACGTCATCATCCCGGCGCGCTACCTGAACACCCAGAACGCGAAGGAGCTGGCCGCGCACTGCATGGAGGACATCGACAAGACCTTTATCACCCGCGTGCAGCCGGGCGACATCATGGTGGGGGGCGAGAACTTCGGCTGCGGGTCTTCCCGCGAGCATGCGCCGCTGGCCATCAAAACGGCGGGCGTGAGCTGCGTGATCGCCAAAAGCTTTGCGCGCATCTTTTACCGCAACGCCATCAACATCGGCCTGCCGATCCTGGAATGCCCGGCGGCAAGCGAAGCCATCCGCGAAGGCGACGTGGTGAAGGTCGACTTTGACACCGGCCTTATCGCCGACGAGACGACCGGCCAGACTTTTGAGGCCGCGCCGTTCCCGCCGTTCATCCAGAAGATCATCACCGCAGGCGGGCTGATGAACAGCCTGCGGCAGGAATAAGCCAGGAAGGAAAGACCATGGAGAAAAACATTGCGCTGATCTACGGGGATTGTGCGAGCCCCGAGATCGTGACCCAGGCCGTGCGCGTGCTGGACGCCATTGCCGCCAAATACGGCCATACCTTCACCTACACCCGCGCCTATATGGGCGGCGAGGCCATCGACCGGTTCGGCGACCCGCTGCCGCAGGCGGAGCTGGACAAGTGCCTGGCGGCCGACAGCGTGCTGCTAGGCGCGGTCGGCGGCCCCAAGTGGGAGGGCGTGCCCGGCGACAAACGCCCCGAAAAGGGCCTTTTGCGCCTGCGCGCCGGGATGGGGCTGTACGCCAACAGCCGCCCGGCGAAGATCTGGCCGCAGCTGGCCGACGCCAGCCCGCTGAAAAAAGAGATCGTGGACCGCGGCATCGACTTTATCGTGGTGCGCGAGCTGATCGGCGGCGTCTATTTCGGCGAGCACAAGACCTTCCACCAGGACGGCGAGCTCAAAGCCGTGGATGTGATGCCCTATTCGGAGCATGAGATCGAGCGCATCGGGCGCATCGGCTTTGAGACCGCGATGAAGCGCCGCAAAAAGCTGACCTGTGTGGACAAGGCGAACGTGCTGGACACCAGCCGCCTGTGGCGGCGCGTGCTGGAAAAGCTGGCGCAGGAGTACCCGGAAGTTGAGTTCGGCGAGATGTTTGTGGACAACGCCGCCATGCAGATCTGCAAGGACCCGAGCCAGTTCGACGTCATCGTGACCGAGAACATGTTCGGCGATATCCTTTCGGACGAAGCCAGCGAGATCACGGGCTCCATCGGCATGGTGCCGTCCTCGAGCCTCGGGGCCGGGCCGCGCGGGCTGTATGAGCCGATCCACGGCTCCGCGCCGGACATTGCCGGGCAGGACAAGGTCAACCCGATTGCCTGCATCCTGTCGGCGGCCATGATGCTGCGCTACAGCTTTGACATGCCCGCCGAGGCGGACGCCATTGAGGCGGCGGTCTCCGGCGTGCTGGACGCCGGGCTGCGCACGGCGGATATCATGCAGGAAGGGTGCACCCCCGTCGGCTGTGCGGCCATGGGGGACGCGATTCTGGCGCGGCTGTAAGCCAAAAACGGCCCGGCGCTTTGTGCGAAGCGGCCGGGCCGGGAGCCGAAACGGAAGGAAAACAACAAATATGTGCGAACGCCCCGCCCGGGTCCTGTGCAAGACCCGGGCGGGGCGCTTTATGCTTTATGGCTCGCCGTGGTCCTCCCCTGCCGCGTCTTCGGCGCTGCGCCAGGGACGGCGGGCGGCGGCGCGGTTATAGCGGGCGCGGCACAGCAGGCTGCTGACCGCCCAGACCAGCACCAGCGCAACGGCCGCCGCATAGCCCGCTACACGCGGCAGGCGCCGGGATAAAAGCCAGATGCCCGCCGTGAACACAACGACCGCCACCGCAAACAGCATGACCTCGATGACGAGACTTCGACGGGCACGCGCCCACCGGCTGACCCAGATACGGCGCTGCAGGCAATTTGACAGATAAAGGACAAAGAAAAGCGGCAGCATCAGAACCAAAAACACAGCCGCTGCCCGGCCGGTCCCCAGCACCATATTGACAAGCAGAAGTACGGCATACCACAGCGTATACGGCCGCGCCAGACCGCAGAGCCAGTCGGCAAAGCTGCCGGGGTCGATCTCACGGGCCATGTCGTCATAAATTTCCTGGCGGCCGGGGCCCAGGCTTTCGGCCAGCGTTTTGTGTTCCAGCGCTGCGCGCAGCGCCATATCGATCAGGTCTTTGCGCAGGCGCTCCAATTCGTAGAGGTTCCAGCTCGCGCGCCGGATCGAAGCCATCGCGCGGCCGATCTCTTCCCGGTCGGCCAGCGGCAGCGCGCCTTCGCGGCGGTCATTTTCCCTTTTCAGTTGTGCGTATTCGCTCGGGCGCATCGCTCATTCCTCCTTATGGCCGCTGTTCAGAACGTTCTGCACAGCGGCGGCGGTCTCGCGCCAGGCAGCGGTAAAATCGGCCAGCGTCTGCTGCCCGGCCGGGGTCAGGGTGTAATACTTGCGGCTGGGCCCGGCCGGCGAAGCGCGGTAGGACGCCGCGACCAGACCTTTGCGCTCCAGCCGCAGCAGCAGCGGGTAGAGCGTGCCTTCGGTGATGTCGGCAAAGCCGCTTTCCCGCAATGTGGCCGCAATGGCGTAGCCGTAGCTGGGCGCGCGGGCGATGATCTGCAAAATGCAGCCTTCCAGCGTGCCTTTGCGCAGCTGGCTGCGGTCAAACATTGCGGTATTTCCCTCCTTTCCCGGCCTTGCGGGCCGAGCCGTTTCAACTACTTTGTTATGCAAGGTTCCTTTGGCTATATTGTATCACAAGGTAGCGGCGCGCTCAAAGCGCTGCCCGCAGGCATGGCATAAAAATTCCCGCACCGCAAAGGGCGCGGTGCGGGATGTAACAGAAGTGCTAACAGCCTCCACGAACAAGCGCGGGAAGATCATCTCGTACAGACCAAAGAGTAGGCATAATGCATTTTTGCAACTATATAAGTTGCCCTTCCACATATGGCTCTCCATTTAAGATTTGTTTGATTCGGAACTCCTTTTCGGAAATAAAACGCTTCTGATAGAACGTATCGGCATAGTTGAGGACCTGATTCATCTGTGCAGTATCAAGTGTTGCACTAATAAGAGCCGATGCAACAGGTACAGCTTTGCCAATTGTTTTGAGTGTTAATTTTCGGCCCACCTGCTCAAGCGATTCACGGAACAAACAGTTTTCAAGTCCCTTCTGCCCTGCTTTTTCTAACGCTTTTTTGGCTGACTTGTGTGCTAATGCGCGCATTTGGGCTAGCAGCAAAGGTATTCCACCGCGGGAAATCATAGAGCTCCATCCTTTTTTTGCCGCTTGCTTGATCACGGCAGCTTGACCCATAACCATAAATTTGCTAATGATGTTTGTTGCTTGGCCGCCCTCAAAATCCGATACAGGGTTTAATGCATTAGTAAAAACCTCGTTGGCTATCACCAACTCGGCTTCGTCATTTTTAACATCGTAGCCATAAAACATTGCAATGGATTGTACTGCGCGAAAATATAGAAATGTACTCAACACAATGTTGAATGGAAGTCCCCAAAAGCCAGCGGCGCCAGTGGTTCCACCCTCTGCAAAAGCAGTTACAATATCCCTCGTTTTGTAGGCAGTAACCAACTTCGACAGGTCATAACAACGCGCAAAACAAAGTTCTTTGATATCTGTCATTCCTAAAGGTATAAGTTGATTTGCTCTTTTTAATATCTCCTCTTCGCTAATTGACAGTCGTGCCGCACGCATTTGAAGCTCTTGAAACCCTTGCGTCGCAGCTCTCATAATCTGCTCATAAAGTTCCTGCTCAGTAATGGTTCTGCCCAAAGCTCCACCGAGCTGCTTAATGGGTTCCGGGAGTGCATTTCCGATATTTGAAGTAATTTTCGCTGCAAGCCCCGGCTCAATCAATTTCTCGTACTTCCGCGTCATAGCGCTTAACTGTTTAAGTTCTTTTTCATCAACAATCGGTTTGGGTTCAATCAAATTTTTATCCATGTAAATCCCTCTTTTCTTCTATGCAAGTCGCTTTCTTCCCCTTTACAGAGGCATTCTCACAAAAGGACTTGCTATTTTTGCGCACCCAAAGTAATGAAACAACAAATGTCAAGGTGGATTTGCAGGCAGCATAACGTTAATGATTCATTAGGGAATAGGTGCAACCTCTCACAAAGCCTTTCTTTCCCGCCACGGGCTTTGGACGATCTGGCCGGATTCAACTTTGGCGGCCTGCTCCACCCTTGCCCCGGCTTTGACGATCCCGCCGGGGGCCACATGTACGGCGGCTCCGAGCACGGCGTCATGGTCGACGATGGCCCCGGCGTTGAGCAGGCAGCCTGCCCCGGCGCGCACATTGGCGCCGATGAAGGCAAACGGCAGCACCATGCTGCCCGCGCCCAGGGCAGCCGAGCGGCTGACTTCGGCCGCGGGATGGATGAACACCGGCAGCTTGTAACCGGTCGCCGTCAGTTTCTGGATCAGCTGCAGGCGCAGCGCGTTATTGCCCAGGGCCACAAACGCGGCCGGGCACTGGCGGCGCAGCGCCGGGTCGACATAATCGCGCAGCGCCCCGGCACAATCGGCGGCGTTATCGTCCAGAAAGACCGGCTTGCCCCAGCCGCAGTCTTCAAGCATTTCGCCGAGCTCAGCCCCGAAGCCGCCGCGGCCCAGCACCAGCACATGGGAAAATTTGGACAAAATCGTCATCACAAAGCCCCCTTTGCGGATTTTCCTAATTTATTGTCAGTATAGCACGGTTTTGAACAGGCGGCAAGGAAAGAAAATAGTCATACTTTCAAATTCGCGGTCCATCAAATTCGACAAAAAACACGCGGCAAAACCCACACGGCTGGCAACATATCCGAAAAGCGGTTTGCCCGCTTGCTTTTTTGGCGGCGGGGCTTTACACTAAATTTACAGGATGTCCAACTCTTTCATTTTGAGACGGGAGGGCGCACGATGCCGCGTTTTTGGAACCAGCATGAACCGCAGTGCACCCGTGTACGCCGGGGGCTGGGCAGCCGTATATCTTTATCCGCAGCAAGCGCAGTGTAAGTATACGCTGCGCTGTTTTATTTGGGGAGCCTTCTCCCCGCGGTCAAACAGGAGGTTTGCAGTATGCAGGAACAGAAAAAAGTAGCCGTCATCATGGGTTCGGACAGCGACTGGCCGGTCGTGAAAGGCGCGTGCAGCGTGCTGAAGGAGTTCGGCGTGCCGTATGAGGCGCGCATCCTTTCGGCCCACCGCACGCCGGAGGCCGCCGCCGCGTTTGCTAAAAACGCCCGCGCCAATGGCTACGGCGTGATCCTGTGCGCGGCCGGCATGGCCGCCCACCTGGCCGGGGCGTTTGCGGCCAACACCACGCTGCCGGTCGTGGGCATCCCGATGAAAGGCGGCGCGCTGGACGGCCTGGACGCCCTGCTGGCCACCGTGCAGATGCCTTCCGGCTTCCCGGTGGCGACGGTCGCGCTCAACGGCGCGAAAAACGCGGCGTACCTGGCCGTGTCCATCCTGGCTGTGGACGACGAGGCCCTGGCGGCCAAGCTCGACGCTTTCCGCGCCGATACCGCCGCCGCCATCGCCAAGAAGGACGCCGCCATTTCTGCCGAGGCCGCCGCGCTGTAACGAAAATTTTCCTGCCCGCAGAACTTGCGTCACCCCCGCAAACAGGGTACAATATCAAAGTAGAAAACGCCAAACAAAGCCCCCTGGGGCAGACAAAACAAAAGGAGAGTTTTATCATGGAAAACGAGATCAAAGTGCTGGACCAGATGTATGAAGGCAAGGCCAAGCAGGTGTTCGCGACCACCGACCCCGAGATCGTGATGGTCCACTATAAGGACGACGCCACCGCCGGCGACGGCGAGAAGAAGGGCACCATCCGCGACAAGGGCATCGTCAACAACAAGCTGTCCAACGCCCTGATGCAGAAGCTGGAAAAAGAGGGCATCCCCACCCACTATGTCAAGGAACTCAACGACCGCGACACCCTCGTCAAGAAGGTCGAGATCGTGCCGCTCGAAGTCATCATCCGCAATGTGGCGGCCGGTCACTTCACGCTGCGCATGGGCGTGCCGGAGGGCACCGCGTTCAAGACCCCGATTTTGGAGTTCAGCTATAAGAACGACGACCTGCATGACCCGTTCATCAACCACTACTACGCCCTGGCGCTCGACCTGGCCACCCAGGAAGAGATCGACACCATCACCAAGTATGCCTTCAAGGTCAACGAAGTGCTCAAGAAGATCCTGCTCGACGCCAACATCCGCCTGATCGACTTCAAGCTCGAGTTTGGCCGCCTGGCCGACGGCACCATCATCCTGGCCGACGAGATCAGCCCCGACACCTGCCGTTTCTGGGACGCCACCACCGGCGCGCACCTGGACAAGGACCTGTTCCGCCGCGACATGGGCGGCGAGGCCGACGCTTATCAGGAAGTGATGAAGCGCCTGCTGGGCTGATGCGTCTTTCCTGCCCTGTCATGTTGTACGCATAGAACGGAGAGTTTTGTTAGAATGAGCGAATTTTGTCCGGATGCCTGCGGCCTGCACGAGGAGTGCGGCGTCTTTGGCATCTATGATTCCACCGGGCAGACCGACATGATCAGCGCGGTGTACAGCGCGCTGTACGCCCTGCAGCACCGCGGCCAGGAGAGCTGCGGCATGGCGCTGAACGTGGACGGCGTGCTGTCCGGCCACCGGGACCTGGGGCTGGTGAGCGAGGTGTTCACCAAGCGCGTGCTGGAGGACCTGCCCAAAGGCGCCAAGATGGCGACCGGCCATGTGCGCTACGCAACTTCGGGCCGCCGCACGCGGTCGAACGCCCAGCCGATGATCCTGCACCACTGCAAGGGCGCGATGGCATTGTGCCACAACGGCAACCTGACCAACGCCCCGCGGCTGCGCCACAAGCTGGAGATGAGCGGTTCGATCTTCCACGGAACGTCGGACACCGAGGTGATCGGTTATCTTTTAACCCAGAACCGCCTGGTCTCGCCCGATATCGAGACGGCCGTGTGCCGCACGATGGAGCAGATCGAAGGCGCATACAGCCTGGTCATCATGACCCACACCAAGCTGATTGCCGCGCGCGACCCGCACGGGTTCCGCCCGCTGTGCGTCGGCGAGCTGCCGGACGGGGCCGGGTTCGTCTTTGCGTCGGAATCCTGCGCGCTGGACGCTGTCGGCGCCACAATGCTGCGCGATGTGGAGCCCGGCGAGATCGTGGTCGTAGACCGCAGCGGCATGCGCAGCATCCGCACCCACTGCAACACCGCGCCGCACACGCTGTGTGTGTTTGAGTACATCTACTTTGCGCGGCCGGACTCGGTCATCGAGGGAACCTGCGTGCATGAGGCCCGGCTGCAGGCCGGGCGGTTCCTGGCGCAGGAGCACCCGGTGGAGGCCGATGTGGTCATCGGCGCACCGGATTCCGGGCTGGACGCCGCGCTCGGCTTTGCGCAGGAGAGCGGCATCCCCTACGGCGTCGGCTTTATCAAAAACAAGTATGTCGGCCGCACCTTCATCCAGGGCAGCCAGGCACAGCGCGAAAGCAGCGTGCGCATCAAGCTCAACGCCATCGCTTCGACGGTGGCGGGCAAGCGGGTCGTGCTGGTGGACGATTCCATCGTGCGCGGCACGACCAGCGCCCGCACGATCAAACTGCTGCGCGAAGCGGGCGCCAAAGAGGTGCACTACCGCATTTCGGCCCCGCCGTTCACCCACCCGTGCTATTTCGGCACCGACATCCCCGACCAGAAGCTGCTGATCGCCACCGGACATACGGTAGAGGAGATCAACAAGCTCATCGGCTCGGACACGCTGGGGTACCTGAGCGTCGAGCATGTGCAGCAGCTGGCCCCGCACAGCCAGTGCCAGTACTGCGTGGGCTGCTTTACCGGGCAGTATCCGGTCGCCCCGCCCACCGAGACGATGGATTATATCTTTGACCGGCCGCTGAGCCAGTCCAACACCAACAAAAAGCTGTAAGAAGGAGTGGACGACACATGGAAAAGAGCTATTCCGAAAGCTACGCCGCGGCCGGCGTTGACATTACGGCCGGGTATGAAGCCGTCCGTTTGATGAAACAGTATGTCGCGCGCACAATGACCGAGAACTGCATCGGCGGGCTGGGCGGTTTCGGCGGCCTGTTTGAGCTGGACTGCACCGGCATCGAACATCCGGTGCTGATCTCCGGCACCGACGGCGTCGGCACCAAGCTGCGTGTGGCGCAGTACATGAACAAACACGACACCATCGGCATCGACTGTGTGGCGATGTGCGTCAACGACGTGATCTGCGCGGGCGCCAAGCCGCTCGTCTTTCTCGACTACATCGCCTGCGGCAAGAACGTGCCGGAAAAGATCGCCGAGATCGTCAAGGGCGTGGCCGAAGGCTGTGTGCAGGCGGGCTGCTCCCTTGTGGGCGGCGAGACGGCCGAGCACCCCGGCGTGATGCCGGAGGACGACTACGACCTGGCCGGGTTCACGGTCGGCGTTGTCGACAAGAGCAAGATCCTGGACAACTCCACGATGCAGCCCGGCGACGTGCTGATCGCGCTGCCCTCGACCGGCGTGCACTCGAACGGTTTTTCGCTCGTGCGCAAAGTGTTCGGCCTGGACGAGCACCCCGAAGTCCTGGACAAGCAGTATGACGAACTGGGTTGCACGCTGGGCGAAGCGCTGCTGACCCCGACGCGCATCTATGTCAAGCCGGTGCTGGCCGTGATGCAGGAAGTGACCGTTAAGGGCGTCTCCCATATCACGGGCGGCGGCTTTTACGAGAACATCCCCCGCAGCCTGAAGGACGGCTGCTGCGCGCGCATCGCCAAGGCCGATGTGCGCACCCCGGCGCTGTTCGGCCTGATTGCCGAAGCGGGCGGTATTTCCGAGCACGACATGTTCAACACCTTCAACATGGGCGTGGGCATGGTGCTGACCGTGGCGGCCGCAGACGCCGGCAAAGCCATCGACATCCTGCAGGCGAACGGCCAGGAAGCGTACCGCCTGGGCGTGATCGCCGAGGGCGAAGGGGTGGAGCTGGTATGAAGCGCATCGCAGTGCTGGTGTCCGGCGGCGGGACCAACCTGCAGGCCATTTTGGAAAGCGAACGCCGGGGCGAAAACCCGAACGGGCAGGTAGCCCTGGTGGTGGCCAGCAAGCCGGGCGTGTACGCCCTGACCCGGGCCGAACAGTTCGGCGTGCCCACCGCCGTGGTGGCGCGCAGGGACTATGCGGACAGCGAAGCGTTTGACGCCGCGCTGCTGGACGTGCTGGCCGGGCACAACATTGATCTGGTCGTGCTGGCCGGGTTTTTGAGCGTGCTGGGGCCGAGCGTGATCGCCGCGTATCCGAACCGTATTTTGAACGTCCACCCGAGTTTGATCCCCAGCTTCTGCGGGCCGGGGTTCTATGGGCTGCGGGTGCATGAGGCGGCGCTGGCGCGCGGCGTAAAAGTGACCGGCGCCACCGTACATTTTGTCAACGAGGAGTGCGACGGCGGGCCGATCCTTTTGCAGAAAGCGGTCGACATCCGGCCCGGCGACACCCCCGAAACGCTGCAGAAGCGCGTGATGGTCGAGGCAGAATGGAAACTGCTGCCCAAGGCCATCGCCATGGTGTGCAATGACGAGGTGTAAGCGATGAAAAAGAATCTGTACAAGTATCTTTCCGGCAACGAATATCCCGGCCGCGGCATCTGCATCGGCCTGGCGCCGGACGGCGCGCATGTGATGATCGGCTACTGGATCATGGGCCGCAGCGCCAACAGCCGCAACCGCGTGTTCGAGGCGCTGCCCGAGCGCGGCGGCATCCGCACGGTCGCCGCCGACCCGGCCAAAATGCAGGACCCGCACCTGATCATCTACAACCCGGTGCTGACCCTGGGCGATACCACCATCGTGACCAACGGCGACCAGACCGATACGATCTATGATTTCATCCGGGACGGTCTGTTCCCCGGCTACAGCTTTGAGGCCGCGCTGGCGACCCGCACGTTCGAGGACGACGCGCCGAATTTTACCCCGCGCATTTCCGGCGTTGTGGACATGCGCCTGGGCGGCTACAAGCTGAGCATCCTGAAAAGCTGCGAAGGCAACGACGACAGCGTCCAGCGCCAGACCTTCGATTATCCGCAGCCGGTCGCCGGGGAAGGCCACCTGCTGACGACCTACCAGAAAAACGGCGACCCGATCCCGAGCTTTGCGGGCGAACCGGTCCGCGTGGCGGTCGATGAAAGCGACCCGGGCGAGTATGCCGGCAAGCTGTGGGCGGCGCTGAACGCCGACAACAAGGTCAGCCTGTTCGTGCGCTGCATTGAGCTGGGCACCGGCGATTATGAGGATGTCATCCTCAACAAATACGACAAGGTGGAGGGCTAACCATGAACGAATTTCAGCTGAAATACGGCACCAACCCCAACCAGAAACCGGCCCGCATCTTTATGGCGGACGGCAGCGAGCTGCCGGTGACGATCCTCAACGGCAAGCCGGGGTACATCAACTTTCTCGACGCCTTCAACAGCTACCAGCTCGTCAAGGACCTGAAGGGCGCGCTGGGCCTGCCTGCCGCCGCCAGCTTCAAGCACGTCTCCCCTGCCGGGGCGGCCGTGGGCCTGCCGCTGGACGCGACGCTGCGCCGCATGTACCACATTGCCCCGGAGACGGAGCTCTCTCCCCTTGCCTGCGCCTATGCCCGCGCGCGCGGGGCCGACCGTATGTCGAGCTTCGGCGACTGGATCGCGCTGTCCGACGTGTGTGACCTGGCCACCGCCCGGCTCATCCAGCACGAAGTCAGCGACGGCATCATCGCCCCCGGCTATGACGATGACGCGCTGGAAGTGCTCAAGAGCAAAAAGAAGGGCAACTACAACATCGTCGCCATTGACCCGGCGTACACCCCCGCCCCGCTCGAGCGCCGCACGGTGTACGGCGTCACGTTTGAGCAGGGCCGCCAGGACCTGGCCATCACGGCCGACACGATGCTTGCAAACATCGTGACCGAAAACAAGACCCTGACCGAAGAGCAGAAGCGCGACCTGGTCATGAGCCTGATCGTGCTCAAGTACACGCAGTCCAACAGCGTGTGCTATGTGCAGGGCGGCCAGACAATCGGCGTGGGCGCCGGGCAGCAGAGCCGCATCCACTGCACCCGCCTGGCGGGCCAGAAGGCCGACAACTGGCAGCTGCGCCACATGCCCAAAGTGCTGGACCTGCCCTTCCGCGATGATGTGACCAAACCCAACCGCGACAACGCCATCGACGTGTACATCGGCGACACGCCGGAGGATGTCATTGGCGACGATGTCTGGGCCGAGACCTTCACCGAGCAGCCCGTACCGCTGACGGCCGAGGAAAAGGCCGCCTGGCTGGGCAAGGTGACCGGCGTGGCGCTGGGCAGCGATGCGTTCTTCCCGTTTGGCGACAACATCGAGCGCGCGCGCCGCAGCGGCGTGACCGCCATTGTGCAGCCGGGCGGCTCCATCCGCGACCAGCAGGTCATTGACACCTGCAACAAGTACGGCATCGCGATGGCGTTCTGCGGCATCCGCCTGTTCCACCATTGAGGTATATCTGAAAAATCACACGCGCCTGCAGCGTTTTTTCGCTGCGGGCCGCTGCTGTTCAAAGGAGTACGCTTATGAAGATTCTCGTTGTTGGCGGCGGGGGGCGTGAACACGCGATCCTCCGCGCGCTGCAAAAGAGCCCGCTGCACCCGCAGCTGTACTGCGCCCCGGGCAACGGCGGCATCGGCTATGACGCCGTGTGCAAAGCCATCCCGGCCACCGACGTGCCCGCCATGGTCGCTTATGCCAAAGAGGAAGGTTTTGACTATGCCGTTGTGGCACAGGACGACCCGCTGGCGCTGGGCATGGTAGACGAGCTGGCGCGGGTCGGCATCCCCTCTTTCGGTCCCACCGCCGCGGCCGCCCGCATCGAGGCCAGCAAGGTGTTCAGCAAGGATCTGATGAAAAAATACGGCATCCCGACCGCCGCCTACGAAACGTTCGACGACGCGGCGGCCGCGATGGACTACATCCGCGCGCGCGGGCAGTACCCGGTCGTCGTCAAGGCCGACGGCCTGGCGCTGGGCAAGGGCGTGCTGATCTGCCAGGACGAAGCCGAGGCCGAGGCGGGCGTTAAGGAGATCATGCTGGACAAAAAGTTCGGCGCTTCGGGCAACCGTGTGGTCGTGGAAGAATTTTTGACCGGGCCCGAAGTCAGCGTGCTGTCCTTCTGCGACGGCAAAACCGTCGTGCCGATGGTCTCCAGCATGGACCACAAGCGCGCCTTGGACGGCGACGAGGGGCTCAACACCGGCGGCATGGGCACCGTGGCCCCGAACCCCTACTATACCCCGGACGTAGCCGCTGTGTGCATGGAGAAGATTTTCAAGCCCACCGTGGCCGCCATGGCCGCCGAGGGCTGCCCGTTCAAGGGCTGCCTGTATTTCGGGCTGATGATCACCCCCGACGGGCCGAAGGTCATCGAGTACAACTGCCGTTTTGGCGACCCCGAGGCGCAGGTCGTGCTGCCGCTGCTGGAAAGCGACCTGCTGACCATCATGCAGGCCACGACCAACGGCACGCTGGACAAAACCGAGGTCAAATTCCGCGACGGCGCGGCGGCCTGCGTGGTGCTGGCTTCCGGCGGGTATCCGGTCGCCTATGAGAAGGGCAAGGAGATCACCGGCCTGACCGAAGGCCAGCTGCCCGACGCGCCCGAGGTGACGGTCTACCACGCCGGGACCGCCGTCAAGGACGGCAAGCTCGTGACGGCGGGCGGCCGTGTGCTGGGCGTGACCGCCACCGGCGATACGCTGCCGCAGGCGCTGGACAAAGCCTATGCGGCCGCGCGGCGCATCCATTTTGAAGGCGCGCACATGCGCAGCGACATCGGCCGCCGCGCGCTGGCCGCCCTTTCCGAAAACTAAGGAGGTCCCCGAATGGTATACCGCATCTATGTGGAGAAGAAGCCCGGTTTCGACGGCGAAGCGCAGGGGCTGTACCACGAACTGACCGAACTGCTGGGCATCCAGGGGCTTAAAAGCCTGCGCCTGCTCAACCGCTACGACGTGGAGGGCATTGACCGCGAGCTGTTTGAAAAGGCCATTCCCACCGTGTTCAGCGAGCCGCCGGTCGATGTGACGTATGACGAGCTGCCCGCGGCGGGCACGGTCTTTGCGGTCGAGTATCTGCCCGGCCAGTTTGACCAGCGCGCCGATTCGGCCAGCCAGTGCATCCAGCTGCTGAGCCAGGGCGAACGCCCCGACGTACGCAGCGCGCGCGTCTACCTGCTGGAAGGCGATTTGAGCGAGGCGGACCTCGCCGCGATCAAGAAATACGTCATCAACCCGGTCGAAGCGCGCGAGGCGAGCCTTGCCGAGCGCGAGACGCTGAAGATGGAGTTCGCCATCCCCAGCGCCGTCGAGACGCTGACCGGCTTTATTGACAAGGACGAAGCCGCGCTCGAGCAGTTCCGCCAGGAGCAGGGGCTGGCCATGGACCATGCCGACATCCTGTTCTGCCAGGAATATTTCCGCAGCGAGCACCGCGACCCGACCATCACCGAGATCAAGGTCATCGACACCTACTGGAGCGACCACTGCCGCCACACGACGTTCGGCACGATCCTGGACGATGTGAAGATCGACGACGCCATCGTGCAGGCGGCGTTTGACCGCTACATGGCCCTGCGCAAAGAGACCGGCCGCGACGCCAAAAAGCGCACGCTGATGGACGCCGCCACCATCGGGGCCAAAGCTCTCAAGCAGCGCGGCATCCTCAAGAACCTTGACGAGAGCGAGGAGATCAACGCCTGCACGGTCAAGATCAAATGCGACGTGGACGGCGAGGAGCAGGACTGGCTGTTCCTGTTCAAGAACGAGACCCACAACCACCCGACCGAGATCGAGCCGTTCGGCGGCGCGGCCACCTGCATCGGCGGCGCGATCCGCGACCCGCTTTCGGGCCGCAGCTATGTTTACCAGGCCATGCGCGTGACCGGCGCGGGCGACCCGCTGGTGCCCGTGCAGGAAACGATGTCCGGCAAACTGCCGCAGCGCAAGCTGGTGACAACCGCCGCACGGGGGTATTCGAGTTACGGCAACCAGATCGGCCTGGCAACCGGGCAGGTGGATGAGCTCTACCACCCCGGCTATGTCGCCAAGCGCATGGAGATCGGCGCGGTGGTGGGCGCGACGCTCGCGAGCCATGTGCGCCGCGAGGAACCGGCCCCCGGCGACGTGATCATCCTGCTGGGCGGCCGCACCGGCCGCGACGGTATCGGCGGCGCAACGGGTTCGAGCAAGGCGCACAAGCTGTCGAGCCTCGAAACCTGCGGCGCCGAAGTGCAGAAAGGCAACGCCCCCATCGAGCGCAAGCTGCAGCGCCTGTTCCGGCGCGAGGACGCCTGCCGCATGATCAAGCGCTGCAACGACTTCGGCGCGGGCGGCGTGTCGGTCGCCATCGGCGAACTGGCCGACGGGCTGTGCATTGATTTGAACAAAGTGACCAAAAAGTACGAGGGTCTGGACGGCACCGAGCTGGCCATCAGCGAAAGCCAGGAACGCATGGCCGTGGCCGTAGCGCCCGAGGACGCCGCGCCCTTCATCGCCCTAGCCAACGAGGAGAACCTCGAAGCGACCATCGTCGCCACCGTCACGGAAGAAAAGCGCATGGTCGAGCTGTGGAACGGCGCTGCCATCGTTGATCTTTCGCGCGAGTTCCTGAGCTCCAACGGCGCGGAACGCCACGCCAGCGTGCACATTGAAGCCGGACACAGCTGGACCCCGGCCTGGCCCGGCAACACCTTTGGCGAAAAGATGCAGGCGATGGTCGGCGACCTCAACGTCTGCTGCAAGAAAGGCCTGGGCGAGCGGTTCGATTCGACGATCGGCGCAGCGACCGTGCTGATGCCCTACGGCGGCAAATACCAGCTGACCCCCGCCATGGCGATGGCCGCCAAACTGCCGGTGGACGGCGAGACGACGACCTGCAGCGGCATGGCCTGGGGCTTCAACCCCTACCTGACCGAGGCGGACCCCTACCGCGGCGCTTTCCTGGCGGTGGTGGAGAGCGTGACCAAACTGGTTTGCGCCGGGTTCCGCCACGAGGACATGTACCTGACCTTCCAGGAATATTTTGAGCACATGGGCGAACAGCCGGAGCGCTGGGGCAAGCCGATGGCGGCGCTGCTCGGCGCGCTGGACGCGCAGATGGGGCTGGGCATCGCCTCCATCGGCGGCAAGGACAGCATGTCCGGCAGCTTTGAAGGGCTGGACGTGCCGCCCACGCTGGTCAGCTTTGCCACCGCCGTGGGCAACACGCGCCGTGTGCTGAGCCCCGAGTTCAAGAAATCCGGCAGCGCGGTGGTCATCCTCAAGCCGCAGTATAAGGACGGCCTGCCCGAGATCGGCAGCCTGCTCTCGATTTATAAGATCGTCGAGCAGATGATTGAAGAAGGCAAGGTCCTGGCCGCCGCCACGCCCGGTTTCGGCGGCGTGGCCGAAGCGCTGTTCAAAATGTGCCTGGGCAACCGCCTGGGCCTGCACCTCAACGGCAACATTGACCCCGACAGCCTGCTCAAGCCGTGCTACGGCGCGGTGATCCTTGAGCTGCTGGAGGCGAGCGCCGGTGAGTTTTTGGGCACCACGACGGTCGACTATACGCTGGTGGCAGGCGGCGAGGACCTGGACCTGGCCCCGCTGCAGGAGATCTGGGAAGCCAAGCTCGAACCGGTATTCCCCTACCGCCGCGCCGGGCAGCCGGTGCAGGCGCTGGAATACAGCTGCAACGCCTTCCAGCGCGTCGCCCCCGCCGTGCGCCTGGCGACGCCGCGCGTCATCATCCCGGTGTTCCCGGGCACCAACTGCGAATACGACACCGCGCGCGCGTTCCGCCGCGCCGGAGGCGACCCGTATGTGCTGGTGCTGAAAAACCTGACCCCCGCCGACGTGGCCGAGAGCTGTGAAGCGCTGGTGCGCGAGCTGGACGCCGCGCAGATCCTGATGCTGCCGGGCGGTTTCTCCGGCGGCGACGAGCCGGACGGTTCGGCCAAGTTCATCACGGCGTTCTTCCGCGCCCCGGCTGTGGCCGACGCGGTCAACCGCCTGCTGAACGAGCGCGACGGCCTGGCGCTGGGCATCTGCAACGGGTTCCAGGCGCTGATCAAGCTGGGGCTTGTCCCCTACGGCGAGATCCGCCCGATCACGGCCGACGACCCGACGCTGACCTTCAACACCGTGCACCGCCACCAGAGCATGCTGGTGCGCACGCGCGTTGCTTCCAACAAGAGCCCGTGGCTTTCGGAGTGCGATGTCAATGACGAGCACCTGATCGCCATCAGCCATGGCGAAGGCCGCTTTGTCTGCAACGACGCCCTGCTGCGCAAGCTGATCGAAAACGGTCAAATTGCGACGCAGTATGTCGGCCCCGATTGCGTGCCGACGATGGACCAGCGCTACAACCCCAACGGCAGCGTGCTGGCCATCGAGGGCATCACGAGCCCCGACGGCCGCGTGCTGGGCAAGATGGGCCACACCGAGCGCAGCGGCGACGAGCTGTACAAAAATGTCAGCGGCAACAAATACCAGCCGTTGTTTGAGGGCGGCGTGAATTACTTCAAGCTTTAATATCAGAGTTCAGAGTGAAGAGTTCAGAGTTTAGATATGGTATGCGCGCACGGCGCGCATAGAAATTGAATTTACGCGAAAGAGGGATCAAAATGGCTTCTCCTCGCCCCGCACGGGAAAAGAGTATGCATTTCCCTATTAACTCTAAACTCTTAACTCTTTGACCCGGGAGGATTTTATGGCACACGATCGTTACATCTCGCCGTTTTCGACACGGTATGCCTCGGACGAGATGCAGTATATTTTTTCTGACGACAACAAGTTCCGCACCTGGCGGCGGCTGTGGATCGCGCTGGCCAAGGCGGAGCAGAAGCAGGGCCTGGACATCACCGACGAGCAGATCGCCGAGCTGGAGGCCCACAAGGACGACATCAACTATGCGGAGGCCGCAGCGCGCGAAAAGCTCGTGCGCCACGACGTGATGAGCCATGTCTACGCCTATGGGCTGCAGTGCCCGAAGGCCAAAGGCATCATCCACCTGGGCGCGACGAGCTGCTATGTCGGCGACAACACCGACATCATCATCATGCGCCAGGGCCTCGAGCTCGTGCGCGGCAAGCTCATCGGCGTGCTGGCGAACCTGGCCAAATTCGCGCGCGAGTACAAGGACATGCCCTGCCTGGCGTACACCCATTGCCAGCCTGCGCAGCTGACGACGGTCGGCAAGCGCGCGACACTGTGGATGAACGAGCTGTACATGGACCTGCAGGAGGTCGAACACCAGAACGCGGGCCTGGCGCTGCGCGGCGTCAAAGGCACCACCGGCACGCAGGCCAGCTTTATGGAGCTGTTCGGCGGCGACGCCGCCAAAGTCAAGGCCGTCGAAGCCGACGTCTGCGCGCAGATGGGCTTTGACAAGGTCGTGCCCGTATGCGGGCAGACCTACAGCCGCAAGGTGGACTACAATGTGCTGTCCGCACTGGCGGGCCTGGCGCAGAGCGCGATGAAGATGGCGACCGATATCCGCCTGCTGGCGAACTTCAAGGAGATGGAGGAACCGTTTGAGAAAAACCAGATCGGTTCTTCCGCCATGCCGTACAAGCGCAACCCGATGCGCTGCGAGCGCATCTGCGCGCTGGCGCGCTACCTGATGGTGGATGTGCTGAACCCGGCCATCACCGCCGGTACGCAGTGGTTTGAGCGCACGCTGGACGATTCCGCCAACAAGCGCATTGCCATGGCGGAAGGCTTTTTGGCCGCCGACGCCATTTTGAACATCCTGCTCAATGTCTCGGACGGGCTGGTCGTTTACCCCAAGGTCGTCCGCAGCCGCGTGATGGCCGAGCTGCCGTTCATGGCCAGCGAGAACATCATGATGAAAGCCGTCAAGAAGGGCGGCGACCGCCAGGAGCTGCATGAGCGCCTGCGCGAACACGCCGTGGCCGCCGCGGCTGTCGTCAAGCAGGAAGGCAAGCCCAACGATATGATCGCCCGCGTGGAAGCGGACCCGGCTTTCGGTTTGAGCCGGGAGGAGATCGAAGCCGAGCTGACGCCCGAAGCCTTTACCGGCCGCGCGCCGCAGCAGGTGGAAGAATACCTGGCCGAAGTGATCCAGCCGGTGCTGGATGCGAACCCCGAGGATGTGGGGCTGACCGCCGAACTGAGCGTGTAAGCCCCATCCCCTACCCTATAAAAGCAAAGACCGCTGCCCGCGGCGGGGAGGAAACTCCCCCGCTGCGGGCAGCGGTTTTTGCATTGTATAGGGATTTATTCTTCCGCCTGCGGTTCTTCCCCGCCAGTTTCGGCGGCTTCACTGTCTGTTTCTTCTCCGGCAGGCTGTTCGGTCGGGGCCGGGGTCGGGGTGGACACGGCGCTCTGGAAGGTCACATAGCCGGTGCCATCCGTATACTGGTGGCTGGCGTCCAGCGTGCCGCGGTCGGAGGCCGAAAGGCCGCTCCCCTCGACATCAAGGATCACATCGGCCACAAAGCGGACCTTGTAGGCAAGGTCGTTGGCCGTGCCGAGCTTGACCGAAATGCGCCCTTCATACAAAAAGTTCAGCTCGCTCATGTCCGCCAGCGAGATCAGCGTTGTCTTTTCCAGCAGACCGCAGCTTTCCAGCTGTTCCATGAGCGCCGCGAGCACTTCGTCCGCACCGGCGCGGGCGCTCTCGCCGGTCGCGGCCTGGGCCGAGCCCTGGCTCTTGAGCTGCATAAACGAGCCGGGCACGGTGGCCTGGCCCTCCTGCGGCTGCGCTTCCAGCAGGATCAAACCGTCCGGCTGGGCGCCCTCGGTGCGCAGGACCTTGAGCGCGTCGCTGAGCACGACCCACTGCCCGCCATATTCCAGCGCAAAGCGCTCTTTTGCAGGCTGAACCTTGATGACGACGGTGTTCGGGATCTGCACCGCCACCGTGGCAACATCGAGATACGGCAGGTTGCTGAGCAGGAATTCCGATTTTTCTTTGGGGGAAAAGCCAAACAGGTTATCCCCCTCCTGCACGCCGAGCAGGTCCAAAATCTGCTGCTCGGTGTAAATGCCGGTGTCGGCGGGGGTGGTGCCGTCGGTGTTTTCGATGCGGAAGCTGGAGACCTTGAACAGCAGGTTGACGGACAAAATCACCCCAAGCGCCAGCGCGCCGAACACCACCAGCATGCCCAGCGCCGCACGGTGGCGGCGCTGGCGCAGCAGTTCGGCGTGGGTCACACGGCGGGGCGGGTGGGTGCGGCCGTCCGGGCGGTAGCCGCCCTTTTGCGGGTTGTGCTGCGGGGCCGGGCGCTGCGGCGGCCGGGGCGCTGCCTGGCGCGGCATCTGCCCGGTCGCGCCCGTGCCCGGGCGCGCGGCGCGGGCCGGGGCTGCGCCTTTTTTGGTCAGCCCCAGGCGGCTTTTCATGCCGCGGTTTGCGGGCGCGCGCGGCGGGACCCCGGCAGGCTTTTGTTGTCTGCTGCGCGGGTCGCGGTCCATCCGCACCCCTCCTTTGCTAGATTATGGTTCAGCGCCCGGTCTTAACGAGCGTGAGCAGGCGGGCCGTGATGCGGTCCAGGCTGTCCGGCACGGCCAGCGTGCGGGCGCAGCGGCCCATTTCGGCCAGGCGGCCTGGCTCCGCCATCAGGGCCTGCACGGTCTTGATCAGACGTTCACCATTGAGGTCCTTCTCCTCAATGACAACGGCGGCCCCGGCTTTCTGCAGCTCGAGCGCGTTATAATACTGGTGGTTTTCGGCGACGTTGGGGCTGGGGATCAGGATGGACGCGCGGCCCATGACCTCGAGCTCCGCCAGCGTCAGCGCGCCCGAACGTGCGATGACAAGGTCCGCGGCGGCGAGCAGCTCCGGCATGTTGTCGATGTACTCCCGCACAACAAGGCCCTTGCCGGGCGTAAAGCCTTCCTTTTTGGCCAGCTCTTCAAACAGCTGTACGCCGCGGCTGCCGGTGGCGTGCAGGTGCACAATGGGCTGGTGAGTGCGCTGCTCCCAACCGCAGAGAACGGCCACAACTTCGTTGATGCGGCGCGCGCCGAGGCTGCCGCCGAAGCTGAGGATCACGGTGTTGTCCCCTGCCCCGATGCGGGCGCGCGCGGCGGCGCGGTCCTGGGCCAGCAGTTCGGGGCGGACCGGGTTGCCGACGACAAGGGTCTTGCCCGGCGCGCCGAGCTTTTCGACGGCGTCGGCACTGGCGGCAAACACCACGTCGACGTCCTTTGCCAGCAGTTTGTTGGTAACGCCGGGGAAAGCGTTCTGTTCATGGATGGCGGTCCTGATGCCGCGCTTGGCCGCCGCGCGCACGACAGGCCCGCTGACATAGCCGCCGCAGCCGATGACCAGATCGGGCTGGACCTGTTTGAGGATCGCTTTGGTGCGCGGACCGGACAGCGCCAGGTGGTAAGCCGCCAGCAGGTTGCGGCGGATGTTTTCCGGCGTCAGGCGGCGCTGGAAGCCGTTGATCTCAATGTGGTGGAACGGGTACCCGGCTTTGGTGACAAGGCCGTATTCCATGCCCTCGCGGCGGCCCGCAAAGTGGATCTCGGCAGCCGGGTCCGCCTGCTTGAGCGCCCCGGCAATGGCCAGGGCCGGGTTGATGTGGCCGGCCGTGCCGCCGGCAGCGATCAGAACGCGCATAGGGTCCCCCTCCTTGTTTTACTGGGCCTGCGGGCGGCGGTAAACGGTGCGCCCGGACGGCGCCCCGCCGCGCAAACGTTCCCGAAGCTCCCGCTGGCTTTGCTGCTGTTGGGCGCGGATGCGCGCGTTGCCTGCGCGCGAGACGCTGAGCAGCACGCCCATCTCGCACAAAAGCAGCAGCAGGCTTGTGCCGCCGGACGAGAAAAACGGCAGGCTGATGCCGGTGTTGGGCAGCGTGGCCGTGACGACGCCGATGTGGCAGAACACCTGCCAGGCGACCTGCGCCGTGATGCCGATGCTGAGCATGGCGCCGAAATAATCCGGCGAGCGCAGCGCAATAAAGATGCCCTGGACGATCAGCGCCCCGAACAGCACAATGCACAGCAGCGCGCCGAGGAAGCCGAGTTCTTCGCAGACGATGGAGAAGATGAAGTCGTTGGTGGCCTCCGGCAGCCAGAGGTGTTTCTGGCGGCTGTTGCCGATGCCGAGCCCGGTCAGCCCGCCCGAGGCGATGGAGTAAAGGCTCTGGGTGGTCTGCCAGCCAAGGTCGACATCGCCGCTGTCGGCCATCAGGCCCCAGGCGCCCAGGCGCTCGTTGGCGACGTCATTGCCCTCGGCGGTCAGCATCAGGTAGATACCGGCGCCGCCCGCCGCCGCGGCCAGCGGCAGCCAGCGCAGCGCACAGCCGCCGCAGACAAGCATGGTCCCGGTGATCATACAGATCAGCAGAATGGCCGAGTTGTGCGGTTCCAGGTACAGCAGCACAAAGATGGGCAGCAGCGGCGCGACCGGTACCGCCAGCCCGTGCACCAGCGTGTTGCGCTTGTCGTACTGGTTGTCGGTCATCAGAGCAATGCCGAGGACGGCGGCAAACTTAGCCACCTCCGAAGGCTGCAGCGTGGTGCCAAACAGATAGACCCAGCGGTGGCAGCCGTTGTAATCCTCGCTGAACAGCGCCCACACCAGCAGCACGAGCAGCAGCACATACAGGTGCCAGTAGACATGGCGCAGCGCGTGGTAGTTGATGTTTGAGATCAGCAGCATGGCCGCAACGCCCACCACGGCGACGATGACCTGCGGGCCGATAAAGTGATAAATATCGTTAAAGCGGTAATAGGCTGTGACGTAGCTGGCGGAAAAGAGCATGATGAGCCCATAGACCAGCACAAGCAGCAATGTACCGAAAAACGCCCAGGAAAGCGGACCGCGCTCCTCCTTGCGGAAGCTGATGTCCCGCAAAAAGCGGAACAGATTGCCGAAGGCAAGGTCCATAAATTTTGTGAATGTCAACGGCTGTTCCCTCCTTTTGCGGGGCGCGGCGGCGCGCCGGGTCAGCTCATATAGATGTAGAAGATGCCCAGCGCCACACCGGCCAGCGCAATGAAGCTGAAGAAGGCGTCGATGCGGGGCTCTTTCCAGCCGCGCATCTCAAAGGCATGGTGGATCGGCGTCATGCGGAAGATGCGCTTGCCGTGGGTAAGCTTGAAGTAGACGCGCTGGATCACAACGGTCATGGCGTCCCAGATATAGACGATGCCGAAAAAGAACACAAGCTCCGGGCGGCCCATGACGAAAGCCAGCGCTGTGACCATGCCGCCCAGGAACATGCTGCCGGTATCGCCCATAAAGACCCGGGCCGGGTAGAAGTTCCACACAAGGAAGCCCGCACAGGCCGCAGCCATGGCGGTGGAGAGCACCGCCACATGGTAAAAGCCGAGCATGCTGGCCGCAAGCAGATAGCCGAGCATCGAGACAAAGGTCACGCTGGAGCACAGGCCGTCCAACCCGTCGGTCAGGTTGACCGCGTTGACCAGAAAGATGATGCCGAAGAAGGCGATGGGATAATAGGCAAGGCCCAGGTCCACCGCGCCCAGCCCCGGCAGCATAATCGTGCGGGTCATCAAGCCAAGGCTGTGCAGCCCGGCCATAAAGCAGCCGGTAACAAGGAACTGCAAAATCAGCTTTTGCCAGGCAAGCAGGCCCAGGTTGCGGTGGCGCACGACCTTGATGAAATCATCCAGAAAGCCGATAAAGCCGGAGCCGAACGCCAAAAACAGCACCAGCAGCCCGGCCTGCACCTGCTGCGGCAGGACCAGTTCGGGCGCCAGGCGCAGCAGCCCCGCGTACACGAGCCCGACCGCCACAAGCACGCCCAGGATAAAGCAGAAGCCGCCCATGGTGGGCGTGCCCTGCTTTTTGTTGTGCCAGGTGGGTCCATCCTCGCGGATGGTCTGGCCAAAGTGCAGGCGGTGCAGCGCCGGGATCAGGAAAAAGCCGGAGGCGGCGGATACGCAGAACCCGGCCACAGCCGCCGCAACCAGCATCCAGGATACAGTCATCCCCATGCGGTAATTCCCCCATCTTTCAGGTATTGGTCGCGCCGGCCTCCCCTGCCGGGGCTGCCGGAGCGGGCAGAACCGCGTACAGCGCTGTGAGCATCTGCTCAAAACCCATTGCATGGCTGGCTTTGGCCAGCACGACATCGCCGGGACGCAGGTTCGACCTTAGATATTCTACTACTTCCCCGGTGTTTTGGCAATACAAAGTTGCAGCGCCTTTTTTCCTGGCTTCCTGCTCCATGGCGGCGCTGCGCTCGCCGACGGCGATCAGCAGGTCCGCCGCATCAGCCGCCCAGGCGCCGGTCTCGCGGTGGGCGGCCTCGCTGGCATCCCCCAGCTCGAACATATCGCCCAGCACGGCAATGCGGCGGCTGCCCGGGCCGGGCGTGCGGCGGGCCAGGATATCCAGCGCCGCGCGCATGCTGTCCGGGCTTGCGTTGTAGCAGTCTTCAATGAAGGTAACGCCGCCATGCTCCGCCACATTCTGGCGCATGCCGGTGGTCTGGTAGCGGGCCAGCGCCGCTGCGGCGCGGGCGGGGTCCAGCCCCAGGCGGGTGGCCGCGGCATAGGCGGCCAGCGCGTCGCGTACCGTGTGCAGGCCGACGGTGGGGATCGTGACCGCAAAACGGCCGTGTTCCGCATCGACGAGCGTGAACGCGGTGCCGCCGTCCGCATCGCGGATCTCTTCGGCGCGCACATCGGCGGCGGCATCGTCGATGCCGAACCAGACCGGGCGCAGGCGCCCCGGCAGGGACGCGCCGCGCAGCATGGCGTCGTCGCCGTTGAGCACGAGCGGCGCGCCATCGGGCAGGCCCTGGCAGATCTCCAGCTTTGCCTTCAGTATATTCTCACGGCTGCCGAGATTTTCCAGATGCGAGACGCCGATCATCGTGATGATACCGGCGGCCGGGCGGGCCGTGCGCACCAGGCGGGCAATCTCCCCCAGCGCGCTCATTCCCATCTCGACGACGGCGTATTCGGTCGCTTCGTCCAGGCGGAACAGCGTGTTGGGCAGGCCGATCTCATTGTTCTGGTTGCCTTCGGTCTTTAAGGTGTTGCCGAACGCCGACAGCACCGCATAGCAGAATTCCTTGGTCGTGGTCTTGCCGACGCTGCCGGTGACACCGATCATGAGCGGGTTGAACAGCGTGCGGTAGTTGGAGGCCATGCGCAGCATGGCCCGGT
This sequence comes from Candidatus Gemmiger stercoripullorum, assembly GCA_019119365.1. Lineage (GTDB taxonomy): Bacteria > Bacillota > Clostridia > Oscillospirales > Ruminococcaceae > Gemmiger > Gemmiger stercoripullorum. The sequence goes on along the minus strand of DWXD01000035.1, from coordinate 1,542 downwards.
GGCTGGAAGGGGTGACGACGAGGTGGTCTTCCGGTACGCCTTCGACCGGGTGGTTGGCGATGATGTATTCGGCCCCGTCCCGATAGGCGGCGGCGGCAAAGTCGTGGCCGTCGACGCGCGCGCCCGGGAAGCAGACAAACACGCAGCCGGGCTGCACGCGGCGGCTGTCGGTTACAACGGCGTTGATCAGCACCGGGCGGGCCAGGGCCAGCCCGGCCAGCAGTTCATTGGCATGGATGTGTCTCATAGTCACTCCTCCTGTGGGGTGGGCTCGGCGGCGGGGTCCGCCTCCGGCTGCGGTTCTGCCGCCTCCTGGGCGGCGGTGTCGGTCGTCAGCGTGACGACGGTGCCGTACTCCACGCTGGAACCGGCGGCAACGTCCTGCGATACGACCCGGCCATCCGGGTCGCCGCTGATGCGCACATTGAGGTTGGCCGAATGCAGCATCTGCTCAGCAAAAGTACCGGTCTTGCCGGCCGCGTCCGGCACGGTGGTCATGCTGCCGGTTTCGGCTTCAGTATAAAGGTAGACGGTCGAGCCGTAGGGCACTTCCATCGGCGCATAGGGGTACTGGTAGGTGATGGTATCGCCGGAGCCAAGGATCACATGCTTGAGCCCGGCTTTGTTGAGCTCGCTCTGCGCGATGGACCAGCCTTTGCCGATCTGGTTCACAACCTTGACCGTCTCGGGCGCGACAAAGTCGGCGTCGGTGGGGATGCCGAGATAGGGCGCGATCTCGCTGATGATGTTGCCGATCATCGGCGCGACGATCATCGAGGCAAAGTCCTTGATCCAGCGCGGGTCGTCCAGCACGGCGAAGACCAGGTATTCCGGGTCGTCGATGGGCAGAGCCGCGGCAAAGCTGATCTGCTTGTGGTAGTCATCGTCATAGCTGCGCTTGGAACGGTCCAGCTGTTCGCCGGTGCCCGACTTGCCGCCGATGGCGTACCCGGCCACATAGACGTTGCGGCAGGAGTAGCCGTCCTGCCCCTGGCCGACGTTGTTTTCCATCATGGTACGCAGCTGGGCGCTGACCTCTTCCGAGATGACCTGACGGCGGATGTCGGTCTGGGTCTGCTCGATCACATTGCCGCTGTCGTCGGTGATGCTGCCAACCACATAAGGGGTGAGCAGGTAGCCGCCGTTGACCACCGCCGCCACCGCCGTGGCCATCTGGATCGGGGTGATCTTCTGGGATTGGCCGAAGGAGCTGGAGTACAGGTCGGTGATGACCTGGTCCATATCCGCCTTAGTCTTGGAGATGCCGGCCGCCTCGTAGGGCAGATCGATGCCGGTGCGCTCATACAGGCCGAAGGCGCTGTAGTAATCGGTGAAGAACTGGGTGGACATGGTCTCGGCCAGCTGGATGAAGTAGAGGTTGCAGCTTTCTTCCAGCAAGCCGGCCATATCCTGCCAGCCGTGGACACCCCCGTTGGCGCAGTGGTAGGTGATCTCCCACTCGGTCCCCGGGTTGACGGTCAGTTCGCCGCCGCAGTAATACTGCTGGCTGGCGTCCACCAGGCCGGAGTCCAGCGCAGCGGC
>DWXD01000034.1 GCA_019119365.1 Candidatus Gemmiger stercoripullorum | reverse complement strand
TGGCCGATGATGGTGGAGAGGGTCTTGACGTCCATCCCGTTTTCCAGGGACATGGTGGCAAAAGTATGCCGGAGATCATGAAATCTGACGGACTTGCACCCGGCCCGCTTCAGAATGACCTGGAGGCGCTTACGCACATAGCCGGGATCGATGGGCTGGTCCGGTTTGATCCTCGACGGGAACATCAGATCAGAGAAGATGCCTTTTTTATACTCTGCCAGCACCTCCAGCATGGCGGGCGGCAGGATGATGGTGCGGTTGGCCGCCTTGGTCTTTGGTTCGCTAACGATCAGCTTTCCGCCCACCGGACAGATCTGCTTGTCGATACGGAGCGTTCCCGTGGCGAAGTCCAGATCATCCCACCGAAGGGCCAGCAACTCGCCCCGGCGCATCCCGGTGGTCAAGTCCAGCAGGAACAGCTCGTACATCCCCTCCGCCTTGGCCTGGATGAGGAACCGGCGCATCTCCTCCTGGGTCAGCACCTTCATCTCCCTCCCCTTGATGGGCGGAAGCCTGCACCCGGCGGCAGGGTTTCCGTGGATCAGTTTCTCCTCCACCGCCCTGTCCAGGGCCATCTGACAGACGGCGTGACAGCTGCGCACCGAGCGGTTCGCCATACTCTTTCCACGATTCTCCGTATTGCTTTTTCTGCCGCTCTCCTTCATGGTCCGGAAGAACTGCTGGAGATCCGCCTGGGTCAGGCGGTTGAGCTGGATGCGGCCCAGGCCGGGGATCAGGTGGTTGTAGATCCAGCCCTCATAGCCCAGCTGGGTGGTGGGCCGGAGGCGGGGCTTGGAGAAATTCTGGTACCAGTAGTCCATCCACGCTCCGAAAGGCATATCAGGCCGTACCTGCGTGGGGCGGCGGCCGTCGCACTGCTCCTTCAGCAGTTCCAGCTTCTCCACACATTCCTTCTTGGTCTTGGCCAGCACATTTTTCGTCTTGGGATTTCCCGCCTCGTCGTAGCCTACCACCACCCGCCCCTCCCAGCGGCCGTCTTTTCTCAGGCGGACGGTGCCCTCGCCCCGCTTTCTCTTACCTGCCATACGCTCACCTCACCATGATATTTTCCATGAAGCCGCCCACGATCTCACTGGCCCGCTTCTGCATATCGCCCGTCACGTGGGTGTAGGTATCCAGGGTGAAGGACGCCTGGGTGTGCCCCAGGATGCCCGACAGGGTCTTGGCGTCTACCCCGGAGGCCAGGGCGTGAGTTGCGAAGGTATGCCGCAAATCATGGAACCTGATACTGGGCAATCCCGCCCTTTTCAGCAGCTCCTTCATGTGAACGTAGGCCGCGTTGGGACGGGTGGGCCGCTCCGGGCGGAGGGGGTCGGGGAAGATCCACTCTGTATAGCCCAGCAGCACCGTGTCGTACTGCTCCATATTCTCCACCGCGCCGGAGATGGCGGGGCGGGCGTCCGGGTCGTTCTGCTCACGGGTGGTGCGGCTGTCAGAATTGCCGTAGTCCAGATCCTCCGCCGTGTAGGGCTCCGCCGGGACGATCTCATAGAGGCCGGCGTTCAGGATCTCCGCCGCGTACTCCGCCAACGGGCGGGTCGTGCCGGTGGCAGAGAAGTAGGCCACCAGGGTGCGATCGCCCTCCTCGGTCCCGGCTGTGCCGCTCTGCTGATAACGAGCCAGCAGCACAGCGGCCTCGGCACGGGTAAGACCGGCCTGGGGGTGGAAGGCATCGTCCGCCCAGCCGGTGAGCAAGCCCGTTCCCAGCGCCCAGCCGGCGGCGGAGGCGGCCCAGGCCGCAATGCCGTCCCCGTCGGAGAAGTCCCCGGCAGACGCAGCGGGAGAGCCGGCCTGCCGCCACAGGATGGTCACTGCCTGTTCCCGGGTCACCGGGTCATCGGGGCCGAAGACGTTGCCGCCGTAGCCGCCCACCACGCCCTCAAGCCGGGCCCAGTAGACCCCGTCGGCGTACCAGCTGTCCCCCGGCACATCGGAGAAGAGATAGCTCAGGTTCTCCTCCTCCAGAGAGGGGCTTCCTTCCGCCCGGTAGAGGATCGTGACCAGCATGGCCCGGGTCAGCACGTCGTCCGGGGAAAAGGTGGCGCCGCTGGTGCCAGCAAAAATGCCGTGCTCATAGCAGTATTGCACCTCATCAGCGTACCAGGCGTCCGCAGGCACGTCGGTGAAGGGCAGTGGCTGAGAGGCGGCGGCCAGCGGCACGACCTCCGGCCCCTCCTGGGCCGCGCAGGCAGTCATGGTCAGGGAGAGCGTTGTACAGACAGCCAGCAATAGGGACAGCAATTTTTTCATCTGTTTTCCTCCTTCCGAACAGGTCGAATGAGTTTTGCGGGGACGCCGCCCACCACCATGTTGGGCGGCACGTCTTTTGTCACCACCGCTCCGGCGGCCACGATAGCCCCGTCCCCGATGGTGACGCCGGGGGTGATGGTGGCGTTGGCCCCGATCCACACGTTTTTCCCAATGACGATAGGGGCCGGGATGGTCTCGTTCCGGCGCTCCGGGTCCTCGCCGTGGTTCAGGGTGGCCAGCACCACGTTGTGGCCGATGAGGGCGCCGTCCCCGATGGTGATGCCCCCCTGGTCCTGAAAGTGGCAGCTGGTGTTGAGGAACACCCCCTTGCCGATGGTGATGTTCTGGCCGTAGTCGGTGTAGAAGGGCGGGAACAGGCAGAAACCCTCCCCCACCGGCTTTCCGATAAGCTGCGAGAACAGCCGCACCACCTCCTCCGGCTCGTGGTAGGTGAAGTTCAGCTCCGCCGTCAATTTCTGGGCCCGCTGGGCGGCTACGCGCATATACTGCCACACCGGAAGGCCCAGTTCCTTCGCCCTTGTCTCGATCACTTCATATCCCATAGCAATTACCTGCCTCCCTGTCTTGCGCTCCTTGTGGTTGCCCTCGTCACGCCATGGCCCTGCGGAAGAAATCCTCCATCTTGTCAAAGGGGATAACCTCCAGATTGTCGTACAGATCCGTGTGGACCGCGCCAGGGATCAGCAGCAGTTCCTTGTTCTCCGGGTTGGGGTTGCCCTCCGTCATGTGGGCATAGGCGTCCCGGCTCATATAGCAGGAGTGGGCCTTGTCCCCGTGGATGATGAGCACGGCGGAGCGGATCTCATTGGTGTACTGGAGGATGGGCTGGTTCAGAAAGGACATACAGCCGGTGACGTTCCAGCCCTCGTTGGAGTTCAGGGAGCGGGGGTGGTAGGCCCGGCCCTTGTAGTATTCGCTGTAGTCCCTCACATAGAAGGGCACATCCTCCGGCACCGGCAGGGGCAGGCAACCGCCGGCCCGGGCGTAAGCGCCGTTTTTGCAGTCCTCCAGCCGCTGGGCGTTGAGGGCCTTCCGTTTCTCGTACCGGGTAGCCTCGCTGTCCTCGGCGTCGAAGTAGCCTTTGGCGTTCACCCGGCTCATATCGTACATGGTGGAGGCCACCGTGGCCTTGACCCGGGTGTCGATGGCGGCGGTGTTCAGCGCCAGGCCGCCCCAGCCGCAGATGCCGATGATGCCGATTTTCTCCTCGTCCACGTCCTCCTGCAGGGAGAGATAGTCCACCGCCGCCTGAAAGTCCTCGGTGTTGATGTCCGGGGAGGCCATGTACCGGGGGCTCCCGCCGCTCTCGCCTGTAAAGGAGGGGTCAAAGGCAATGGTCAGGAAACCCCGCTCCGCCATGGTCTGGGCGTAGAGGCCGGAGCACTGCTCCTTCACCGCCCCAAAGGGGCCGCACACGGCGATGGCCGGCAACTTTCCGGCCGCCCCCTTGGGCTTGTACAGGTCGGCCGCCAGGGTGAGCCCAAAGCGGTTGACGAAAGTGACCTTACTGTGATCCACCCGGTCGCTTTGAGGAAAGGTCTTGTCCCACTCCTGAATCAAATTGAGTTTGTTGTCCATGTTCGTACCTCCTTGATTTGTCTGCCGGTCATACCAGCTCTTTTCCCATGCGTCGGATCAGGAAGTCCAGGCAGTCCACCCGCTCCTGGCTTTCGTGAAGGGCGTCCATCAGATGGCACCGATATCTGCGAAGGGCTTTGACCGCGTCAGCGGTCTGGTGGTTTTCATAGAGCCGGCACACGGTCTCCAGGGTCTGGGGATCACACCCTGCGTCTCTCAGATTTTGGATCAGATCATCCGTAAGACCGCCTCCCTTTTCTGCTCTGCCATTATGATACCCCCTTGCGCGTTGCCTCGCTAATGGTTATAATCTATATCGTGATATAAATTCTCAGAATATCATAGGAGGGGCGATGCGATGGAATTGCGGACGATGCGGTATTTTCTCGCGGTTGCCAGAGAGGAAAACATGACGCGGGCGGCGGAACTGCTCCATGTGACCCAGCCCACGCTCTCCAAGCAGTTAAAATCCCTGGAGGACGAGCTGGGAAAAAAGTTGTTTACGCGCCACAGCTTCAGCATCCAGTTGACGGAGGAGGGCGTTCTGCTGCGGAAACGGGCGGAGGATCTGGTCAAAATGGCGGACAAGATTACGGCGGAATTTCTGGCTCTGGATGACGTGCTGGGCGGCGACGTGTATTTTGGCCTGGCGGAATCCTATCAGATCCGCCATCTTGCTGCCGCGATCCGGACCTTCAAGAATACGTATCCCGGCCTGCGCTACCACATCACCAGCGGCGACACGGAGCAGGTCACGGAAAAGCTGGACAAGGGCATTTTGGATTTTGCCGCGCTGGTCCAGGAGCCCGACCCCATCAAGTACAACTATCTGAAATTTCCGGATGCCGACCTGTGGGGGCTGGTGATGCCCGCCAACTATCCGCTGGCGGCCAAGAGCGCCCTGTGCGTGGACGATCTGATCGGGCTCCCCCTGTTCTGCTCCGAGCAGGGGTGGCAGCACGACATCCCGCGGTGGTGCGGCAGCCGGATCGACCAGCTACGGCTGGAGGGCTCCTTCCGCCTGGCCTACAACGGCTCGCTCTTTGTCAAGGAGGGGCTGGGTTTCCTCCTGACCTTTCAGCACCTGATTGACACCGCCCCAGGCAGCGGGCTGGTCTTCCGGCCTTTGACGCCGAAGCTGGAAACGCCCATGTATCTGATTTGGAAGAAATATCAGGTCTTTACCCCGGTGGCCTCCCTGCTGTTGGAGGGGCTGAAGGAGCAGATCTCGCAGGGGCAGGAAAAATAGAGGACTTGCATTTGTTTACAGCCCCCCAATTTCTGAGGCGTGGACAGCGCAGAAAAGACTTGCTTAATCTTTCCCTCAGAGTTACCATGCAGGCAGTCAGAGGCATGAAAAACGCTCCCAGTCCAAGCCGGGAAACCGTCTCCGGCAAAGGGGTGGGAGCGTTTTTGACCACAGGGGCCACCACAGACAGCGGCGTACCACATGGAGATTTGAGGTCTAAAGAGTAGCGGAAAGAAAGAGAAACGGAGCGGAAACTACTATAAAGCATTAGAAATCATGCAAAAAATGTTCAGATGACTTTTCGCATCCGAGAGGTCAAGGGTTCGAATCCCTCCAGGTCCACCAGTGAAGCGTCCTGCACAAAGCAGGGCGCTTTTTCCATACAGGCAGAAAAACAGCCGTCTTTGGCGGGTAAACCGCCGGGGGCGGCTGTTTTGCATTTCCCGTGGACAGTACGCGCGTCAAGGTATGCGCAAAGAAAGAATAAATATTGCATTATAAATTATACGATATAGCGATAGAATATGCCAAGATGGTGCAAATCTTGCTCTGCGCGTATAAAATCATAGATGGCTGCGGGGGCTGCAGGCATTGATTTTGGCGTTGTGAATCAGTATCATGTGTTCATAACATCCTGTTCGCAGGAATGTACAAAAAGCCGCGGCCGGACGGCAAGCGGCGGAAACCAAAATCAAGATGGGGAGAGATTCGGAAGATGGAAACGACGCAAACAAAATCGCTGGCTGCTTTCACGCGGGAATTTTCGCCCATTGAAGGCTTGCAGGTGGCGCACTGTGTACAGTACGATCTGGAATATGCAGACGGCGGGGTGCGGGTCCTGATCCGCCAGACCGGCCCGGGCGGGCAGAACGTCTTCGCCTGCCGCCTGCGCGGCATCAGCGGGGAATGGGCGTGCGCGCTTGTTCGTTTTTTATATGAAAACGGGGTAGAGCCGCCGCAGGCGGGCGATGTGCTGCGCGATCTATGCGGGGACCTGGCGGTATGTGAAGACTGAAAAGGATGGAAAACGATGCAGCGGGAAGAATATGTCTACCAGGCGGGCAAGGTGAGCCTGCTTTTTGCGGACAGCGACCGCAGCCAGTGCCGTGCAGTCGAGCTGTATGCACAGGAGCATGCCTATGTTGAGCTGTGCGCGGCGGTCACGGACGCCGGGCAGCTGCTGGATGCGGTGCAGCGCGGGCTGCGGCCGCAGGTGCTGGTCCTGGATGTGCTGCTCAAAGGCCAGCATACGATCCCGCTGCTGCAGAAACTGGCGGTACTCGGCTGCCACCCGCGTGTGATTCTGACCGGGATGCCAAGCCTGCGGATGCAGGCGGAACATTTCTTGACAAGCGGAATAAATTGTATTATCGTAAAGCCATATGGTCTCGACACGCTTTTCAGCGAGGTATACCACCAGGTCGCCGGGTCGGCTGAATGGGCCGCCTACTGCGTCAGCGAGCGGTATTGGGAGCTCATGCGCGGGATGTTTTATAACCGCCGCTTGAGCGGCTGGCATTATCTGGAGCGCATCCTGGTGCGCACGGTGCTGCAGCCGGGCGCGTACATTGCCAAGGAGCTGTACCTGTGGGCGGCGGAAGGCCAGCCCGCCAGCGTCGGTATGGTCACGGCGTCGCTGCAGCGCATCAACGACTCGCTGCGCCGCACCGGGCCGCAGGGCTACAACGCGCTGTGCGCGGCGCTTGGCAAACCGGCGGGCAGCCGCCTGACCAACCTGGAGCTGATCCGGGCGCTGAGCGAGGAGATCTCCCGCACCATCGTCGTGACCAAGTACGAGCTGGAAAAGGAGCCGATCCCATGATGCCCCCCGAACAAGTGGACAGCTGGCTTTTGCCGCCGGAAGACCTTTCTCTGCGCGGCGGTCTCAAGGGCCGCCTGGCGGGGGAATTCTGCCTGCTGGAAAGCCAGGTCGACGCCCTGACCCGCTGCCTGGACAAACAGGCTTCGCCCGCGATCCGGCCGTTGTGCCTGAAAATGCTGGCGGAGATGAAGCAGAGCCTGGCGGTGCTGGAACGCCTGGCGGATAACGCCGCCGACCTCGCGCGCGGTACGGCGCTGGGCAGCCGCCCTGTGACAGAGCCGGTCCCGCAGCGCGACCTGGCCGAATACCTGGAAGCGTTCAGCGCCTGCGCCAACGAGGAACTGGCCGTTTACCGCCGCCCGTTGCGGGTGGAACTGGGGCGGATGCCTGCGATGCTCTGGGTCAGGATGGACGAGATTTTCCTGGACGGTATTCTTGGCAACCTTATCTCCAACGCGGTGGCCTGCGGCGGTGCGCATGTGCGCCTGTTCTGCACACCGGAGCGCAAACTGATCTATGAGGACGACAGCCGCGGTCTGGATGCGGCCGGGCTCGCCCTGCTGCGGGACGGTGTGCTGGACCAGCGCCTGCTGGACACCGGTGCTACGGGCCTGCTGATCGTGCGGGCGTATGCGGCGGCGCTCGGGTGGGCGCTTGCCTGCCCCGCGCAGCCGCAGGGCGGCGGGGTGCGGCTGGAATTTTCGCTGCCCCCCTGTGAGCCGGACCCCGGGTGTATCCTGCTGGAAGACGATACGCTGTCCCGCCACCTACGCCGCGAGCGCCTGCACCGCGGCATGCAGCGCGAACTGACCGCCCTGGCCGCCGCTGAAACCGAGTAAACAGGACCGACGCCGTACCCCGCCAACGGGTGCGGCGTGATTTTTTTGCGCCTTTTTATTTACTTTGCGGGCAAACTATTGTAAAATGATTCTATATGAGATCTGTCAGGTGGTGTATGAAATGGATATTCGATATAAACGCGTGCTGCTGAAGCTCAGCGGCGAAGCGCTGGCCGGGGAAAAAGGGACCGGTTTTGATGAAGCCGTCATCGCTTCGATCTGCGCCGGGATCAAACAGGCGCATGATCTGGGCGTGCAGATCGGCATTGTGGTCGGCGGCGGCAACTTCTGGCGCGGCCGCTCCAGCGGCAAAATGGACCGCATGGATGCCGACAAGATCGGCATGCTGGCCACGGTCATGAACGCGCTGGCGGTCAAGGACGCGCTGCGCCAGCAGGGCGTGCCCGCGGTCGTCATGACCAGCGCGGCGATGCCGCAGGTGGCCGAGACCTTCACGAGCGACAAGGCCATCGCCGCCATGGAAGCGGGGAGCATCGTTGTGTTCGGCGGCGGTACCGGCAACCCGATTTTCTCCACCGATACGGCATCCGCGCTGCGCGCGCTGGAGATCAGCGCCGATATCATGTTCAAGGCCACGATGGTGGACGGCGTGTATGACAAAGACCCGCACAAGTTTGCGGACGCGGTGCGCTATGATACGCTGACCTTCACGAAGGTGCTGGACGAGCGCCTGGCCGTGATGGATTCAACCGCCGCCAGCCTCTGCCGGGATAACGCCCTGCCGATTTTGGTGTTCGATTTGGGCGACCCGGCCAACATCGCCCGCGCCGCCCGCGGCGAGCAGGTCGGCACCCTGGTGAAGGAATGAACCTGAAAACCCGGCCCCAAGCGGCCGCTTAGAAAAAAGGAGACCATTATGAGCAGCACGACCAAAATTTACGAAGAAAAAATGTCCAACTGTGTCAACCACCTCAGCCGTGAGCTGGCCACCATCCGCGCGGGCCGCGCCAACCCGGCCATCCTTGACAAGGTGGCGGTGGAATACTACGGCACGCCGACCCCCGTCAACCAGATCGCTTCGGTGGCGGTCGCCGAGGCCCGCATCTTGACCATCACCCCCTGGGACGCCAAGATGGTCAAGGAGATTTCCAAAGCCATCCAGGTCAGCGATATCGGTATCAACCCGATCGACGACGGCCATACCATTCGCCTGGTCTTCCCGGCGCCCACCGAAGAGCGCCGCAAGCAGCTGACCAAGGATGTGCAGAAGCAGGGCGAGGAGGCCAAGGTGGCCGTGCGCAACGTGCGCCGCGACGCGATGGACAAGTTCAAAGCCATGAAAAAGGGCGGCGAACTGACCGAGGACGACCAGAAGAACCTGGAAGAGGAAGTCCAGAAGCTGACCGATAAGTTCGTGAAAAAGATCGACGAGATCTGCGCCGCGAAGAACCAGGAGATCATGGAGGTCTGATCCGTTCGGCTTCCCACCGTGTGCCGCGCTGTTTTTTCGCGCGGCACACTCTTACTATCCCGAATTCCCGGCTGGGCGGGTCCGGCGCGGTTTTGCCCGCGCCTGCCGCGCATATATAAGGTTATAGCCGCTACTCCCGCCTGCAGCCCGAAAGGAACGCCGTTCTATGAAGACCCGTGTTGTGACCGCCGCTGTCGGCCTGTGCCTTCTGGCCGTCGTACTGGCTTTTTTCGATACCGTCCTGTTTGATCTGGTGCTGGCGCTGATCTGTTTGATCGGCATGCACGAGGTCTATTCCGCCATGGGCTTCGGCCGCAGGCAGTGGTATCTGTATGCCGTGGCGGTGCCGTACACCATGTTGATCATGCTCTCCAGCAGCGCCGCTGTGCGGGCGCTGGTGCTGCCGGCCAGCTTTTTGGTCGTGCTGTACTATAATATCTGCCTGATCGCCCGGCATCAAACGCTGGACTTCACCAAACTGGCCGGTTTTGTGTATTTCAGCGGGGTGATCCTGTTCTGCTTTTATTCGCTGGTCCACCTCAAGCGGACGCTGCCAACAGGAACCTACGGCTATGACGCCGTCTATTTTATCCTGCTGATCCTCTGCTTTGCCTGGGGCGGGGACACGATGGCGTATTTCACGGGCCGGGCGTTCGGCCGCCGCAAGCTGGCCCCGCTTGTCAGCCCGCACAAAACGGTCGAAGGCGCCGCGGGCGGCATTGCCGGCAGCATGGCGGCCGGTGTGCTGGTCACGTTCGTGTACAGCGTGCTGGACGCGCGCTTCCCGCTTTTGACCATCACGATCACCCCGCGGCATTATCTCGTTGTTCTGGCCTTCGGCGCGGTGGCCTCGGTGCTTGGCATCCTTGGGGATCTGTTTGCATCGGCTGTCAAGCGTCAGGCCGGTATCAAGGACTATGGCACGATCTTCCCCGGCCACGGCGGCATCCTCGACCGCTTTGACAGCGTGATGTTTATCGCGCCGTTCGTTTCGATCGGGGTACGGTATTTCTTTTACCTGTTTGCGCGCTGACGTACAAAAGGAGCTATATGATGGCAAAAAAGATCACTCTTCTCGGCTCTACCGGTTCGATTGGCACCCAAAGCCTGGATGTGGCCCGCATGCACGGGTATGAAATCTTTGGCTTGGCAGCCAATTCCAGTGTGGAGAAGCTGCTGGCGCAGATCGGCGAGTTCCACCCGCGCGTGGTTGCGGTGGCCGACCCGGACGCCTATGACCGGCTGGAAGCGGCGCTGGCAGGCGCCGCCGATGCGCCGCGCCTGCTCAAAGGGGCCGAAGGCATCCGCACGCTGGCGGCGATGGACGGCGCGGACGTCGTTCTCAACGCGGTGGTCGGCATCGCCGGGCTGGCGGCTTCGCTGGCGGCCATCGAGAGCGGGCACGACCTTGCGCTCGCCAATAAGGAGAGCCTTGTCACAGGCGGGCATCTTGTCACCGACGCAGTGCGCCGCAAAGGCGTGCACTTGCTGCCGGTAGACAGCGAGCACTCGGCCATCTTCCAGTGCCTGCAGGACGCTCATTCGGCCAAGCGGCTGACAAAGATTTTGCTGACGGCATCCGGCGGTCCGTTTTTCGGCATGAAGCGGGAAGAACTGGCCGGAAAAAAGAAGGAGGACGCCCTCAAGCACCCCAACTGGAATATGGGCGCCAAGATCACGATCGACTCGGCCACGCTGATGAACAAGGGCCTTGAGCTGATCGAGGCGGTCTGGCTGTTCGGCTTGCCGGAAGACCGTGTCCAGATCGTCGTCCAGCGCGAGAGCGTTATCCACTCGGCCGTACAGTTTGCGGACAATTCCGTCATTGCGCAGCTCGGCGTGCCGGACATGCGCATCCCGATCCAATATGCGCTGACCTGGCCCGACCGGCTGCCTTCCCCGGCGCCGGAGCTCGATTTCGCCGCGCTCAAGCACCTGAGCTTTGACGTGGCGGACGAAGAGACCTTCCGCTGCCTGGCCGCCTGCAAAAAAGCGATCCGCAAGGGCGGCCTGGCCCCCTGCGCGGCCAACGGCGCAAATGAAGAAGCCGTGCGCCTGTTTTTGCAGGACAAGATCGGATTTTTGGACATCGGCCGCCTGGTCGAGGGCGTTGTGGACAGTGAGGCGTTCGGCGGCGATTATACGCTGCAGGATGTCTGGGACTGCGACGCAATGGCCCGGGCCTATGTGCGCGCCCATCTGTAATTTTCATGACCCGCGCGCGCCTTTCCCGGCGTGCGCAGGAACGAGGTGTCTATGCTCACAGCCCTTCTCACGGTGATTGCGACAGTTCTGGTGTTTGGCACGGTCGTGCTGGTGCACGAGCTGGGGCATTTCCTGGCGGCGCGCCGGTGCGGCATCCATGTGCAGGAGTTTTCCATCGGCTTTGGCCCGGCTGTCTGGTCGCGCGTCAAAAACGGGACACGGTACAGCGTTCGCCTGCTGCCGCTGGGCGGCTATAATGCCATGCCGGGGGAAAACGGCGATGAGGAGGAAGGCGCGCAGCCACCGCCGTGTGCGCGCGCCGGAAGCGCGGCGCCGCTGCCCGCGGTGATCAGCGGCAAAAATTTCGACGAAGCGGGGCCGTGGCAGCGTTTCTTTGTGATCCTTTCCGGCGCGGCGATGAATTTCGTGCTGGGGTATCTCGTGCTCGTTATGCTGCTGTGCCTCCGCGGGCCCATCACAAGCTGCGTAATCTATGATTTTATCGGCGAAAACCCCAGCAGCGCCGCCAGCGGCCTGCAGGCGGGGGACGAGGTGCTGGCGGTGAACGGCCATATCTGCTTTGTGGCGGAGGATATCGTCTATGAACTCCAGCGCGTTCAGAATCACACCGCCCCGATGACGGTGCTGCGCGGCGGCGAGATCGTTCACCTGCCGGCGGTCCGTTTCGATTCCGCCACCGCAGAAAACGGAGCCGATACGCTGGTGCTCGATTTTCAGGTCTACGGCATCGCCCGCACGCCGCATGCGGTCGCGGGGTGGGCGGCGCGCTATTTCGCCTACTATGCCCGTGCGATCCTGCGCGGCTTTGCTGATATGTTCACCGGCCGCGTTGGGATCAACCAGCTGTCGGGGCCGGTCGGCGTCGTCAGCACGATCAGCCAGGCCGTGCAGTACGGCTGGCAGGACGTGCTCAGCCTGGCCGCGCTCATCACGATCAACCTGGGCATCTTCAACCTGCTGCCCATCCCGGGGCTGGACGGCTGCAAGCTGCTGTTTCTGGCGTTTGAAGGGCTTACGCGCCGCGCCGTCCCGGCCCGCATCCAGGCAATGGTCAATGCGGCGGGTATCGTCGCACTGCTCATGCTGATGGTGGCGGTGACGTTTTCGGATATCACAAAATTTTTATAAGGAGTGTCAGCTATGCAGCGTCAGTGCAAACGGACGGTCAGGATCGGCAATGTTACGATCGGCGGCAACGAGCCGATCGCCGTGCAGACCATGCTCAATGTGCCCGTGAAGGATATCGCGGGCAATGTCGAACAGGCCCGGCGTGTGGCCAAAGCCGGCTGCCAGATCGTGCGCGTCACGGTGCCTACCCCGGCCGACGCCGCTGTCGTCGCCGCCATCAAGGAAGCGGTCGACATCCCGGTCGTGGCCGATATCCACTTTGACTACAAGGCCGCGCTGGCGGCGCTCGACGCCGGGGCGGACAAGATCCGCATCAACCCCGGCAACATCGGCGCGGACGACCGCGTCAAGGCGGTGGCCGACGCCTGCAACGCAAAAGGCGTACCCATCCGCATCGGCGTGAACGGCGGCAGCCTGGAAAAGCATATCCTTGCCAAATACGGCGCGCCGGTACCCGAGGCGATGGTCGAAAGCGCCATGTACCATGTGCGCCTGCTCGAAAAGCATGACTTTGACAACATCGTGATCTCGATCAAATCCTCCAACGTGCCGCGCATGATGGCCGCCTACCGCATGCTTTCGGCGCAGACCGATTACCCGCTGCATGTCGGCGTGACGGAGGCGGGCGGCAACCGCATGGGCTTGATCAAATCCGGCATGGGCATCGGCGGGCTGCTGCTCGAGGGCATCGGCGATACGCTGCGCGTCAGCCTGACCGACGAACCCGAAAACGAGGTGTACGCCGGGTATGACATTCTGCGCGCCGTCGGCTACGCCGTGGCCGGGCCCGAGATCATCAGCTGCCCGACCTGCGGCCGTACCCAGTACCCGATGATGGAGATCGCCAAACAGGTCGAGGACCGCCTGCGTGCCGACGGCTTCAAAAAGCCGCTCAAGATCGCGATTATGGGCTGCATCGTCAACGGCCCGGGCGAAGCGTCCGACGCCGATATCGGCATTGCGGGCGGCAAGGACGAAGCGCTGCTCTTCATCCGCGGCCAGCGTGTGCGGATGCTCAAGGAGAACATTGTCGACCAATTCATCGACGAGATCTATAAGCTGTAAAACCGGCTGTGCCGGAAAAGGAGTTTCTTTGAAACCTTATGTGACCCAGGTCTGGCCGCAGTTTACGGCCGACGCCCAGTTCAACAGCGCCTTCGGCGGGGTCGTGGTCGAGCGTGTGGAGCTGTTCCGCACCTCCCGCACCGTCGTCATCAGCCTGCGCAGCGCCGCTCCTTTGGACCCGGCGCTGTGCGGGCGTCTTTTGGCGTCCCTGCAGGCCGTTTTTGCCGGGTATGAGCTGCAGCTGAAAAATTATTTTTCTTACAGCGCCATCACGCCGGAATCCGTCGCCATGCTGATCGAAGAGCTCAAAGGCCAGGGCATGCCGGTCAACGGTTTTCTGGACAAAGACCAGCCCGTTGTGTTTGAGCCGGACGGTCTCACCGTGCGCGTCAACGCCGGGCGCACCATCCTTGAAAGCGTCGACTTTCCGCGCCATCTGGCGGAACTGATCCAGGAGCGCACCGGCTCGCTGCCCATCGTGCGCATGAAGGACGTGGCCGCCCAGATGGACGAACAGGCCCTGGAGCGCCGTGTGGCCGAAAAGACCCCGGCCGTCCAGTTCAAGGCAAAAGAGGAGGTCGCGCCGTTTACGATCGACGGCCTGGCGCTGACCGCCACGCCGCCCAAGCTGTTCCACGGCAAGCCGTTCAAACCGGCCGACCTGCGCCCGCTCAACGATCTGGGCGACGGCGGCAAGATCACGGTCTGGGGCGATGTGTTCGCCACCGAGATCAAGGGCAGCCGCCGCAAGATCTATTTCACGTCCATTACAGACTATAACGGTTCGATCAATCTCAAGGTCCTCGGCGACGACAACGAGGACATGTCCAAGTGGGAAGGCCTCAAACCCTGTACGACGCTGATCGTGCGCGGCAACTATACCTATGACAAGTACGAGCGCGACTACGTTCTGCTGCCGTATGACGTCCTGCAGGTCGAGCGCGAACCGCGGCAGGATACGGCGCCCGAGGGACAAAAGCGCGTTGAGCTGCACCTGCACACCAAGTCGAGCTCGATGGACGGCTTCTGCGACCCCGGCAAGGTCGTGCGCCTTGCGCACCGCATGGGCCACCGCGCCATCGCCATCACCGACCACGGCGTCTGCCAGGGCTACCCGGAAGCGATGCTCGCGGCCGACGATATCCACAAGAAGGACCCGGATTTCAAGCTGATCTACGGCTGTGAGGCGTACTTTGTCGACGATATGGTGCCGACGGTGTACGGCAAGGCCGAGCAGCCGGTCAGCGGCAGCTTTGTTGTGTTCGATACCGAGACCACCGGCCTGGACCCCAACAACGACCGCCTGACCGAGATCGGCGCAGTTTTTGTGGAAAATGGCCGCATCAACGAAGAAAAGAAATTCTGTACCTTTGTCAACCCGGGCAGGCCCATTCCGGCCCGGGTGGTGGAGCTGACCGGCATCAACGACGGCATGGTGGCCGACGCCCCCGCGCCGGAGGAAGCTATTCGCCAATTCAAGGAATTCTGCGGCGACCATGTGCTGGTGGCGCACAACGCGAACAGCTTTGATATGCTGTTTATCCGCCGGGCAGGGGAGCGCGCGGGCGTTTCGTTCGACAACACCTATATTGATACGCTGCCCATGGCGCAGGCGCTGTTCCCGGGGCTGCACAACTATAAGCTGGATACCATCAACAAGCATCTGGAAATCCCGCCCTTCAACCACCACCGTGCGGTCGACGACGCCATGGCGCTGGCCCGCATCTATGAAAAGATGCTTGAGGACCTGCGCGAAAAGGGGATCGATACGGTCGAAGAGATCAACACCGGTCTTGGCGGCAACAAAGAGGTGCTGAAGAAAAAGTATTACCACCTGATCATTCTTGTGCAGAACCAGACCGGCCTCAAAAACCTTTACCGCATCGTCAGCGAGGCGCACACCAAATATTTCTTTAAAAAGCCGCGCGTACCGCGCAGCGTGCTCAACCAGTACCGCGAGGGTCTGCTGCTCTCTTCTGCCTGTGAAGCAGGAGAACTTTACAGGGCGATCGTGGCCGGAAAAAGCCATGATGAACTGCTGCGCATTGCCGATTATTACGATTTTCTCGAAATCCAGCCCCTGGGCAACAATGAATTCATGGTGCGCAACGGTCAGGTCGATTCCATCGAGGCCATCAAGAATTATAACCGCACCGTCGTGGCCCTGGGCGAAGAACTGCACAAGCCGGTCATCGCGACCGGCGACGTGCATTTCCAGGAACCGGAGGACGCTGCCTACCGCGCCATCCTGCAGGCAGGCAACGGCTTTAAAGACGCTGACAACCAGGCCCCGCTGTATTACCGCACAACACCCGATCTGCTCGAAGATTTCAGTTATCTCGGCAAGGAAAAAGCTTTCGAAGTCGTCGTGACCAACCCCAACAAGGTCGCGGCGACCATTGACGGCAACCTGCGGGCCATCCCCAAGGGGACCTACCCGCCGTCCATCCCCGGCGCCGAAGAACAGCTGCGCAGCGGCACCTGGGAGCATGCGCGCAAGGGCTATGGCGACCCGCTGCCCGATGTGCTGCAAAAGCGTCTCAAAAAAGAGCTGGATTCCATCTGCGGCCACGGGTACGCCGTTTTGTACGTCATTGCGGTCAAGCTGGTGGCGTTCTCCAATGCGGGCGGCTACCAGGTCGGCAGCCGCGGCTCGGTCGGTTCCTCGGCCGTCGCGCATTTTGCCGGCATCTCCGAAGTCAACAGCATGCCGCCGCACTACCTGTGCCCCGAATGCCAGCACAGCGAGTGGATCGACGACGGCGTGACGATGGACGGCTTCGACCTGCCGGACAAAAAGTGCCCGGTCTGCGGCACGCCGATGGTCATGGACGGGCACGATATCCCGTTTGAGACCTTCCTCGGTTTCTACGGCGATAAGGAGCCGGATATCGACCTGAACTTTTCCGGCATGTACCAGTCCAACGTTCACCGCTATACCGAGGAACTGTTCGGCAAGGAGAACGTTTTCAAGGCGGGCACTGTTTCCGGTCTGCAGGACAAAACGGCCTACGGCTATGTCAAAAAGTATCTCGAGGAGCGCGGCCGCACCGTCAACCGCGCCGAGGAAAACCGCCTGTGCATCGGCTGCACCGGCGTTAAGCGCACGACCGGCCAGCACCCGGGCGGCATGGTCGTTGTGCCGGATACCTTCGACATCTACGACTTCTGCGCGATCCAGCACCCGGCCGACGACGTCAAGGGCGGTTTGCTGACCACCCACTTTGAATTCAAATATCTGCACGATACGCTGCTCAAGCTGGACGAGCTCGGCCATGATGTGCCGACTTTCTACAAGTATTTCGAGGAGTATTCCGGTATCCCCATCGACTCGGTGCCGATGAACGACCCCAAGGTCTACAGCCTGCTGACTTCCACCGAGGCGCTCGGCGTCACGCCGGAGCAGATCGGCAGCCAGACCGGCACCTTCGGCATCCCGGAAATGGGCACGAACTTTGTGCGCCAGATGCTGCTGGACGCCCAGCCGAAAAACTTCTCCGAGCTCATCCAGATCTCCGGCCTTTCGCACGGCACCGACGTCTGGACCAACAACGCCGACGAGCTCATCCGCTCCAAGACCTGTACGATTGCGGAGGTCATCGGCTGCCGTGACAGCATCATGCTGTATCTTCTGCGCAAGGGGCTTGAACCCAAGACGGCGTTTGACATCATGGAGGCCGTGCGCAAAGGCAAGGTGGCCAAGGGCGGCTTCCAGCCCGGCTGGGAGGAGACGATGCGCGAGCACGATGTGCCGGACTGGTACATCGAATCCTGCCGCAAGATCAAGTATATGTTCCCCAAGGCGCACGCCGTGGCCTACCTGATGGCGGCCATCCGCTTGATGTGGTTCAAGGTCTACCACCCGGCCATCTTCTATGCGGTCTACTTTACGGTGCGCGGCGCGGACATCGACTATGAGGCTGCCGTCGGCGGCGTGCGGGTGGCCAAGCAGCACCTGCGCGACAACGAGCGCATCCCCAAGGATGAACGCACCGCCAAGGATGACGACGCGCTGGTCAGTTTGCAGCTGGAAAACGAGATGCTGCAGCGCGGCTGCCAGTTTTTGCCCATTGAGCTGGGCAAGAGTTACGCCGCCAAGTATATCGTGGAGGACGGCAAGGTGCGCCTGCCGTTTACCGCGCTGCGCGGCCTTGGCGAAAGCGCGGCCATCGCACTGGAGGAAGCGACCATCCACGGCCAGGAGTATATCTCGGTCGAGGAACTGCAGCAGGCCTCCGGCGTGGCGCAGTCCATCTTTGATAAGCTGCGCGAGGTCGGCGCGCTGGGCAACCTGCCCGAAACCAGCCAGGTCGATCTGTTCAGCATGCTGGGGTAGGGGCGTTCTGGCCGCCTGCGGGCGGCCATGCCCGGCGCCGCCCGGCTTACCCCGTACACTTTCTCTTCTGCTTCTTTTGGGACGTCCGCTTGTGCGGGCGTCCTGTTTTTTTTAAAAAACGGAAAGCACACTTGACATTTTCGCGAGACGTGGTATACTGAAGACAAGGAAATGGAAAGCAAGCTTTCCAAAAACTGAATCGACAGGGGGGAGGCCGCTTTGAAAAATCGTTTGGAAGCGCTGCGCAAACAGCGCGGCATCAACCAGGAACAGCTGGCCGATGCGCTGGAAGTCTCACGCCAGACCATCGGCTCGCTGGAAAACGGACGCTATAACCCTTCGATCCTGCTGGCGTTCAAAATATCCCGCTACTTTGGCCTGCCGATCGAAGAAATCTTCATCTACGAGGAGGAATGATGTATGAAAGCGAAATACTGGATCATCTCGCTGCTGGGGTTGGCGGCCGTGGTCGCCGGGTTCATTCTGGCGCGTATGGGCGTAGGCAGCGCACCACTGCCGTATGTGCTGCTTGGGGTCGGCTGCGGAGCGTTCGGTTGGGGCGCCGGGGAACTGCTGAGGCAATGGGCCGTGAGGGCGGACCCGGGGCTTGAAAAACAGCTACGCATCGAGCAGACGGACGAGAGAAATCAGTTGGTCGCCAACAAGGCAAAGGCGCGCGCTTATGACGCGTCGGTCTATATTTACAGCGCCCTCATGCTTTGCTTTGCTCTGATGCAGGTGCGGCTGAGCGCAGTCCTGCTGCTGGTCGGCGGATACCTTCTCACGACCGGGATCTATGTGTATTTTCAAATTCGCTACAACAAAGAAATGTAAAAAGGAGGACAACAGGATGAGAACTTGTCTGCGCTGCGGCAGCGAAATGCAGGAAAACTGCGCCGTCAAGGTGGAAGGGGCCGGGTACGGCATCGTGCTTTCCAACAATGCGGATAAGCTGTTCGGCGGGCGCATCGGCCAGCCCAGGGTGGCCATCTGCCCGCAATGCGGCGAGGTTTCGATCTATCTGGCGGATACGGACCGCCTGCAAAAGCCGTGACACCACCAAACAGCCGAACAAAAGCGGTCAGGGGCAACCCCGGCCGCTTTTGCCTGTCCGGCTACCGCAAGTCTTGACTTACAACTATAGGTTGTTATACAATAAAAAGACCGTTTGACAAACTCTTCCATTTTGTGGTTAAATAAATATGTATGCGCAAAATACAGCTTGTCTTACACAACGACCCAGGAGGGAACCGCCGCATGGCAAAAAAGCAGAGTTACGGCAACGAAAGCATCAAATCGTTAAAAGGGGCAGACCGGGTCCGCAAGCGCCCGGCCGTCATTTTTGGCTCGGACGGGGTGGAGGGCTGCACCCATTCGATTTTTGAGATCATCTCCAACTCTCTGGACGAGGCGCGCGACGGCTACGGCGACCGCATCAACGTCACGCTTTACCCGGACCACAGCGTTGAAGTCGAGGACTTCGGCCGCGGCATTCCGGTCGATTACAACAAGGCCGAACAGCGCTGGAACTGGGACCTTGTGTTCTGCGAACTGTACGCCGGCGGCAAATATGGCGAAGGGGACGGCACCTATGATTTTTCGCTCGGCTTAAACGGCCTGGGCCTGTGTGCCACCCAGTATGCCAGCGCCTGGATGACCGCCGACATCTACCGCGACGGGTTCCATTATCATCTTGATTTCAAAAACGGCGAGAACGTCGGCGGCCTGCACAAGGAAGAATTCACCGGCCGCCGGACCGGCTCGGTCATCCGCTGGCTGCCGGACACCGCCGTCTTTACCGATATCGCCGTTTCGCCGGATACCTTCCGCGATATGCTCAAGCGGCAGGCCGTCGTCAACGCGGGCATCACGCTCGTGTTCAACGACCGCTCGGGCGAACGCGCCGAGAAAACGTCGTTTTACTATGAAAACGGCATCGTCGACCATGTGGCAGAGCTGGCGGGGGAGACGGCGCTCACGCCGGTGTACGCCTGCGCCGGTTCGGCCAGCGGCCGCGACCGCGCCGACCAGCCCGAGTACAAGGTGCAGATGAACGCCGCGTTCTGTTTCTCCAACCAGAACCAGACGCTGGAATATTACCACAACTCTAGCTGGCTTGAACACGGCGGCAGCCCGGACCGCGCCGTGCGCCTGGCCTTTGTCTACCAGATCAATGCCTGGCTCAAGCAGAAGGGCCTGTACAAGAAAAACGAGAGCGCCATCACCTTTGCCGATGTGCAGGACTGCCTGATTTTGGTCTCCTCCAATTTCTCCACCCGCACGAGCTACGAGAACCAGACCAAGAAGGCCATCACCAATAAATTCGTGGCGCAGGCCATGACCGACTTCCTCAAGCATCAGTTGGAAGTCTATTTTATCGAGCACCCCGACGAGGCCGAAAAAGCCTGCAAGCAGGTGCTGATCAACAAGCAGAGCCGCGAACATGCCGAAAAGGCCCGCATCTCGATCAAGAAAAACATTACCCAGCAGATGGACCTCGCCAACCGTGTGCAGAAGTTCGTCGACTGCCGCACCAAGGACGCCTCCCGCCGCGAGCTGTATATCGTGGAGGGCGATTCGGCCATGGGCGCGGTCAAGCAGAGCCGCGATTCGGAGTTCCAGGCCATCATGCCCATCCGCGGCAAGATCCTCAACTGCCTGAAAGCCGACTACGGGCGCATCTTCAAGTCGGATATCATCACAGACCTGATCCGCGTCATGGGCTGCGGCGTCGAGCTCGGCGGTTCGCACAACAAGGACCTGGCGACCTTCAACCTCGACAATCTGCGCTTCAACAAGATCGTCATCTGTACCGACGCCGATGTCGACGGGTATCAGATCCGCACTCTGGTGCTGACCATGCTCTACCGCCTGACCCCCACGCTGATCCAGCAGGGGTATGTCTATATCGCCGAAAGCCCGCTGTACGAGATCAACACCAAAACCAAAACCTACTTTGCCTACACAGAGCCGGAAAAGGCGGATATCCTGCGCCGCATTGACGGCCAGAAGTACACGATCCAGCGCTCCAAGGGTCTTGGTGAAAACGACCCCGAGATGATGTGGCTGACTACGATGAGCCCCGAGAGCCGCCGCCTGATCAAAGTGCTGCCCACCGACGCCCAGCGCACGGCGGAAGTGTTCGACCTGCTGCTTGGCGATAATCTGCAGGGCCGCAAGGAACACATCGCCGAACACGGCGCGGAGTATCTGGATGATCTGGATGTGTCTTGACGGAGGAGGAACCTCATGCCCAAAAAACGCGAAAAGAAAACGGCGCCTGCCCGGCCGCAGCTCGGCGATAATGTCGAGATCCTCTCGGCTGGCGAGGTGATTGAATCCCCGATCACCGAAACGCTGGAAACCAACTATATGCCCTATGCGATGAGCGTCATCGTCTCCCGCGCCTTGCCGGAGATCGACGGCTTCAAGCCCGCGCACCGCAAGCTGCTGTACACGATGTATGGTATGGGCCTGCTCAAAGGGGTGCGCACCAAAAGCGCCAACATCGTCGGCAGTACGATGCACCTGAACCCCCACGGCGACGCCGCCATCTACGACACGATGGTGCGCATGGGCCGCTCCAACGAAAGCCTGCTTGTGCCGTTCGTAGATTCCAAAGGTAACTTCGGCAAGGCGTACAGCCGCGACATGGCCTACGCCGCCGCCCGTTATACCGAAGCCAAGCTCGAACCGGTGTGCGAGGAGCTGTTCCGCGATATCGACAAGGAAACGGTCGATTTTGTGCCCAACTATGACGGCACGACGACCGAGCCGACGCTGCTGCCGGTGACGTTCCCGACGATCCTGGCCAACAACACCCTGGGCATCGCCGTCGGCATGGCGTCCAACATCTGTTCGTTCAATCTGGTCGAGCTCTGCAATGCGACCATCGCCCTGATGAAGGACGAAAACGCCGACCTTATGCAGCTGCTGCCCGCGCCGGATTTTGTCGGCGGCGGCACCATTTTGTACGATGCGGCCGAAATGAAGAACGTTTTGGAAAACGGCCGCGGCAGCGTGCGCGTGCGCGCCACATGGCGGTACGACAAGGCCAACAACTGCATCGACATCACGCACATCCCGCCCACGACGACGGTGGAAGCCGTGATGGACAAGATCACCGAGCTGGTCAAGGCGGGCAAGATCCGCGAAATCAACGATATGCGCGACGAGACCGACCTAAATGGCCTCAAGCTGACCATCGACCTCAAACGCGGCCAGGACCCGGACAAGCTCATGGCCCGCCTGTTCAAGTCGACCCCGCTCGAGGATTCGTTCGCCTGCAACTTCAACCTGCTCATCGGCGGGCAGCCGCGCGTGCTGGGCGTGCGCGGTATTTTGCAGGAATGGACGGCTTTCCGCGCCGAGTGCGTGCGCCGCCGTACCTACCACGACCTCAAGGGCAAGCAGGACCGCCTGCACCTGCTGCGCGGTCTTTCCGCCATTCTGCTGGACATCGACAAGGCCATCCGCATCGTGCGCGAGACGGCCGAGGAAGCCGAAGTCGTGCCCAACCTGATGATCGGCTTCGGTATCGACGAGACCCAGGCGGAGTATGTGGCCGAGATCCGCCTGCGCCACCTCAACCGTGAATATATCCTCAAACGCACCGAGGAGATCGGGGAGCTGGAAAAAGCAATCGCCGACCTGGAGGACATCCTCAAGCGCCCGGCCCGCATCAACAGGATCATCATGGCCGAGCTGACGGAAGTGGCTAAGAAATACGGCAAGCCCCGCCGCTGCGAGATCCTCTATGACCTGCCTGAAGAGGCGGATGAGGAGGAGGTAGAGCAGGTGCCGGAGTATGCGGTGCACCTGTTCTTCACGCGCGAGGGCTACTTCAAAAAGATCACCCCGCAGAGCCTGCGCATGTCCGGCGAACAGAAGCTCAAGGACGGCGATGAGATCGCCTACACCTGCGAGACGACCAACAGCGCCGAGCTGCTGTTCTTTACCAACCACGCCCAGGTCTACAAGACCCGCGCGGCCGATTTCAGCGATACCAAGGCCAGCGTGCTCGGGGACTACATCCCTTCGGCGCTCGGCATGGAGGAGGGGGAAGTCCCGCTGTTCATGACGGTCACGACCGACTACAGCGGCCATGTGCTCTTCTTCTTCCAGAACGGCAAGTGCGCCAAAGTGCCGCTTTCAAGCTACCAGACCAAGCAAAACCGCCGCAAGCTGCTCAAAGCGTTCAGCGATAAGGCGGAGCTGGCGGCCATCCTGCACCTGCAAGCCGAGCAGGAGCTCGCGATCTTCATCAACGCCGGACCGGCCACCATGCGTCTGCTGCTCATCGGCAGCGCGCTGATCCCCGAAAAGGCGACCCGTGACACCGCGGGCGTCAACGTTGTCAACCTCAAGAAAAATGCCCGCATTGAGCGCGTGCGCCCGGCCGAAGGCCTGGAACTGGCCGACCCGCACCGCTACCGTGTGCGCACCCTGCCCGCCGCCGGGGCCATCCTGAAAGAAACCGACGCCAACGAGCAGATGAGCCTGTAACCAAAAACATGCCCGCTGCCCCAAAAGGGGACCGGCGGGCATGTTTTGCTGTTCGGCGGCAAGATAAAAAATAGTAAAATAGTATTTTCAAGCGATAGGGTATGAAATGCCGAAAAGCCGCATGAACACTATACTTTTCGGCATTTCAGTACTCTGCCGCTGGGTTATATAATGTCTTGATGGTTCCCAAATGGTGCCCAAATTCAACGCGAGCATATAAAAAACTGTAAGAAGAAGTAAAGAAATATGCTCTCCAAAACTCTATTTCATCACTATTTTTTTGCCCCTGTTTTTTGACTTTTGGGGAGTTGCTTACTATCCTTTGGTTTTGGTCCGGTTTTGACAATCGCATAGTGTGCCGCACCGTGTACGCCCGTTTTGTTGCGCAGTAGAACGCCATTTTAAGGGGTACGAGTATAAAACCCTTACCACCCCTGTTCTGTGTCTGCAAAGCCTTGCAGGTAGTGGCTTAATCAGCTTCCGCTGCGTAACATTTCTCCATGATGTATAGAGGGCGATAGCACTCGTTGCTTGCGCCCCTTGATTACCCCACAGCAGGGGCGGACGGGCTTGTCAATGGCGGTGTAGCCGTTCTCACTATTGACAAGAGCGGCTGGCTCTGCTACCGCTTAGGTGGTTATTCGCCCATAATATTCCCGATAAACGGGAAGTTGTCAATCTATGACTATACCGGCACTCCCCTACAAATTAAGGTAGCTCATTTAGTATCTGGCTTGGTGTCTGAATTCCAATTAATCTGATTTCATTTAATTCTTTTGCAGATAGGCAACCTGATTGACATAATCGTAAATACTCTTTTGAAACATCAGAATCAAAAATCAGCACATCATCTGAATTAATAGTAACATCTACGCCATTTCTGAACAATATCGAGATGGGGTGCTCCTTTATACTAGCCACTCTTCCCAGAAGCACATTACTTGATGGCGTAATGTTCAATCTTATTTTTTTCTCTTTCAAGAAATCCATTGCTTCTTTTGATTGTGCTGCCGCAATACCATGCTGAACTTCATTCAGATGTAACTTATTTATAGCTTGCATTACATCGTTAGCGGATCCCCATTCTCCAACATGTGCTTTCAGTCTCAAGCCTTCTTCTTTTGCTTTCTCATAAATTGGAATGAAATTTTCAATCGGCTGTGCCATTTCATCCCCATACAAATCTATAGAATAAAACTGTTTATGTCCCCAAAAATGAGACAAACAATCCTCAAGATATGAAATCTCACAATGTCTCGATAATCCAATTTGTAAGCGCATCTCTATCTCTGGTGCTATCCGCTCATGAATCTCTTCGAATGAATCAACCAGTTCTTCAATATCATTATTGAAAAATGTTTTTAATCCCCAAACGTCTTCACCAATTTCTAAAACTTTCACTCCATCATATTTTGCTTGAACAAATGTGGCTTCGATAAGTAATTTTCGTTGTTGTGAAGAATTGAATCTACTTCCTATATACTTGGTACTCCATTCATCCATCTCCTTCATCGAAGTAATCGGATGTACTAAAGGTTCAATATAATAACCTGTTTTATTAAAAATGAACTGTCTATTTCCTCCCAAAACGAAGTGATTATGTAAATCAGATTTAGGGCTCTTCCTTATTTCCGTTATATTTTCATTCTTTAATGCCTCTACAAAATCCATATCCATCCTCCACTTTTACAATTTCAAAGATTTGCCGTTCTGTTCAACTCCCTGATAAATCCAATTTGTCGCTCTGCTCAGATTATATAAAATAGCATCATTGCTTTCTGGCTTTTATCGTACCACATTTCCCCTGTTTTTCCATTTCATTTTGTTAGCCTCACAGTGGATAGTCATTCGATAAAAATAAAAGAGGGTTTGGGATTATCCCCAAAATCATTTTGGGGAAGAGGGTACCCGCTTCCTATGCTTGCTCTTCCAAAAATCACTCTGAAATATGGGAACGGAATGGAAAGGAAGAGATTTTCAAACAATATCCTACACGGGTCCTTGGTGCCCAAATGGTGCCCTGTCTTACAAAACCACCTTGTACGGAGATACGGCAAGATAAACGACGATATGCGGAAAACCTTGATTTTAAGCCGTTTTCTCATGGCGTCTTAAACATTTATGAGGGCTTGTAAGAAGATTTCCGTCTATCAAATCAATAAAAAATAAAGAAAAAGCGCAGAGACAAAACCATTGCCTCTGCGCTTTTATCTGGCGGAAAGAGAGGGATTCGAACCCTCGAGGGCTTTCAGGGCCCTACACGATTTCCAGTCGTGCGCCTTAGACCAGCTCAGCCATCTTTCCACAGCAGCCCGGCAAACCCGAGCTGCAAGGGCTATTATAGCAAGCGCGGCGAAAAATGTCAAGCCTTTTTTGCAAAAACCGAACGCCCTGCTTTACGGCGTTTCGTGGCGCACAAAGCCGCCCAGCTCGTTCGTATCGCTCATGCCAAGGTTGAGCGCCTTGCTGCGCAGCGCGGCGTAAAATTCCGCCATCGTCGCCTGGTAGTAGGGCTCCAGGAACAGGTACCCGATGCCAAGCGTCAGCGTACACAGGAAGCCCCAGCCGATGAACGAAAGGTCCAGCACAAACGAGCGCCACTTTTCGCCCTCCATCATGTTGCGGCTCAGCTCCATCGCGCGGCCGGTGGTCAGGTACGGGTTTTCCGCCAGCAGATAGGGGACCTGGCGGTAGCAGTAGCTCCAGTAAATGCCCGGTACGATGACAAGGCAGCCCAGGAAGATTTTAAGGGAGGTCAAAAACTGTACCTTGATGATGTTGAGGTACGGCGCGCGGAAGGTGGTTACGGCGGTGGCGATGGGCGCGGGCGCCTGGCGGCTTTCCATAAAATAGCGGCAGCAGCCGATGCGCAGCGGTACGCGCACAAAAAAGGTCAGGACCAGGTCCAACACAAAGAAAACGGCCAGCGCCGCCAGGCCGAAGGTCAAAACCAGTGAGGCATGAGGGGAGCTATTCAGCGTATCGAATAAATACTCGGTCGTGCTCGCGTCGCCGCGCCAGACCGGTCCCGTTTGTATCTGTTCAATCGTGCTGGTCATTTCATCATAGGTGCTGTGCACCGAAGTCGAATAGCTGCCGACGCCCACCAGCGCCAACAGCAGGCACAGCAGGAACGAGCGCCAGTACCGGCCGGATAAAGCCGCTTTGGCATTGCTTTTCAAAAGAGCGCGCGTCCATTTGCTCATCATAAAATAGCCTCCTTGGGAAACGGTCCGCACGGCGCAGGGCCGCGCGGCGGCCGCAAAAAACGAGATGACTTTTTCGCTATGATTATAGCATACCCGCCGCGTAAAAGCAAAGAAAAGGGCGATGACGACTTTTTCTTTGGAAAGGTGTTGACAAAGGGGGGAATGCTGTGTATAATAATATACGTCGTCAGCGACTGGCGGCAAGATATGCGGATGTGGCGGAACTGGCAGACGCGCTAGATTCAGGTTCTAGTTCCCTTAAAAGAGTGTGGGTTCAAATCCCTTCATCCGCACCAAAAGCCCTGCAGGCGATGTCTGCGGGGCTTTTTTTGCAAAACATGCCGTGCAGCGGGCAAAAATGCGCCGGATGGCTTGCATTTCTGCCGCGGGTATGGTATAGTATATCCTGCATGAGACTTTGAAGGAGTGCTAACAATGGGAGTTTATGAAATCGTGTTCGGCGTTGTGCTGATTTTGGCCTGCCTGCTGATCGTTGTTTTCACCCTGGCGCAGGAGCAGAAGGGCCACGGCCTGTCCTCCGCCATCATGGGCGACAACAGCTTTATGGCCGCCGGCCGTGAGCGCGGGCTTGACGCTAAGCTGGCCAAGTTTACCAAGATCCTGGGTGTGATCTTTGTGGTGGCCACGCTGCTGGTCAGCGTTCTCAACGCGCGTCTGTAATCACCAAATCAAGCCAAGCGGCCCGCACCCCAGCGCGGGCCGTTTTTTGTGGCGGCTGGGGGGAAACAGGCGGCAGCGCCGCTTTGTGGGAAAGTGCGGGCACGGCCCGCGTGGTAGGGCTCTGCCGGGTGGCGGAGCGACGTCAGGGAGGAGAACTATGACCCCTTTACAAAAGAATATCCTTGAAGCCGTCAAGCGGCGTCCGCACACGCTGCGCGAGCTGCAGAACAACCTTCAGGTGGACAACAGCCGCCTGCGCAGCACCGTTTCGGCCATGGTGGCGACCGGTATGCTCTCGGCGCAGGACGGCCGCTATGTGCCGGGGCTGGCTACGTTTGAAAACGAGGCGGCCCCTTCGGCCATCCCGTGCACGCTGGTCAAGCTGGCGGCGCGCTTCGGCTTTGCCAGCCGTGACGACGGCACCGGCGATATCTTTATCCCGGGGCGCGCGCTGCATGGCGCAATGCCGCAGGACAAGATCCTCGTCAAGCTGTTTGACCGCCCGCGCGTGGAGGGCAGCGCCGAAGGCGAAGTGACCGAGATCGTCACCCCGCACAACAGCTTTGCCGGTACGCTGACCGCGACCGAGGACGGCCGCCTGGCGGTGGAGCCGGACGGCTGCCGCGGCGTGCATATCATTTTGCAGAAAGACGGCGCCAACGGCGCGCAGATCGGGGATAAGGTCGGCGCACTGCTGACCGACCGCGGCGCGCGCCATGCCGACCACCGCGCCGCCGTGACCGAGCGTTTCGGTTCGGCCGAATATGCCTCTGAATGTGCCAAGGCGATCTTGTATGGCCGCGATGTGCGGCAGGACTTCCCGCCCGAGGTGCTGCAGGAGGCGGCACAGTATGAAGATGCGGTCATCGACGCGTCCGAAGCGGTCCACCGCATGGACCTGCGCGGCTTGCCGATCTTTACGATCGACAGCGCCGAGACCAAGGATATCGACGATGCGATCAGCCTGATGAAGCTGCAGGACGGCGGCTTTGAGCTGGGCGTTCATATCGCCGATGTCAGCCACTATGTCCGCCCCGGTATGGCGATGGACAGCGAAGCGTTCGAGCGCGCCACCAGCATCTATTATGCCGACAAGGTCATCCCGATGCTGCCCACGCAGCTCTCGAACGGTATCTGCAGCCTGAATGAGGGAGCCGACCGCCTGGCGTTTTCCTGCCTGATGCGGCTGGACGAAAGCGGCAATATCCACGGCTACCAGTTTGTCAAAACGGTGATCCGCAGCCGTGTCAAGGGCGTGTATAAAGAGATCAACGCGCTGCTGGAAGGTTCGGCAGGGGAGGACCTGCGCGAAAAGTATGCCGCTGTGCTCGAACAGCTGCCCGCCATGCAGGAACTGTATGAAAAGCGGCTTGAGCTGCGGCGTGCCCGCGGCGGCATGGAGATCGAATCGGACGAAGCCAAGCTCGTTATCAACGAGGAAGGCCGCTGCGTCGATATCGTCAAGCGCACGCGCGGCGTGTCCGAGTGCATGATCGAAGAATTCATGCTGTTGGCCAACCAGTGCGCGGCCAACGCCGGGCGCACCCATCAGGTGCCGTTTGTCTACCGCGTGCACGAAGCGCCGGACGAGGAGCGCATGGAGAAGCTGCGCGAGACGCTCAAAGCCTGCGGCCTCAACGTGCATTTCAAGGGCGCGACGCCCACCCAGCTGGAGCTGGCCGCTATCCTGGATGAAACGCGCGAAATGCCCATCCATATCCCGGTGCATACCGGCATCCTGCGCAGTATGCAGAAAGCCCGCTACAGCCCGGAGCCGCTCGGGCATTTTGGTCTGGTGCTCAAGGACTATGCGCACTTCACCAGCCCCATCCGCCGCTATCCCGACCTGGCGATTCACCGCATCCTGACCGATATGCTTGTCGGCGCGCCGCATGAGCGGCTCGTTAAGAACTATAACGAGTTTGCCGCCCACACCTGCGAGCAGTCCAGCCGCCAGGAGGTTGCCGCCGTGCGCATCGAGCGCGACGTGGAAGACTGCTACAAAGCCGAGTATATGCACGGCCATCTGGGCGAGGTGTATACCGGCACCATCTCCGGCGTGACGCCGCGCGGCGTTTTTGTGGCGCTGGAAAACACGGTCGAAGGGTTTGTCCCGGCTGCGCAGCTGTGCAAGGGCGAGCCCACCGTCACCGAGGGCGTGCGCCTGTACGACCCGCTGACCGGCCGCCACTGGATGCTGGGCGACGCAATCAAGATCAAGGTCACTGCCGCCGATGTGCCGCTCGGCCGCATCGACTTCGATTTCATCCCGATGTAATATATTAAAGAGGACCGCCGCAAACCCCATAGGGGCCGCAGCGGTCCTTTTATATTGGTTGGGCAAAGCCGCGATATAAAAGTAAAAAGGACAGGTCCGCGATAGAACCGCGATAGAACCTGTCCTTTTTGGTCGGAGTGACGGGATTTGAACCCACGGCCTCTTGGTCCCGAACCAAGCGCGCTACCATCTGCGCTACACCCCGATAAAAAACCCGCAGCATGTTGCTGCTGCGGTATGCTGGTTGGGGATGAGAGGATCGAACTCCCACGGGCGGAGTCAGAGTCCGCTGCACTACCATTATGCGAATCCCCAGCAGGGTCGTGAGAGCGCCGCTTGGCTGCCCTCAACGTTTAATAATTATAGCGGCTGTTGCGGGTTTTGTCAACACTTTTTTTGAAAAAATATACCGCGGCGGCGCCCCGGCATGCCGGGTGCTCGAGGACGGGGGATAATTCAACGCCCGGACGAAGGTTCCGCGCAGCGCTTTGCACAAAAATACCGGCGCAAACGCAGGAAATCCATTGACAAACACGGGCGGGTAGCGTAATCTTAAAGATAGAAAGCTTGCCGCCCGGCAGCCACTGCAGACGGCGCAGGCATGATTGAGGAGGGTATTACAATGAAAATGCGTGTTGGTATCCTGACTTCCGGCGGCGACTGCCCGGGCCTGAACGCGACCATCCGCGGCGTGGCCAAAGCGCTGTATCACCGCATGGGGGACAAGGTGGAGATCGTCGGCATCCTCAACGGTTACGACGGTCTGATCCGCGGCAACTACCGCGAAATGGACCCGTCGGAATTTTCCGGCATCCTGACCATGGGCGGCACCATCCTTGGCACCAAGCGCACCCCGTTCAAGATGATGCGCGTGGTGGAGGAAGACAAGATCGACAAAGTAGCCGCCATGAAAAAGACCTATAAAGAGGCCAAGCTCGACTGCCTGCTCTGCCTGGGCGGCAACGGCACCCACAAGACCGCCAACCTGCTTAGCCAGGAGGGCCTCAATATCATCGGGCTGCCCAAGACCATCGACAACGACATCTATGGCACCGACGTCACGTTCGGCTTCCATACGGCGGTGGATATCGCCACCGACGTCATTGACCGCATCCACACCACGGCCGGCAGCCACAGCCGCGTCATGTGCATTGAGATCATGGGCAACAAGGCAGGCTGGCTGACGCTGTACGCCGGTATCGCGGGCGGCGCGGACATCATCTTGATCCCGGAGCACCCCTATGACATCAAGAAGGTGGCGCAGGCGGTGGAGCGCCGCGCCAAGGCGGGCAAGAATTTCTCCATCCTGGCCGTGGCCGAAGGCGCGCTCTCGGTGGAGGAATCCAAGATGAAGCGCAAGGAATGGACCGCCAAGCGCGCCGAGGAAGGCTACACCACCGCCACCAACCGTATTGCTAAACAGGTCCAGGCCATGACCGGCGCCGAAACGCGCATCTGTGTGCCGGGGCATATGCAGCGCGGCGGTTCGCCTTCGGCGTATGACCGCGTTCTGGCGACCCAGTTCGGCACTTATGCCGCGGGGCTCGTGGCGGATGAACACTACGGCGTGACCGTCGCCATGGTCAACCGCAGCGTGACGGCCAACCCGCTGATCGACATTGCTGGCAAGACCCGCACCGTGCCCGACGACTGTGCCATGCTCAACGTCGCACGTTCGATGGGTGTCAGCCTGGGGTAAAAATTTAAAATACAAAGACGGCCCGCGGGGAATGCGATTGCATTTCCCTGCGGGCCGTCTTTTGTTTTTATGCGTAGAGAACGAACTGTGTCAGCAGCATCTGTAAGACAAAAAACAGCACGAAAGCAAGCAGAATAACCAGCCCCCAGTTGGCAGCGGCAGAAAAACCGCGCTCCCGCAATTCGATACGAAGCCGCGAAATGCACCACACGATGGCCATATACCCGATCATATAGAGCAGCATATATACGACGCGCCCTCCGCTTCCGGGCGGGCCTTCGAGCAGGGTGACGACTAAAAACAGGACGAACAGCGCGATCACAGCTGCGCAAAAGCCGTTGCTGATCAGCGTCAGCGCATGGTTGGAGGGGCATTTTTCCCCGCGTTCCACCGCGCGGCGGGCGCGCAGGTACCACAGCCCGTACAAGCCCAGCTCAGATACCGGGTACAGCACACCGCAGCAAAGCATCGCGCGCCAAATGTATTGTGCCGGCCCTGACTCCTGCCAACCCCAACAGAACAAAAGCATAAGGAATAAACACACGGCGACGATGACCATCGGGCCCATCCAATGCCGTTTCAACGTTTGGTGGATGGCCTGCAGGCGCAGGCGTTCGTCCGTTTCCAGCGGCAGCGGGTCCGGCTGCTCATTAGAAAAGATCTGCATCCCGTTCCAGTCGCAGATCTTTTCCCAGCCGGCGGCCGTGCATACGGCGTCCAGCGCCTGCGCTTCGGGGTCGGGGCGCGGCGTGGCTTCGCCTACGTTGGGCAGATAGGTCACGGCATAGCGGACCTGCGCCGGTTTGGCGCGGCGGTAGTACCAGAAGGGGGAAACAATCTTTTCCAGCCGCCACCCTTTGGCCGCCTGACGCTCCAGGCGGCGCTCCACGCCCTGCCAGTCGTACAGTTCCAGCAATTCAAAGGCGATGCGCCTGTCTTTCATGGTTCATCCTCCTTGTCTTGGCCGGGGGCGGCCCCCCTGGGGCGAAATACGCGCCGGTAGTCATCGGTCAGGCGGCACAGGCGCGCATACTCGTTTTGCAGCAGGGCTTCGCCTTTTGGCGTTAGGCGGTAGGTGCGCCGCCGGCCCAGCGCGTCGCTTTCAGTAATCAGCCCGGCTGCGTGGAACTCCTCCAGCAGGTGGTACAGCGTGCCCGGCCCCAGGCGTACTGCGCCGCCGGTCAAGGCGGCAACCTGTTCCATGATCTCAGCGCCATAAGCTGCCCTGTGCAGGCATAACAGGGTATAAAACATCGGCTCGGTCAGGGTTTGAAACTTCTCGCGCGGCATGGCGCCCCTCCTTTTTTTAAAGGGGAAGACCCCTTGCCTATATTATACTATCGAATATCGATAATGGCAAGGGGGGCGATAAAAGGACAAAAAGCAGGGGAGTTAGGCCGGAAAACAAAAAAGTAGAAGGAAAGGTGTTGACAAACAGCTTGCCTGGTGATATAGTTAGTTACACAAGTAATGAACCGTATAACCATTACTTGTAAAACGAAAGGGGGCGATGCCTTGAAAGGGATGCTCAACGACCAAAGCCTGATCTACCAGCAGATCGCGCAGCTGCTGGAGGATGGCATCCTGCGGGGGGAGTACCCCCCGGAAACCCCGGTGCCCAGCACCAATGAGCTGGCCCGCGCCTTCAACATCAACCCGGCCACGGCGGCCAAAGGCGTCAACCGCCTGGTGGAGGAAGGGCTCTTGTACAAGCGCCGCGGCATCGGCATGTTTGTTGCCCCCGGCGCGCTGGAAGCCCTGCGCCAAAAACGCCGCGAAGCCTTTGCCGGGACACAGATCCAGGCGCTTGTGCGCGAGGCAAAGCGCCTGGGCATGAACCGGCAAGAACTGTTGGACCTGGTCGAACGCCAGGCGGAGGAGGAACAACTGCCATGAAGATCGAAGCGATGACAAATGCAGCCCGCACGCTGGAAGCCAGGGGGCTGTGCAAACAATATGGCAAACAAACGGTGCTGGACCATGTGGACCTGGCGGTGGAGCCGGGCTGCATCTATGGTCTGATCGGCCGCAACGGCGCAGGCAAAACGACGCTGCTCAGCATTCTGACCGGTCAGAACACCAAAAACAGCGGCGAGGTGACCTACGGCGGCGAACCGGTATGGGAGAACCCGCGCGCGCTTTCGGACCTGTGCTTTGCCCGCGAATTGAACCCCGGCAGCGAAGTCGCCGCTTTGCAGGTGGAGGAATACCTGCTGGCCGCGCGCCTGTTCTGTCCGCGCTGGGACGAAGAGTATGCCCGCACGCTGATTAAAAAATTCGGGCTTGATACCAAAAAGCGCATCAACAAACTGAGCAAAGGCCAGATGAGTATGGTAACGATCACGGCGGCGCTGGCCTCCCGCGCGCCGGTCACGATCCTGGACGAACCTGCCGCGGGGCTGGACGTGGTCATGCGCGAGTGCTTCTACCGCCTGCTGCTGGACGATTATGCCGAGACGAACCGCACCTTCGTCATCTCCACCCATATCATAGAGGAAGCCGCCGGTGTGTTTGAGCGGGTCATTGTGCTGGACGAAGGCCGCGTGATTGCCAACAGCCAGACCGATGATCTGGTCGACCAGTTCCGCTACGTTTCCGGCAGCGCGCAGGCAGTGGACCGTGCGCTGGCCGCCTGCGGGTTGCAGCCGCTGCAGCAGCAGGGGATGGGCCCGCACAAGACCGCCGCCGTGCGCGGCACGCCGGAACAGTTTGCCCGCCTGGCGGCCGAGCCGGACCTGGAACTTTCCGGCCTGAACCTGCAAAACGTGTTCGTGGCCCTGTGCGGCCACGGCGACGAGGAGGGGTGAGCGATGCTCAAAATGCTGCTGCTTTACCGCCGCTTTTTCCGGGATACGCTGCTGACGATGGCCGGTTACGTCGTTATTCTGGTGGCGGGCGTCTGGCTGACCGATATCAGCCTGTTTGAAAGCTATGTGCTGGCCACGCCGCTGCTGGCCATGGTGCTGCCGGCGGTCTTTGCCAACAACGCGCTAACGAACCTGGCGCTCAGCTTTGGCGCGTCGCGCCGCCTGTGCTACTGGGGGCGGCAGGCGGGCAGTGTGCTGGTTGCCGCCTGCTGCATGGCGATGACCTGGCTGACCTACCGCCTGGCCGAAGGCGGCATGGCTGAACCGCTGCCCGCCGGTGTGTGGAGCTGGGATATGGTGGCGCTGCTGTTCGCCGTTTGTCTGTTTGTCCTGCAGTCGAGTACCCTTTCGCAGACGATGGAAAACGGCTGGCGGCGCACGGCGGTGCTGGTCGGGGCCTGGGTGCTGGGCTCTGCTTTTATCGTGGTGGTGCAGGCGTTTTTGATCATTGACGACCTGTCCAATGTTCCGCTGTGGCCGGTCAGCCTGCGGCAGCCGCTTTGGTTGGCGGTTGGCATCGGCTTTTTGGCGGCTGCGCTGGTGCTGGGCGTTCTTGCCCGCCTGCGCTATACAAAATTGGTGGTGAAACTATGAAAAAGTCCATGACCGGGCAGGCAGCCCTGCCGTTCCCGCGCTTTTTTGCCCGCTGGCTGTATATGCGGCGCTACGATATGCTGGCGCTGCTGCTTCTCCCGTTTGTCTTCTGGCTGCTGGTCCTGGTGGTTTTGCTGGTGGCTTCCGGGGCGGAGGGCGGGCTGGACGACGCCTCGGCGCTCGCCATCCCCACCGTCATGGCGCTGGTGGGCAGCTTTTTCGCCATCCTGATTTTGAGCCTGGGCGATGCAGGCGCCAGCTTTACGATGGTGGTCGGCTGGGGCCATCCCCGCCGGTACTGCGTGGCGGCGGCCTGGGGGTGCGGTATTTTTTACAGCGCCGTCAACCTGCTGTTCGCCGTCGTGCTGCAGGCCGTTACCACGGGCATCGGCGCGCTGCTGGGCGTGGGCGGCTCGTTCGATCTGCTGGCGAAAATGCCCCCTGTCCTGTGGGGCCTGCTGCTGGTTGCGCCCACCGCGGTCGCTGTGCTTGATAAAGGCGCGGCCCGCCGTTTCGGGCCCAAGGCAGCCAGCGTGCTGTATCTGCTGTTTCTGTTCGCCTGTATCGGCGGCAGCAACCTGGTCCAGGCGGTCGAGGGTCCGTGGCTGTCCTTCCTGAGGGTGGTGTTTACCGTCGCCCTGGCGGTGGCCGCCGTCCTTGGCAGCATCTGGCTGCTGCACGCGCCGGTGGGGAACGAATAAGAAAAAGAACTGCACATCTTGACAATTCCGCCCAACTGCATTAGACTAAAAGAACCAAATGCAGTGCGGGGGAGTTCCGCGCAGGCCAAAGCCTTTTTTAGAGAGCCGGGGGCAGGTGCAAGCCCGGTAAAGGCGGCCCGCGGTCGTCGCCCCCAAGGCAGGCGCGGTGAAACAGCAGTAGCCGCGCCCGTTCCGCCCCCGTTACCGGGCGTTCAAGTGGCCTTTCTGCCCGCAAGGTTTTGGGCGGCGGGGCAATTTGGGTGGTACCGCGGTGATTTTACGCCGTCCCATGAGACATCTCTCACGGGGCGGCTTTTGTTTTGCCCCGCAGCGTTCAGAAGGAGGAAACCATGGCCAAAGAACTTGCCAAACAGTACGACCCCAAAGGCACCGAGGACCGGATCTACCAGACCTGGTGCGATAAAGGGTATTTCCACACCAAGATCGACCGCAGCAAGCGGCCGTTCACCATCGTCATGCCGCCGCCCAACGTCACCGGCCAGCTGCACATGGGCCATGCGATGGACGAGACCTGGCAGGATATCCTGATCCGCTACAAGCGCATGCAGGGCTATGCCGCTTTGTGGGTGCCCGGCACCGACCACGCTTCCATTGCCACCGAGGCCAAGGTCGTGGCGCAGATGCAGGAAGAGGGCCTGACCAAAGAGATGCTGGGGCGCGAAGGCTTCCTGGAGCGCGCCTGGGCCTGGAAGAATACCTACGGCAACCGCATTGTCGGCCAGCTGAAAAAGCTCGGCTGCTCCTGCGACTGGCAGCGCGAACGCTTCACGATGGACGAGGGCTGTTCCGAAGCCGTGCTGGACGTGTTCGCCGGTCTTTACGAAAAAGGGCTGATTTACCGCGGCAACCGCATGGTCAACTGGTGCCCGCACTGCAACACCTCCATCTCGGACGCGGAGGTCGAATACGAGGAAAAAGCCGGGCATTTCTGGCACCTGCTGTACCCGGTCAAGGAGACCGGCGAGATGCTGGAGCTGGCGACGACCCGCCCCGAGACGATGCTTGGCGATACGGCGGTCGCCATCAACACGGCCGATGCGCGCTATGCCCACCTGCACGGCTGCCATGTGGTGCTGCCGCTGCTGAATAAAGAGATCCCCATTGTCTGCGACGAACACGCCGACATGGAAAAGGGGACCGGCGTCGTCAAGATCACCCCGGCGCATGACCCCAACGACTTTGAGGTCGGCAAGCGCCACGACCTGCCCATGGTGCGCGTGCTGACCTATGACGGCCGCATGACCGGCGCGGCGGACCGCGCCGCCTGGCAGGAGCTGAAGGACAGCGGCCGCGCCAGCGCCGACGAGCCGGAGGTGCTCGACTGCGGCAAATATGCGGGCATGACCGCGATGGAGGCCCGCAAGGCCATTCTTGCCGACCTTGAAGCGGGCGGGTATCTCAAGGATACTGAGGATATCACCCATGAAGTCGGCACCTGCTACCGCTGCCACACCGTCATTGAACCGATGGTCTCCAAGCAGTGGTTTGTCAAGATGGCCCCGCTGGCCGCCCCGGCCATTGAGGCGGTGGAAAAGGGCGAGATCAAGTTCGTGCCCGACCGCTTTACCAAGAACTATCTGAACTGGATGAAGGGCAGCCGCGACTGGTGCATCAGCCGCCAGCTGTGGTGGGGCCACCGCATCCCGGCGTGGTACTGCGCCGACTGCGGCGAGACTATCGTCGCCAAATCCGCCCCCACGGCCTGCCCGCACTGCGGCGGCACGCATCTGGACCAGGACCCCGACACGCTGGACACCTGGTTCTCCAGCGCGCTGTGGCCGTTTTCCACCCTGGGCTGGCCGCATAAGACCGAGGATCTCGACTTTTTCTACCCGACCAACGTGCTGGTCACCGGTTATGATATCATCGGCTTCTGGGTCTCGCGCATGATCTTCTCCGGCCTGGCCTACACCGGCAAAGCGCCGTTCGACACCGTGCTCATCCACGGCCTTGTGCGCGACAGCCAGGGCCGCAAGATGTCCAAGAGCCTGGGCAACGGCATCGACCCGCTGGAAGTGATCGACAACTTCGGCGCCGACGCGCTGCGCATGACGCTGGTCGTGGGCTCCACCGCAGGCAACGATACGCGCTACAGCGAGGAAAAAGTTACGGCCAGCCGCAACTTTGCCAACAAGCTGTGGAACGCGGCCCGCTTTGTGCTCATGAACCTGCCGGAAGACTTTGCCCCCGGCATGCCGGCGGACGAACTGCTGGATATGAGCGACAAGTGGGTGCTGTCCGAACTGGCCGCCATGGCCGGGGAGGTGACCGCCAACCTTGAAAAGTACGAACTCGGCCTTGCGGCTGACAAGGTCGAAAAGTTCATCTGGGAAGTTTACTGCGACTGGTATATCGAGATCTGCAAGTCCCGCCTGAACTCCGGCGACGAGACCCAGGCCGATACCGCCCGCAAGGTGCTGGTCTGGGTGCTGGACCGCGCGCTGCGCCTGCTGCACCCGTTCATGCCGTTCATCACCGAGGAAATTTACCAGGCCCTGCCCGGCAGCGCCGAGACCATCATGACGCAGCCGTGGCCCAACGCGCAGCAGCTGCCCACCTGGCCCGCGGAAAGCGCCGACTTTGAGACGATGATGGAATACATCAAGGCCGTGCGCGCCACCCGCAGCGATATGAACGTGCCGCCGTCCAAAAAGACGAGCATGGTCATCGAGACCGCGCAGCCCGCGGCCTTTGAGAAGGGCAGCGCCTATCTGGCGCGCTTCGCCTTCGCCACCGATGTGACGCTGACGGAAAAGTACGAAGGCCCCGCCGAAGGCATGGTGACGGTTGTTACCCCGGCCGCGCGCGGCTTCATCCCCATGATGGAGCTGATCGACCGCGAAAAAGAGCTGGCCCGCCTCAATAAAGAGCTTGCCAAAGCGGAAAAAGAGGTCGCGATGTTTGAAAAGCAGCTCGGTAACCCCAAATTTGTCGAAAAAGCGCCCGCCGCCCTCGTCGCCGAAACCCGTGGCAAGTTGGCCGCCGCGCAGGACAAGCAGAAAAATATCCTGCAGTCTATCGCCGCGCTGGACTAAACGGGTGAAGGAGCGCTATAATGAAGGACGACCTTTTTAAACCACGGCATATTCGTTTGGCCTGGGCCTTGGCAGGGGCACTTCTTGGAGCTATATTTTTCTTGTGGCTGTATGGCATACGGGTGCTGGACCCGACAAATGTCGAATGGTTGCTCAAGGAGAACGGAGACCCAGGCCAGCATTATCTCGGCTGGGAATTTTACAGAAGCAGCGCGTGGGATTTCCCTTATTTGGGTATGTCCTACGATGTGATTTACCCACACCGGACCAGCGTTGTGTATAGCGATTCTATTCCGCTCTTTGCGTTGTTTTTCAAGCTGCTTGACCCGTTGCTCGGCCCTCGGTTTCAATATTTGGGAATATGGGGTCTTTTGTGTTTCGTTCTGCAGGGTTATTTTTCCCAGAGGATCGTGGCCAGGGTAGGCGGTGCGGACCTTAGAGAAGCCAGTCGTTTCGCGATGCCTTCTACGCTGCTGGGCGTGTGTTTGTTTTTGCTGTTTCCTGCTTTAACAATCCGTATGTTTGGACATACGGCGCTGGCTGGCAACTGGCTGATCTTGATCGTCTTGTGGATATTTTTTGATGCAGAGAAGAAAATGCAGACCCTGCCCAAAGCTTGTCTTGTGTGGGGCGGGGTAGGCATTCTGGCTGCCGGGTTCCACCTGTATTATCTCGCAATGATCGGTATGGTGCTTGTCGGGGTCGCAGTGCAGCAGCTGCTCCGCCGCCGCGGGGGTGCCTTGGCGCTGCTCCCAATCGTTAGTTATTGTGCAACGGCTTTGGTGGAGCTGTTTGTGTGGGGCGCTTTCGCCAGCAATTTCGCAGACAGTGAAGGCCTGCCTTATATGTATGCGGCTGACCTGGCGGGGCTTTTTATCCCGCAGTTTTCTGATACGTTTGAAACGAATATCTTTGTCGGTCCCGGTGTGCTTCTCCTGATTGGGGTTGTACTGGCGTCTTT
Organism: Candidatus Gemmiger stercoripullorum; assembly: GCA_019119365.1. Lineage (GTDB taxonomy): Bacteria > Bacillota > Clostridia > Oscillospirales > Ruminococcaceae > Gemmiger > Gemmiger stercoripullorum. The sequence goes on along the minus strand of DWXD01000034.1, from coordinate 20,899 downwards.
CCTGTACTGGAAAGTCAAACACAAAGGCGTTTCCTTCTGGAAGCAGTATTCAACGTGGATCATCCCGAGCATTGTTATCTCCGTTTTGAGCCTTTTGGCAAGTGTTTCACCTACTGTTACATTGGCAGGTAAAACATTGTTCACGGTTCCGCTGCCGGAATGGTTCATCCGCTTCTGGGGAATGTTCGCTTCGTGCGCGCGGCTGGCTTGGGTCGCGGAATATCTTTTGTTGGCCCTGCTGTGCGCTTGTGTATTCCGTTTTTGTACGCTTAAGCTGGCAATGCTCATTTTAGCGTTGTGCGCAGCGGTTCAGGCAGGATGGCAAGCCGATCGATTGATCGGTATACATAACCGCTACAGGGATGAAAACACCTATCACTACGCAACATCCTTACAGGACTCTTCCTGGAACGATTTAGCGCAGTGCGGGAAGATCGAACACATCTCGTTCGCCAGCTTTAATGTGGATACACCTGCATTCTGGGATTTTGCGCTGCTGGCGGCCGACAATGATTGGACGGTGAATTCGTTCTATCTGGCGCATATGAATCGTCGCACAGCCAGCCTCACGCTGCTGAGTGAATTGGATGCGCTCAAACCACAAACATTGTATGTGTTTCTTGGGATAGACGAGATTCGCACTGTCAACATACCGCTTCATTACTACCGTGTAGATGGCTATCTGGTTGGAAGTTTAGAAGAACTTCCTCTGCAGGACGTTGAACCGACGGTATCCGTTTCCATAGGCTTGGATAAAATTTTGAACCAAGATCATAAACAGCCACAGCGTGGCGAGAATGGTGAAATCATGCTGGCTGCAGGTGAGTCAGTGTCCGGTCCGGTGGAAACAATTTTCCCGGGCCGATACACGGTCACAGTAGAGGGCAGTGGGTTGGATCATACCTATATCTACAGCGGGTGGCACTATGAGAAAGACCCCTATCAACAGCTTGAAATCACCTTCCTTGAAGGAACTGCGCAAAAAATGATTTTCGAGTTCTATGCCTATTCCATTATGGAAGGATGGGATGTTTCCATCCATACATTGGATGATACGCCTGTGACAATTGAGTCGATTTCCATTGAAGCAAACGGGGTGTAAGTTTTCTATTTTGGCGGTATCTGTCGTTTTCAGAAGCGAATATCCACGCTGAACAACTAAAAAGCGAGAGACAAGGCGCTCCAAAGTGCGCCTTGTCTCTCGCTTTTTAATGGTTACGCTGCGGTTCAGCCGCCCATAAAGAAATCGAGCACGTCCCAGCCGTCTCCGCCAGTCTCGCGGTACAGTTCGGTGTAACCGCACTGGCAGCAGGTGACGGTGACGAATTTCTTGTTCTGGATATCAAACAGCTTGGCAAAATTTCCGCCGGTCGCCTGCAGGCGGTCGGCTTCATATTGCTGGCAGCCGCATTTGGGGCAGACGTATTGACGCTTTTCCATGGGGGTTCTCCTTTCATTTGTTTCCCTTTGAGGGCGCAGGCATCACGCCAAGTTCAGCTTCTTGCCGATCAGGCGCAGGTTCACTGCCCATAGGATACCATTTGCGGCGGCCAAAAGCAAGCCCGGCGAAGCGATCAGCAACGTGTTGCGGATCGTCCATTTTGTGCGCTGCGCGTCCGTGACCAGGGCAAAGGCGGTATATTCGTAGTCAAGCATATTATAAAGATAGACGCCCAGCACCACCAGCCCCAAAAGAAGCAGGACCTGCAAAATAAAGCTCAGCACAAAGTAGACGATCACGCTGGCCGCCAGCCGGTGCTGCGGCCAGTGCGCGCCGATACCGATGCAAAGGTAGAAATACAGGTAAACGAAACTTACGGCCAGGGCCGCCAGCAAAATTGTATACGCGGTTGAACCGACGCCCTGCCAGGTCAGGTCAAGATCTTCGATTCGGATTAGCGCGTGATCGCCTGCAAACAGCGTAAGGCGCCAGTCGCCGCCCATCAGCCAGCTGCAGAGCAGCAGCACGGGAACGGATATGGCAGAAGAAACCATCGCCACCGCCCATTTGGCCGCCAGCTGCTGCCAGGGGTTAACCGGCAGGCAGAAATACAGGTACCCGCGCACGCCCAGCAGGGTATAAAAGCGCTGTATGTTGGCTGCAATGCAAACGGCAATGACCGCAAGCAAAGAGAGAACAGACAAGGGAGCGACCACCGTCCAGAGAATAACTAAAAATGGCGTGCCGGAAAACGGCGGCAGATTTTGCAGCTGCATGGCGCCGCCGGACAGCACGGCCAGAACCAGCGCCCCCAGCCATACCGGCACCATCACCCGCCCAACGGCGAGCGCTTCGTATTTGAATAACTTTTGAAACATAGCAATACCTCTTTCTGGTCTGTTCAACAGCGGAATGCTTCGCGGAAATATTCGTCCAGGCTCTTGCCGCTTTCCTCGCGCAGTTTGTCCACGTTTTGGTGTGCCAGCAGCGCGCCGTCTTTCAGCAGCAAAACCTCGTCCAGCGCCGTTTCTACATCCTCGATCAGGTGGGTGGAGATGACCACCGCGGCGTCCTCGTTATAATTGCACAGGATGGTGCGCAGGATATACTCGCGCGCAGCCGGGTCTACGCCGCCCAACGGCTCATCCAAAAGGTACAGCCGGGCCTGGCGGCCCATGGTCAGGCAGAGCTGCAGTTTTTCCTGCGTGCCCTTGCTCATCGCGCCGATGCGCTGGCCGGGCTCGAGCTTTAAGTCGGCCAGCATGGCGTGGACTTTGGCTGTGTCAAAATCGCTGAAAAAGTCGCGGTAAAACGAGACGGCGTCCTGCACGCGGTATTCGGTGGGCAGCGCCATGCGGTCGGGCAGGAAAGCGGTCACGGCCTTGGTGTATGGCCCCGGCTCTTGCCCGTCGATCCATACCTGGCCGGTGGTGGCCTGCAGCAGTCCGGCCGAAATTTTGAGCAGCGTCGTCTTGCCGCTGCCGTTCGGCCCCAGCAGGCCCACCAGCCGCCCCGGTTCCACCCCGAAGGTGACGTTGTTTAGCGCGGCTTTAGCGCCGTAAAATTTGGTCAGCGCGCTGACCTGATACAGTTCAGACATTGCTTTCTCCCTTCTGTTCGCTCATGCGGTGTAACAATTCCTGCACCTGCTGCGGCGTCAGCCCCAGCGCCTGCATCTTTTGCAAAAACTCCCCGGCATACGCTTCAGCCTGTTGGCGGCGCAGGGCTTCCAGCAGGGCGGTGTCGCCCGTTACGGTGCGCCCGGCCGTGCGCTGGGTCTGCATCAGGCTGCGGTTTTCGAGCTCCTGCAAAGCCTTTTGCATCGTGTTGGGGTTGACGCCGGCCTCGGCCGCCAGCTCCCGCACCGGCGGCACGCGCGCCCCGGCCGGAAGCGCGCCGGTCACAATGGCCAGCTGCAGCTGTTCGATCAGCTGCAAATACACCGGCCGCCCGGCTGTGATATTCCATTCCATCGGCAGCCCTCCTTTGTGTTATTGTATTAACAGAATAATACAATCATACAATTTTGTCAACCCCTTTCTTTCGGACCCCAAAGAGCTTTACCGTTTCTTTGCGCCGGTTTTCGACAATTTTGTAAAAAAGTGATTGACAGGGGGGCGCAAGCCGGTATAATTAAATTTGTGTTTTGCATCTATTGAACACAAAACAAGCGTTGTATGTGCTGCTGCAGCCGCGCCGAAAGGCGACGGTGTAACAAACCTTTTGCGGGGCAGCATAATTGGCGCTGACCGACTGCAGCCCGCACGGAGCCGGGCGGCAGCGGCGGATTTCCGCAAAGGGGGATGCATGGTAAAATGGATGAATCGCTGATCGTATCGCTTAAGGACATTGTCGTTGACTTTGATGGGGAACGGGTCTTGAACGGCCTTTCGCTCGACATTCATGACAAGGAGTTCGTCACTTTTCTGGGCCCTTCGGGCTGCGGCAAAACGACCACTCTGCGCGTGATTGCCGGGTTTATCACACCAAAGTCCGGCAGTGTCCTTTTTGACGGCAAGGACATCACCGCGCTGCCGCCGTATAAGCGGCAGGTGAACACGGTGTTCCAGAAGTACGCGCTGTTCCCGCACCTCAATGTGTTTGAGAACGTCGCGTTTGGCCTGCGGCTGAAAAAGATGCCGGAGGAACAGCTGCGGCCAAAAGTGCTCGAAATGCTCGAGACGGTCGGCCTTAAGGGGTTTGAGCGCCGCGGCATCAACCAGCTTTCTGGCGGCCAGCAGCAGCGCGTGGCCATTGCGCGCAGCCTGGTCAATTCGCCGCGGGTCCTGCTGCTGGACGAACCCCTTGGCGCGCTGGACCTGAAACTGCGCAAGGAGATGCAGCTCGAACTCAAGCGCCTGCAGCGCGAAATGAACATCACCTTCGTCTATGTCACCCACGACCAGGAGGAAGCCCTGACCATGTCGGACACTGTCGTGGTCATGAACAAGGGCAGCATCCAGCAGATCGGCAGCCCGGAGGATATCTACAACGAGCCGCAGAACGCCTTTGTCGCCAACTTTATCGGCGACTCCAATATCGTGGAGGGTATCATGCTCAAGGACTTTCTTGTGAGCTTCTGCGGGCATGATTTCACCTGTGTCGACCGCGGCTTCCAGGTCAATGAGCCCGTGCAGGTCGTTGTCCGCCCGGAGGACGTCGTTATTGTGCCGCCTTCGGCCGGTATGCTCACGGGCCTTGTCCGCGAAGTCATCTTCAAGGGCGTCCACTTTGAGATGCATGTGGATGTGGAAGGCAAGGAATGGCTGATCCATTCGACCCAGGCCAGCCAGCCGGGCGAGCTGATCGGCATGAACATCGGCCCCGACGAGATCCACATCATGTCGCGGGAAGGGGTGTAAGGCGATGCTGCGTTCCAAGGCTTCCCGCTGGGCCGCCGCGCCGTATCTGGTGTGGATGGTCATATTTATTGTTGTGCCGCTGTTCATCGTCATCGGTTACGCCCTGACGAATGCGGACGGCGCGTTCACGCTTGAAAACCTCGCCACCATCGGGCGCTATTCCTCGGTGTTTGCCCGCAGCCTGCTGCTGGCGGCCGAAGCGACGGTCATCTGCCTGGTGCTGGCGTTTCCGGTCGGGTATTTTCTGTCCCGCCTGCGGGCCAACAAGCAGCATATCATGCTCATGCTGGTCATGCTGCCCATGTGGATGAACTTTTTGCTGCGCACCTATGCCTGGATGACGCTGCTGGAGAAAAACGGCCTCATCAACCGCCTGCTCGGCGTGTTCGGCATCGGCCCGCTCAACATGATCAACACCTCCGGCGCGGTTGTGCTGGGCATGGTGTATAACTATCTGCCCTATATGATCCTGCCGCTGTACACGGCCATGACCAAGATCGACGATTCGATCATCGAGGCCGCGCAGGACCTTGGCTGCAATACGCGCCGCATCCTTTTGCGGGTGCTCATCCCGCTGTCCGGCCCCGGCATTGCCACCGGCATCACGATGGTGTTTGTGCCCGCTGTGTCGACCTTCATCATCAGCCGCATGCTTGGCGGCGGCTCCAATCTGCTGATCGGCGACCTCATCGAACTGCAGTTTCTGGGCAACTCTTATAATCTCAACCTCGGTTCGGCCATGAGCCTGGCGCTGATGGTGATCGTGCTTTTGTGCATGAGCTTTACCTCCAGCTTTGACGAAGAGGAAATGGAGGGCGTAATGTAATGAATACCCAACACAAACGCCTGCTGCAGCGCACCTATATCGTGCTGATCTTCGGCTTTATGTACTTGCCCATCGCCGTGCTGATCGCCTACAGCTTTAACGAAAGCAAGAGCCGCGCGGTGTTCACCGGCTTCACGCTTGGCTGGTACAAGAGCCTTTTGCAAAACGAGATGATCCTCTCGGCGCTCGCCACCTCTGTGGTTCTGGCGCTGGTATCCTCGGTCATTGCCACAGTCCTGGGCACGCTGGCCACCATCGGCATCAACTCGATGTCCCGCCGTACCCAGCTCATTGTCAACAACATCAGCTATGTTCCGGTAGTCAACCCCGAGATCATCACCGGCGTTTCGCTGATGCTTCTGTTCGTTTTGCTGCAGCGCGCCGGGCTTGGCGGGGAAGGCGGCATCTTTGGCTGGTTTACGCTGCTTGTCGCGCATATCACGTTTAACGTGCCCTATGTGATCTTCAACGTCTCGCCCAAGCTGCGCCAGCTGGACCCGAGCCTGTATAACGCCGCGCAGGACCTTGGCTGCACGCCGCGGCAGGCCTTCTTCAAGGTCATTCTGCCGCAGCTGACCCCGGCGATCCTTTCGGCGTTCCTGATCTGCCTGACCTACTCGATCGACGACTTTATGATCTCTTATTTTAACTGCGGCACCATGCAGACGCTGCCCATTGCGATCTACAGCATGACCCGCAAAAAAGTCAGCCCGGAGATCAACGCGCTTTCGGCGATCATGTTCCTGATCATCCTTGCCATTATCCTTGTCTCGAACGCGCTGGACAGCCGGACCTACCGCAAAAATCAGGCCGCCATCCGCAAGAGCATGGCGCAGGCATAAAGGGGGCGGCACAGATGAACTGGATAAAAAAATGCCTGGCAGCCTCCTGTGCGCTGCTGCTGGCCGCCGGTGCGGCGCTGCCTGCCGCCGCCGGGCAGATCACGGTCAACGAGGACATTGCCGTATCAGACGGATATGACTGGACCCGGTTTGCCGGGCAGAACCTTACGCTCAATGTCTACAACTGGGGGCTTTACATCTCGGACGGCTCGGATGAAAGCGTCGACGTCGTTTCGGCGTTTGAGGAACTGACCGGTATCCGCGTCAATTATACGACCTTTGATTCCAACGAAAGCCTCTATGCCAAGATGAAGTCCGGCGGCGCGAGCTATGACGTGATCTTCCCGTCTGAATATATGGTCGGCAAGATGATCGCGGAAGACATGCTCGCCCCGCTCGACTATGCGAACATCCCCAACATGGCCGCCATCGGGGAAGAGTACAAAGGCTGGGCCTTTGACCCGGACAACGCCTACAGCGTGCCGTACATGTGGGGCACAACGGGGCTGATCTACAACACGACGATGGTCGATGAACCGCCCACAGACTGGGCGGCGCTGTGGGATGTGCAGTACGCCAACAACGTGCTGATGTTCAACAACTCCCGCGATGCCTACGCCATCGCCGCCAAGAAACTCGGCCTTTCGCTGAACCCGAACAGCGTGGAGGAGGTCGATCTTGTCATGCAGGAGCTGCAGGACCAGAAATCGGTCGTGCAGGCCTATGTCATGGACGAGATCTTTGACAAGATGGAGGGCGGGGAAGCCGCCATGGCCCCGTATTATGCGGGCGACGCGCTGACCATGATCGCCGACAACCCCGACCTTGCGTTCATCCACCCCACGGAGGGCGTCAACTTCTTCGTGGACAGCATGTGTATCCCGGCCACAAGCAAAAACAAGGAAGCGGCCGAGATGTTCATCAACTATATGTGCGAGACTTCGGTCGGTTATGCCAACTGCGATTATATCGGCTATTCCACGCCCATCGACGCGGTGTGGGAGCTGCTGGATGACGAGCTGAAATACAGCCCCATCGCGTACCCCGGCACAGAGGTGATGGACAAGGCCGAAGTGTTCACAACGCTGCCGGATGAGATCAACGCCGAGCTCGACGCCAAATGGAGCGAGATGAAGAGCTACGACGAGAGCGGCGGCAGCTGGATGGTTGTGATCTTTCTGGTCGGCGCCGTGCTGCTTTCCTGCTTTAACATCTGGCGCAAAGTGCGCAAAAAAGTCAGGGACAACTACTGACACAACACCCCCAGAGACCCGCCCGGGCTTTGCACCGCGGCGGGTCCTGTGCTATAATAGGTAGGCAACCTTACAAAAGGAGATGGCTTCATGCTGCCCACGGAATACACAGAAAACTTCCAGGTCTACCGCCACGACGGCGATTGCTACGGCTGCGTTCAGCCTGCGACCATGCTGCGCTATGCCCAGCAGATCGCCGGGGAACATGCGATCGCCCTGGGGCTGGACGATGCGCTGTACGCCCGCACCCACACGGCGTATGTTCTGGTCAAGCAGGCGCTGCGCTTTGACAGGGTCCCGCGCGTGGATGAGCACCTGACCCTTATCACCAAGCCGGAAGCGCTCAAGCGCGCCGTCAACAAGCGGATCACGCAGGTCCTTGACGCCGAAGGGAGGCAGGCGGCGCTTGTGGACAGCCGCTGGGTGCTGATCGATACCGACAAGCGCGCGATCCTGCGCCGCCACCCCGAGGAATTTGCGAGCGCCCACTGGGCGGAGACCGTCGAGCAGGAGCTGCCGATGAAGCTGGACCGGGTCCCGCCGGAAGCGTGCGAGACGGTAGGGGAGCGCACAGCCACCTACAGCCAGTGCGATATGAACGGCCACATGAACAACGCCCGCTATGTGGACGCTGTCTGCGACGCGCTGCCGCCAGAGGTGCTGGACCGCTGCTTTGTGCGGGAACTGGTCATCTATTACCACAAGGAAGTCCCGCGCGGCGGGCAGTACACGCTGCTGCGGGCAAACCCCGGTGGGAACTACTGGTACTTCGCCGGGCTGCAGGAGGGGAAATGCTGTTTTGAGACCGGACTGTGGATGGACGAACGCGCGAAGGCGGAAGAAGTTACAAATCCGTAAAAAATAGTTACAGTTTATTTACAATTATCTATTGACGCGGACCATACCCGGGTGTATAATAAACTTGCAAGCAAGATAAACACCAACTTTTTCATGTGTTCTTCTCCTCCTTTCTTGGCCCCCGCCTTCCCTCAGGCGGGGGCTCCTCTTTTGCCCAAAGCAGGATAGAACAGGAAAAGCCTCTGTTTGTGCGCGGCGGCGCCAGACAGGGGCTTTGTTCATAGAAAGTTTTAGTTTATACTATTGCATTTTGCTATATTATATGATATATAATATACAAGAGATTACAGCATAGACGAAAGGAGGGCCCCATGACCTTCGTTTCCAGTGCGGCATTGCTTGACGCGATTGTACTGGCGGTGGTCTCGCGGGAAAAAGACGGCGCTTACGGGTACCGCATCACGCAGCAGGTCAAAGATGTGCTGGATGTTTCCGAATCCGCGCTCTACCCGGTGCTGCGCCGCCTGCAGAAAGACGATTGCCTGACCGTCCGCGACGCCACCTTCAACGGCCGCAACCGCCGCTATTATCAGACAACGGCCAAAGGGCTTGCCCAACTCGACAGCTACCGCGACGATTGGACAGCCTACAAGGAAAAGATCGACCAAATCTTTTGGGGGGAACCACAATGACAAAGTATGAATACCTTGCCGAGCTGGAACGGCTGTTGGCGGCCCTGCCCGAGCAGGAGCGCCGCGACGCAATGAACTATTACGAGGAATATTTTGTCTCGGCCGGGCCGGAAAAAGAGGCGGAAGCCATCCGTGAGCTGGGTACGCCGCAGCAGGCGGCGCAGAAGATTCTGGAGGAAGCAGGCGTGGCGGACGCACCGGCTCCCGAAGCGCCGCAGGCTGCGCCGGCCGCGAAAAAAGGACTGCCGGCGGCAGCCAAGGTCGCCCTGGCTGTGGCGGGTGCGCTGGCGGCGGTCGTGCTGCTGGCAGTGCTGTTGGGCGGCGCGTTGTTTGCGAACATTGCCCCGGCGCAGTCGAGCGTGCAGGGGATAGAGCAAAATGATCCTTCCGCCACGGCCACACCGCAGGCCCCGGCCGTGCAGAGCACAGCGCCGCCGGCTGCTTCGGCCGAAAGCGGAGCCCCCGCCACGGCCCAGGCCCCGGTATCCGGCCAGACCGTGACCGGCACAGCAGGCGAATGGCAGGTTACGCTGGGCAGCGGACTGTATAAATTCGACCTGGAGCTTGGCTGCGGCGACCTGCAGGTTGTGCTTGATCCCAACGCCGCGCAAAGCACGCTGCTGGTGCAAGGGCTGGACCAGAGCCAGTACCAGAGCAGGGAAGAGGACTTTGGGGAGATCAAGGTCGTGCTTGGCAGCCGTGCACGCCAGCAGAGCGACCAGCGTTTTACCGCCACGTTGACAGTACCGGACGACGGCGCGCTGCAGGAACTGGACCTCTCACTTAATGCGGGCAGCATCACGCTGCCGGACCTGACGCTGGACGAACTGGACGTTGAGCTCAACGCCGGGGACGTTACGGCCGGCAACGTTACGGCGCGCAACATCAGCGTGGAGACCAACGCGGGCAATTTCACGGCCGCCTCCCTCAACGGTGACGAAGTGAGCCTGGAAACCAACGCCGGTTCCATCGAAGCGGCGCAGGTGCAGCCGGGCCGCGAACTCGAAGTATCGACCCATGCGGGCAACGTCACTGTCGCGCTGACGGGCACATTGGCAGACTATAACCTTGAGGCGGAAGGCCGGGCCGGTACGCTGACCTACGACGGCGCCGTATACAGTGGTCTGACCAACACGTTCCGCCTTGGCAGCGGCCCGGTCCACATCGAAACCGAAGTCGCAGCGGGCCAGATCACAGTCAGCTTCCTGGGATGAAAACGCAAAAGAAACAAACAGGAAAGGCCCCGGCGGCAGTCCGGGGCCTTTCAAGTTGTGTTTGGCTTCAAGCGGTTATTTCATCCAGCCTTTAAAGACAAGGAATGAGTAAACATAGATCCATACAACGCCGCCCAGCGTGACGCCCAGCAGCAAAACAAGCACTGGCACTTCGCCAAGAACGCCGCCCAACATGCCGGTCAGCAAAATCACCGCGCCCATAATGATGAACGTGATGCCGCCCATGCGCTGGGTGCGCGCCCAGTTGTGTTCGTCAGCCAGGGCCCAGGGGGTGCGGCAGCCGAAGGTGTAATTCTGCCTGGCGCGCGGCATGTAGTTGCCCAAAAGGATGAACAGCACGCCGATCCCGCCGCCGATAAGCACGCCCATGATCCCGTCCGGCAGAACGCCGAACGCCGCCAGCACGAAGACCCAGGTCAGCGCGCAGAAAAACAGTACGATGCCGGTCATGGTGCCGCGCCAAAGCGGCGCAAACTTTTCAAAGTTTTGCCCTTTGGGGTCGATGCGCGGCAAAAACCATAAGAGCAGCAGCATCAAAGCGGGCAAGGCGGCCTGGATCAGGTTTGTCTCCTTCGGGCCCCAGCCGTCTGCCTGCCCGGCAAAGTTCCAGTGGACCGGAATGACATCGGGCAGAAACGGCAGGCAGATCAGATGCCCGATAAAGTTGAGCGCGCAGACCGCCCCCAACACGGCCAGCAGGCGTTTACTCTGTTTCATTTGGTTCCTCTCCTTTCACAAGGCCAAAATCATAAAACCATTTGACCAGTTCCTGGAACACGGTCAGGTTCAGGCAATACACAATGTTCTGCCCGCGCCGCTCGTCGCTGACTAGCCCGGCCGCTTTCAGAATGTTCAGGTGATGGCTGACCGAAGGCTTCGCCATGTCAAAGTTTGCGGCAATGTCACCGGCTGTCATCTCGCCGCCGGACAGCAGCTCCAGAATACGCCGCCGGGATGGATCGGCCAGCGCTTTGAATGCGTCCCCCAACAGTGTCACGCTCCTTTCAAATACATCACGGGCACAAGATAATTAGTTAATATTCTAACTATAATTTGATGATACCACACCCGCAGCCGTATGTCAAGCGCAGGCAGTCAGCCCGGGCAGGGCAAAAAAATCCCCCCCCCGCAGCGGACTGCGGGGGGGGAAAGATCGGTTTTAAGAACGGCTTCAGGGGGCGTCCTGCGCGCTGGCCTCTGCGGCGGCCTCGCCTGCGGCATAGGCTTCGTTCATATGCCCGGGGAAGGGGTAGGTGTGCGTTTCGTCGGCGGTGATGGAAGCCACGCCGTACCAGCGTGCGCGGCCAAGGCCAAGCGAATCGCCGCTGTATTCCCGGATATCCGGCAGGCCGTAAGCGGCGCACCAGTGGGTATACGGCTCGATCGCATAGGTGACGAGCGAAGCACCCGCCGCGTCTTCGCCCAGCGTGGCGACCTCCTCTTTGAGCAGTGCATCGCGGGTGCGGTACATCACGGAATAGCTGGCAATGTCATACCCGGCTTCCAGCGCATGGATGCCGCAGACGATGCCCAGGCAGGCGGCCGCACAGGTCAGGCCGCGCCGCAGCGTCCGGCCGGACAACGCAGCCAGGCAGGCCGCGCAGGCCGCCGTCAAAAAGGTGAACGGCGCATGGGTGGAGCGTTCGTAGTAATCGGGGCTCAGGATCATTGCAAAGTTGGCCGCAAGCCCGCCCAACAACAGCATCAGCGGCCAGACCAACGCCTGGATACCGGCGGTGCGGCGCTGGAAGCAGAGCAGCGCGAACGCGGCCGCAAAAAAGAACAGCAGCGGCAGCGCATGGTCTTTGAGCATGTTCAGGCAGTTGAAAAAGCGCACGGAGTAGCGCGTCAGCACGCTTTCATAGTCGTTGAAGAAGGAGGCGCGGTTGTAGTTGCCGCGCGCGGCGATCAGAATGACAAAACCGGCCACTGCGCCGCCCAGCCCGCTCCACATCCAGGCAGGCACGCGCTTGCGGCGCGCCAACAGCCACCAGATGCACAAAACCAGACACACGAGCATCCCGGCGCTGCCGTTTTCGCTAAGCCAACCGGCCAGGACCCCGGCCAGCGCCATGCCGACCGCCATGCGCGGGCGGGCGGAAAACGGCTGCTGCAGATAATAGCGCCAGGGCAAAAGAAAGGCAAGGAGCCCCAGGCTGGCCCACAGATAGTTGCAGGCGCCGCACATCCAGAGGTTGGTCTGCCCGAACGCCGGGCTGACTTCCCACAGCGCCGCTTCGATCAGGAAAAAGCTCAAAACATCGTACCGCCCGCGCCGCCGTCCGGCCGCAAGGCGGTAGATGACGAGCCCCAGGCCTAAGTAGGCCGCCGCATTGCAAAGGTCAAAGACGAACTTGGGCAGCATCGTAAAGCTCTGCGCAAAGAACTTGACAACGACGCGGCCGCTCCATTCATAATAGTGGTATGCCAGGCTTTTGATGAGCTGCGGCAGGCTGTGCAGGCGCAGGCCGGTGTCAAACGCATAGGCGAAGGTAAAGTCATCGGCGATGTAAGGCGTCAGAACATTGAGCAGCAGCATCCACAAAAACACCAGCGCAGCCGCCGCCCCGAACAGACGCCGCCGGAGCTTGCTCTGCCTGTTTTGGCCGTTTTGATCCGTCTGCATCGCAGGAACCCTCCTTTTTTGGTGGGATGGCAGGATAGAAAACGACCCACACGCCGGGGCGTACAGGCCGCCAAAAATCTTGGCTTTATTATATCCCATCACGGCGCGAAAAGCAAGGCGGGGCGTTCACGGCCGCACGATGACCGGCAGGCGCGCCCCCAGGCGGGAGAGCAGCTCGTTTGTGATGGTCCCGCAGGCGTTGGCCAGCTCCGTGGCCGGGATGATTTCGCCGCCGTCAGCGCCGAGCAGCGTGACCGCATCCCCCGGGGCGGCGTCGGGGACCTGCGTCACATCGGCCAGCAGCTGGTCCATGCACATGCGGCCCACCATCGGGCAGGAAACGCCGCGGACCAGCACCCGGCCGCCGTGGGCGGGCAGGCTGCGCGGCAGGCCGTCCGCATAGCCGATGCTCACCACGGCCAGGCGGGTGGGGCGCTGCACGGTAAAGGCCCGGCCGTAACCGGCGGTTTCGCCGGGGGCAAGCTCGCGTACCAGCGCCACCCGCGCGCGGATGTGCAGCACCGGCTGCAGCGCCAGCGCCTGGCGGGTGGGGGTGGTATCGCTTTGCACGCCGTACAGCGCGATCCCGGCGCGGATGCAATCAAACGAATATTCGGGGTAATTCCAAAGCCCGTAACTGGCCAACAGGTGAACTTTGCCGGGGTTATATCCGTTTTGCCGCAGCCAGCCAACCGCGTTGGCAAAAGCCTGCGCTTGCTGCCGGGTATAGCGGATATCCTCCGGCGCAAGGCTGTCCGACACGCCAAGGTGGGAAAACACGCCCTGTACCCGCAGGCAGGGCAGGCGGAACAGCCCGGCCTGCGCTGCATGATCGGCAGCGGGGATGCCCAGGCGGTGCATGCCGGTGTCCAGCGCCAGCTGCACGCGCACCCGGCAGCCCTGGGCGGCCAGCGCACGGCCGTGCTCCAGGCTGGCGACCGCCTGCGTCAGCCGCCAGCGGCTGAGCAGCGGGGCCTGGTCGGGCGCGGTCCAGCCCAAAACAAGGATATCGCCGCGGATGCCCGCTTTGCGCAGCGCGATGCCTTCGGCCAAACAGGCAACGGCAAACGCGCGCACGCCCTGCCGCTGCAGGATTCGGCAGACCGGTTTTGCGCCGTGGCCGTAGGCGTCCGCTTTGACCACCGCCATCAGGCGGCAGCCGGGGGCGGCGGCCTGCTGCAGAACGCGGGCGTTGGCGCGCAGCGCCGCCGCGTCCAGTTCGCGCCAGGCGCGGGCATCCGGGCGGGGCCGCAGCGGCCGCAGCCCGTACAACAGCAGGGCGGCCGCAAAGCTGAGCGCAAGCACGGCGGTAAAATGCGCGGCGCTGTTTTCCACCAGCAGCGAACGGGTCCCGGTCAGGCGGGCCAGCCCCCGTACCGCCACGATGCAGCCCGGGTGCAGCAGATAAACAAGCAGCGAAACATCCCGCGCCGCCCGGTTGCGCCCGGTGTTGCGGGCGAGCAAAAGCGAAAACAGGCATACCATTACCACCGGCAGCAGCAGATACATGCTGTCATGCCGCTGCGCGCCAAGGCTGCGCAGCCACAGCGCTTCCGCCGTCATGGCGGCAAAGCTCAGGCACAGCCCCGCCGCCGCGCCGCGCGCGGGCAGCGGACGCCTGCGCCCGGCCAGCGCCGCCCCCAGCAAAAGGAAAAGCGGCGCGTAAAACAGAGCGTTGCGGGTGTATTCGCATACGCGGAACACAGCGGCATAAAACGCGGACAGCGGCGGTACACGGTCAATAAGGCCGAAGTAGCTGTCGCCGCCAAGACCGGCAAGGTACAAAAGCCCAGCTGCCGCCACCCCGGCGCGCGGGCCGAGCTTTGCAAGCCCCCGGGCGATCAGCGCGCCCCACAAAAGGGCAGGGAAGTACCACAGGTGGTAAAACGTTCCTTCCCACACAAAGCTGCGCAGCCATGCGGCAGGGCTGTCCCCGGCGTAGAAATTCAGCGGCAGGTAGAGCGCCGCAGCCGCCAGATAGACGAGCATGTTGTGCCGGATGAAGCGCCCGAGCCCCTGCCAGCCGCGGCGGGCGAGGAAATACCCGCTGACCATGAGAAAAAACGGAACGGCCACCCGGGCCAGAACCCGCGTCAACAAAAAATCAGCCAAAGGGGAGACGCCTGCAAGCGGCGAAGTATGGATCGCCGTGACCAGAATGGCCGCCGCCAGCCGGAAGGTATCCAGCGCAGGCCCCTGTTTGTGTAAAGGCGCGCGCATCACAACGCCTCCCATTCGGTCACAATGACGCCGCCCGCGTTGTCGCCTGAAAGCTGGCGCAGCCCCTGCGCGGGCGGCAGCGGTTGACCGGCGGCAAAGCGGCGCACCGTGACCGTGCGGCCGTTTTCCAGCGTACAGGCAAGCGGCGCTTCGCCCAGCAGCGCAATGTATTCTTCCAGGCACAGCCCGCGCTGTTCCATCAGCTGAGCATGCGGCGCGCCGACATAGCGGAAGTGCCACGGCTCCGCCGCGATGCCGGTCAGGCCGGTTTTGTCTTCCCGGTAACGCTCAATAAAACCGTAGCGCGCCGCCGCACGCCGGAAAGCACCGCACACGCCGTCATACGGAAACGCGGGGCGGATGAAGTCGATCTCGTCGGCTTTTTCGGCCAGGTCGATCGCGAGCCCGGTCTCGTGTTCGCTGCAGCCCGGCAAGGCGACATACTTCTTGGTGAAAGCGGCGCCTTCACGGCGCAGGGTGTCCGCCCAGATCGCCTGTTGTTCGGCGTGGCTGCGCCAGCCGGACACAGGCAGGATGCGCCCGGCCGCGCCCACCGCGCGCAGGCAGGCGGCCAGCATGGCGGCGGCCTGCCGTTCGAGCAGGATATCCGGGCAGGCTTCGACCGGCGGGGCCAGGGTGATGGAAAAGCCGCTCTGCAGCGGGTGACGCCCGTTGACCAGCGCCAGCGGCCCGATGTTTGGCAAAGAAAAATCCGCCGCATTTTTGGCCTGGTATACGGTACAAACCGGTTTGTTCATTGCGCCGCCACCCCCAGTTCGATCATGCGGGTGATGAGCGCCGGGAGCTTTAGCCCTGCGGCCTTCATCATGCTGGGGTAGCGGCTGTGCGCGGTAAAGCCAGGGATGGTGTTGACTTCGTTCAAAAGGATACGGCCATCCGGGGTCAAAAACAGGTCCACCCGGGCAAACACGCGGCACCCCAGCGCTTTATACACGGTGCGGGCCGCCGCCTGGATTTCGGCGGCTTTCTGCGCCGGGATACGCGCCGGGCAGTGGATGGCAGAGGTTTTTAAGGTATACTTTTCGGTATAATCAAAAAAGCCCTGCGCCAGTTCGATCTCATCCACTGCGCCCACGGTCAGTTCCTCGTTGCCCAGCACGGCGCAGCCGACCTCAAAGCCGGGGACCGCTTCTTCCAGCAGGATCTCGCTGTCGTGGCAAAACGCCGCCTGCACGGCCGCGGCCAGGTCTTCTTCACATTCGACCCGGCTGACGCCAAAGGAAGACCCGGCCCGGACCGGTTTGACGAACAGCGGGTAAGCAAGCTGCCGGGCGGCGGCGCGGATATCGCCCATGGCCGCGCCGCGGCTGAATACGGCGCTCTGCGGGACCGCGACCCCGGCCAAAGCCGCCAGCTTGTGCGCGCGGTCTTTGTCCATGCACAAAGCGCTGGCCAGCGTGCCGCAGCCGATCACCGGCACACCGGCCAGCTCAAAAACGCCCTGTATGGTGCCGTCCTCCCCGTTTTTGCCGTGCAGTACCGGGAACGCCGCGTCGAAATCTTCCGCCTGCCCGGAGCCGTCCAGCCATAAAAGGCGGGCATGGCCGCGGTCCAGCGTCAGCGTGCAGGGGATACAGGGCCCGGTTTTTTCCCAACCGCCACCCGGCAGCGCGGCATGCGGGCCCAGGTAGCGCAGCCAGCGCCCTTCTTTGGTAATCCCCACCGGCAGGGCGCGAAATTGATTCGGGTCCATGTGTTCAAGCACGGCCGCCGCCGACTGCAGCGAGACTTCGTGCTCGGTAGAGCACCCGCCAAACAGGACCAGGATGTTCTTATTGTTTTTGCTGCGGCACATAAAATAACCCCTCCCAGGCAAAACATTTCCCAGGCGGGGGCTTGCGGCAACCGGAAAAGCGCCCTGCCTGATACCTGACATGGTACCAGAACAGAGCGCCTGATTTTTGCAGGCGGGCTTGTGAAGCCCTTGCGTTTGGTTTGCGAAAATCTTACGATTTTCTTGCGGCGGGCAGCGGCGCGCGGTCTGTGCGGTTTGTATCGAGCGGCAGGCGAACGGTGAACACGATGTGTTCGTCCGCGCTTTCCGCCGTGATGGAACCGCCGTGCAGCTCCACAATCTGCCGGGCGATGGCCAGCCCCAGCCCGGCGCCGCCGGTGCGGCTGGCGCGGGAACTGTCCAGCCGGAAGAACTGCTCAAAAATGCGGTCCAGCTTTTCCGGCGGTATGGTGGGCCCGGCATTGGCAAAGCGCAGCACGACAGCGTCGGCCTCCGCCCCGGCCGCCACCTCGATCACGGTGCCGGGGTAGCTGTAATGGCAGGCATTGCGCAAAAGGTTATCCAGCACACGGGCCATTTTGTCCGCGTCGCAGTTGTATACCAGCTTGGGCGGCAGGTCGGTGCGGCAGGTCAGGTCCTGCGCGGCCAGCATGGGGCCAAACTCGCTGACCACCTGCTCAAGCATGCGGGTCAGGTCGGTGGGGCGGCGCTCCAGCTCGATGTGCGAGAGGTTGAAGCGGGTGATGTCGAAGAATTCGTTGATCAGGTCCTCCAGGCGCTCGGCCTTGTCCAGCGCGATGCCGGTATACCGCGCCCGCAGTTCCGGCGAGATCTGCGGTTCATCCTGCAAAAGGGTCAAATAACCGATCACGCTGGTCAGCGGGGTCTTTAGATCATGCGCCAGGTAGACGATCAGGTCGTTCTTTCGCTGCTCGGCTTCGCGGGCCAGCGCTTCGCTGTGCTGCACCTGCTGGCGGGCCAGGCGCAGCGCCGCTTCGGCCGGGGCCAACGCGCTTGGCAGTTCGGGCGGGGCGGCGTCCGGGTCCATCAGGGTCCCGGCAGCCTGCACGACCTTTGTCAAATCCCGCTGGTACAGCCGGAAAAACGCCCAGGTCACACCCAGCCAGCCGGAGCCCAGCAACAAAACGACGAACAGAAGCGCCATATCCCGCACGCCGCGCATCAGCGAATACAGCGGCAGGACGAAAAAAGGCGTGATGAAGTCGTAGTAATAATAGGTCGCGTGATCCCGCAGGGCGCTGTAAATGTTATACCCCAGCAGGAAGATCAGAAAAGTCGCCAGCACGACGCCGGCCATGCACAGCAGGTACAGCCCCAGTGTGCTCCCGGCGCTGCGGCCGTACAGGGGGCTGCGGCTGTTATGCCCGGCGCGCAGGCGGGCGATGGTTTCTTTCAGTTTGTTCAGTGGGCTATTCAATGGTATACCCCACCCCCCAGACAGTTTTGACAAACTTTGGCCTGCGGCTGGGCTCATGCATTTTTTCGCGCAGCCGCGCGATATGGGACATTACGGTATTGTTTGAATCCATATATTTTTCGCCCCACACCGCCTCAAACAGTTCCTCGCTGGAGACCACCTGGCCGCGGTGCTCGCACAGATACCACAGGATGGAAAATTCCAGCGGCGTCAGCGCCAGTTCTTCCCCGTACAGTGTACATTTATGGTTGGTCTTTGAGATGGTCAGCCCGCGCAGATCGTATTCCTGCGGCGTTTTGGGCGCGGCCTCGCCATGGTTATAGCGGATATAGCGCCGCAGCTGCGTTTTGACCCGCGCGACCAGTTCCAGAGGGTTGAACGGTTTGGTGATGTAATCGTCCGCGCCAAGGGTCAGCCCCATGATCTTGTCCATGTCCTCCACGCGTGCGGTCAGCATAATGATGGGGAACAGGTGCGCCTCCCGGATGGTCCGGCACAGCGTAAAGCCGTCCATATCGGGCAGCATAACATCCAGAATGGCCAGATCGGGCGTATGGCGCGCCACATCGTCCAGCGCAGCCTGGGCGGTATAGAATTTATGAACTTCGTACCCTTCGTTTTTCAGGCACACTTCGACAAGATCGGCGATGGCCGTCTCGTCGTCGACGACCAGGATCTGTGCTTTCGGCTCCAACAGGATCTCTTCCTTTCCCGCCCTGTGCAGGGGGCTGTTTTCAGTGTAGAGAAAGAAAAGTATCCTGTCAAGACCGGCGGTTGTAAACTTTTGGCGCCCGTGCCCAGGCTTGACAAGCGCCTGCAAATGTGGTAGCATACCAAGCGCGAAAGCTATATTTTTCCTTGTTTCTGAGTTAAACAAGGGGAGATATAGCTTTTTTTACGCGCAAAATTTTCTTTTTTTATCAAAAGAGGGGAGCCCATGCAGCAATCGTTTATGAAAACGCGGCCGGTTTTGCCGCTGGTCCTGTCCATGTCACTGCCGATGGTCCTGTCCATGATGGTCACATCGCTGTATAACATCGTGGACAGTTACTATGTCGCCAGAATCAGCGAGGACGCCATGACGGCTCTCTCGCTCGTTTTCCCGGTCCAGAACCTGATCAATGCCGTGACCATCGGCTTTTCCATCGGCGCCAACGCCGTGATCTCCTACCATCTTGGCGCGCAGGAAGAAAAGAAGGCGAACGCCGCCGCGACCCAGAGCCTTGTGTGCAACACGCTGCACGGCGTGCTGCTCACAGTCGGCTGCATTGCCGTCATGCCGGGCTTTTTGCGGCTTTTTACAACGGACGCACAGGTCGTGGATTTGGGCGTGCGCTATTCCCGCGTGGCGTTTGCGTTTTCGGTTTTTGTTGCCGCCTCCATGTCGATGGAAAAGATTTTCCAGGCGGTCGGCCGCATGATGCTCACCATGATCTGCATGATGTCCGGCTGCGTGGCCAACATCATCCTGGACCCGGTTTTGATCTTTGGTCTGGGCCCTTTCCCGGAAATGGGCATCGAGGGCGCGGCGCTCGCCACCGGCATCGGCCAGACCCTGAGCCTTGTGATCTATGTGATCTGCTACCTGCAGGGGCGCCTGCCGGTTCGGCTCTGCTTTGACCCGCGCACATTTGAGGCGCGCCTGACCAAAAGGGTGTATGCGGTCGGCATACCGGCGGCGCTCAACCTGGCGCTGCCTTCGCTGCTGATTTCCTGCCTCAACATCATCCTGGCCGCTTTCTCGCAGGTCTATGTTCTTGTGCTGGGCGTATACTACAAGCTGCAGACCTTTTTGTACCTTCCGGCCAACGGCATCGTGCAGGGCATGCGCCCGATCATCGGCTATAACTACGGGGCGGGGGAGCATGCGCGCGTGCAGAAGATCTACCGTGTGGCGCTTGCGCTTTCGGCCTGCATCATGGCGGTGGGAACCGCGCTGTGCTGGCTGGTCCCGGCCGAATTGATCGGGCTGTTTTCGCAAAACGCCGAAACGATTGCAGCGGGAAGCGCCGCTTTGCGCACGATCAGCCTCGGCTTTGTGATCTCCTCGGTCTCGGTCATAGCCTGCGGCGCGCTTGAAGGGCTGGGGATGGGCGTCCCTTCGCTGGTCATCTCGCTGCTGCGCTACACGCTGTTCATCATCCCGGCTGCCTTCCTCCTCAGCCGCCTGTGCGGCGCGCAGGGCGTCTGGCATGCTTTTTGGATCACGGAGGTCGCAGCGGCCGCGATCTCCTATGCGCTGTACAGGAAAAAGGTGT
Organism: Candidatus Gemmiger stercoripullorum; assembly: GCA_019119365.1. Taxonomy (GTDB): domain Bacteria; phylum Bacillota; class Clostridia; order Oscillospirales; family Ruminococcaceae; genus Gemmiger; species Gemmiger stercoripullorum. The sequence continues at coordinate 152 of DWXD01000034.1, read as the reverse complement.
CGGCGCATCTTTGAGAGTCGCGGTAGTGTCAAGTATTTTTCGCAAAATGGTTTGCAGGGTCTGGCATGAGTGAAGTCAGCCAGCAATGGAGGCATCTTCAAGGGCGGCCTCCAGGTGCTTCATGTTCATGTACTTCTTGTTGCCCCACTGGG
>DWXD01000004.1 GCA_019119365.1 Candidatus Gemmiger stercoripullorum | reverse complement strand
GCGTGTCGAGTTTCTCGACACGCTGCAAAGGGGGGCAACAGCCGCGCACGGCTGCGCCTAACGCGTCTATTTCCCCCTTTGGAATCCCCTTCGACAAAATTTTACGGCAAATCGCGCACTCGTCGCTAACGCTCCTCGCACACAATTTGCCGTAAAATTTCCCTGTCGGTGTCGCCGTCGTCGGCGCATGTCCGCCGACGGCGACGTTTTTTAACTTTTTCAACAGTATGCGGCGGCAGGCCCTTTTACAGGGTCTGCCGCCGCAGCGGATGGTATATGGATCAATAATAACGCAGCGCGTTGCACTGGCCGCGCCAGACGGCAAGCGGTTCGACCGGGGTCGCACCGATGCGCACCTCGCTGATCGTTATCAGGTTGGTCACGGCGACCTGCTGGCCGCGGATGACCTGCGCGCCCGCCTGCACGTTGAGCGTGCCGAGGCCGTAGAAGATGCTCTTGACACCGGCGCCGTGGTCGATGACCAGGGTGTTGCCCGCCACGCCGCCGAGGTCCTGCGCCAGAACGACGCGGCCGTCGGCCGGGGCGATGAGCTGCCCGCCGTAGCGGGTCTTGACAAGCGTGTTGGTGCTGGTGCGGCCGCTGCCGGTACCGGCTTCCCGCTCGGCGCGGGTACGGTTGACATACTCGGTGGTGCCGTAGCCCAGCGTGACGTTGATGCTGTCGGTGAACGGCTGTACGAAACCATCCTTGACCCAGGCCGGTTCCGCTTCGGTTTCCGCCAGCACGGCCTGCACCTGGGCCGGGGTGTCCTCCACCGAGATATACGGCCAGGTCAGCTGGCTGGTGCTGTACACATCCTTGAACTGCTCCAGGTGCTGCATGACGATCAGGCGCAGGTCCTGGGCGTAGCCGTCGGCTTCGATATGCAGCACATACTCGCCTGCCTCCTGGTCGATGCCGATGGGCAGGTAGGCGATCCAGCCGCTCTCGCCCTCAAAGAACTCGGTGGCCGGGAGCTCTGTGGTCATGACCGGGGCCTGCAGGCCGGGCAGACCGGTGACGCGCACCGCCACGACGCCGCCCTGGCGCACGCTCGAGTTGTTGAGGCGGATGCTGGGGCGCAGATGCACGTCAAAGCAGAAGCGGTAGACCTCGCGGCCGCTGACGGCCGACTCGTGGCTGAGCCCGGCGCCGCGGCGGGTGACTTCCAGCTCCGCCGTGTACGCGCCGTTTTCGGTAAAGCGGAAGGCTTCAAACTGCTCCGCCGTTCCTTCGAACACGACCTGTTCGTTCGCATCGGTGATCGTGAAATAGGTATCGCAGTCTTCCGCAATGACCTGCAGCGTGGCCTTGGCGCTTTCGACCGTGGAGATCTCGACCGGCTCCTTGCTGCCCTTTTCGGCGTAGGTGCGCTTGAAGGAATCGCCCACGACCGGCACCTGCCAGCGGGCTTCGGCCGTCTCCATCGTTTCGCCGTTGAAGGCGACCGAGACCTGCGGGATGGCTTCGGGCGTGGCCGCGCTGTACAGCATCGCAATGCCCAGCCCCGCGACCACGGCCACGAAAGCCGCCACCAGCAGCAGCCAGCGCGCCATGCGGCCCAACCCGCTGCGGATATGGTCCTCCAGCGTGGGCGGCGCGGGCTCGGGTTCGGCGGGCGCGGGTTCGGCGGGCGGCGTCTGCGCCGCCTGCATCTCCATCAGCTTTTCGATCGAGATCTGCACGGTGCGGGTCAGCTCCGCATTGCGGCGCAGCTGCTCCGGCGTGGGTTCCGGCTCGGCCGGTTCCTCCGGCGCGGGCGGGGGCTGTTCCTGCTCCGCCGCGGCCCCGGCCGGTTCCTCGGCGCTTTCTTCGGCTGCCTGCGTTTCGGCGGGCTGTTCTTCAGCAGGCTGTTTTTCGGCAGGCTGTTCCCCGCCGGGCGCTTCAGCTGCCGGTTCTTCGGGCTGGTCCGCCGCTTCTCCGGCAGGCGCGTCCTGCGGGGCCGCAGGTTCCTCCGCCTGCGGTTCCGGCGTTTTGGGCGTTTCCGGCGCCGGGGCGCTCTCCGCGTCCGGTTCCGCGTCCGGCCGGGCTTCGGCCGCCGGGGCGTCCGCCACGGGAGCGTCCCCGTCTTCCTTCTCCTGGTTTTCGGCTGCTTCGGCAGCTGCCGCCGAAGCGCGCCGGGCCGCGGCCGTCTTTTTGCGGCGGCGGCGCTTTTTCTTTTGGAGGTCAGCCGCTTCCCCGCCCGCCTGCGGCGTCTGTTCCGCCTGCTGCTGGGCTGCGTTTTCGTCCAGAGACCCTTCCGCCGGGTTCTTTTCGATCTTGTCCTCCAATGCCATAAACGATACCTTTCCCCTCTTTCCGGCCATGGGCCGGTTCGTTACCTGTTTTCCTGGAACTGCAGGCCGCTGGCCCCCTTGATGGCCGGGGCCGGGTCCACAGATTTGCTGCCGATGCGCAGCTCATAGATCAGATCGTGCGCATCGGTCGCCGCGCCGACCCGGTCGCCCCTGGCGACCTGCTGGCCGCGCTGGACCGCTACCTCGCCCATACCGAACAGGTAGCTCTTGACGCCGCAGCCGTGGTCGATGACGACGGTGCCGCCCGTGAGCGCCAGCGTACCCGCATAGACGACGGTCCCGTTTTGCGGGGCGGCGACCGCGCTGCCGGGTTCCGCCGCGCCGTAGGTCAGGCCGGTGGACCGGCCGGACAAAGCGCCGTCCACCATCAGGCGCGCGCCATAGGGCACGGTGGCCGCGCTGTCGCTGGGGGCGGCAAACGCGCCCTGCCACAGCTTGCCTTCCGCGCTCTGGGTGTACAGCGGCCAGATGGCATTTTTATATTCATCGGCCGCGCCGGGTATGTCTTCCTCGCTCTCGGACGGGACGGTGGCGGCGCTCATCTCGGTGACAGAGAGCGTCAGCTCCTGCACAAGCTCGCCGCAGGTCAGCGTCATGGTGTGCGCACCGCCCTCCGCGTTGTAGGTGACAGGGATGTAGCCCATGTACCCTGTCTGGGTGGGGCGGAACCATACCGTGCCGAGGTCTGTCTCAAGCGACGGGGTGCTGCCGTCCAGGATGCCTGTGACCCACACGGCCACAATGGTGCCCTGCGGCGCGCTGTCGGTGCTGAGCACCGCCTGCGGCTGCATGTTGAGCGTGAACCCGGCATGGTAGGAGTACCAGCCGCTGGAAAGCCCCGGCGCTTCCGCAGAATGGTCGCGGTAAAGCGTGAGCGTCAGGTCATAGTCCCCGTTTTGGGAAAAGACGTAGCTCTCATACCCGACCGCATCGCCGGTGACGGCGATGGTCCCGTCCGGCGCGGTCAGCGTCAGTTCGCTGCGCGCGGCCCATTCGGGCAGGGTCAGCTCCGGCACGGCGTCGCCAAGGTCGCCCAGCTTCTGCACGGTCAGGTTGGACGGTTCGGTGAAATGGCGTTCCAGATACTCGCCCAGAACCGGCACCGTCCATTCGTAGCCGTTGGGGACCAGCTCGGTCCCGCCGAAGACAGGGTGTTCGGCGGGGAGCTTGTTCTCCCCGGTCATGCCGTACAAAACAGCCCCCGCGCCGCCCAGCAGCACAGCGACCATCAGGATGACCATGAGCACCCAGAGCAGCAGACGTTTCAACGCACACCCTCCCCACGCGCACGGCTGCTGGCGGGCTGCGCCGCCACCAACCGCCTTACCTTATTTATAATCAATAATAATGAAAAGAAAGAATAGCAAAAATCAGGCGCGACCCGCTGGGCTGTGCGCCCACCGCCGGGCCGCGCCTGGCCGTTTCACCCCCGGCGGAGCGGGAATGTTTTGTCTGCCCTGTTCCGGCCGCGCCGGGTTCAGGCGTTGGAGGAGTCGTCCGTCTCCGCCTTGGGTTCGGTGTCGATCGGCTCGTAGACGGTCTCCTCGCCTTCGTCGTCGTCCTCGTCAAAATCGCTGTCAGAGTACAGCAGGCTTTCGTATTCGTCCAGTTCCTTCTCGCGGCGGCGCAGATAGAGGGCCACAGCCGTCAGGATACCGGCCGCAGCGGCGATGAACGCCAGGGCGATGCCAAAGGTGGATTTCTTCATCATAGGTGTTTCCTCCCTGCGGCGGGGCGCAGCGGCCCGCCATGTGATGGGCGCAGCGCCGCACGGCAAAGGGCGGGCGCACCCTCAATTTGTTCTATTATAACCGACACATGGCCGGAATACAACCGCGCAAAAGTAAAAATTTGGCATCAAACGGGTTTTTTCGACATTTTTTGCGCGCCGCCCGCCCCGGGCAGGTACGCGGCGAAGGCGCTGGGCACCGGGTAGGTCCCGGCCAGCGCTTCCGGCCGGGCCCAGACAAAACCTTCCGGCAGCGGCAGGGCCTGCGCGGCCGCGCCGCGCCAGCCGCCCAGCTCCCAGATGCGGTGGGTGAAGATATGCCGCGCCGCAGGCAGCGGGGCCTGCCAGGCAACCGCCAGCGCCCCCAGGCCCAGGTCCGCGAGCGCGGCGGCGAGCCCGGCCCGGTCAAGGGCCTGCCCCTCGAACGCGAGGGGCTGCCACAGCCCTGCCAGCAGGCCGCGGGCCGGGCGGCGCTGCAAAAGCAGGCCGGCCGGGCTTTCGATGAGCGCAACGGTGACAGGCAGGCGGGTCTTTTCCTTTTTGGGCGGCTTGCAGGGCAGGGCCGCCGCGCGCCCGGCCGCACGGCCTTGGCACAAAGCGGCCAGCGGGCAGGCTGCACAACGCGGCGCGCCGGGCAGGCAGACGAGCGCGCCGAGCTCCATCAGCGCTTCGTTGTAAGGGCCGGGGGCGTCCTTGGGCATTTCTTCCAGCACGCGCCGGGTGAACAGGCGCTTGGTCTCGGGGCGGGTGATGTCCGCGCCGTCGTCAAACAGCCGCGCGAACACGCGCAGCACGTTGCCGTCCACCGCCGGGGCCGGGATGCCAAACGCGATGCTGGCGATGGCCCCGGCCGTGTAATCGCCGATGCCGGGCAGCGCGCGCAGCGCCTGCCAGCTGGCGGGCAGCTGCCCGCCGTACTGCTCGCAGACGATGCGGGCGGCTTTCTGCATATTGGCGACCCGGCTGTAGTACCCAAGGCCCTGCCAGAGCTTGCGCAGGCGGTCGGGTTCGCAGGCGGCCAGCGCCGCCGGGTCGGGCAGTTCGGCCACAAAGCGCTCGTAATACGGCAGCGCGGCCGAAACGCGGGTCTGCTGCAGCATGATCTCGCTGACCCAGATATGATAAGCCGAAGGCTCCTGCCTGAACGGCAGAACCCTTCGGTTTTGCCAAAACCAGGGCAGCAGCGCCGCGGCGATGCCGACCATCAGAAGCCCCCGCAGGTGCGCGGGAACGGGATGACGTCGCGGATGTTGGGGATGCCGGTGACATACATCAGCAGGCGCTCAAAGCCGAGGCCGTAGCCCGCGTGCTTGACGGTGCCGAAGCGGCGCAGGTCGAGGTACCAGTCGTAGTCGGATTCCTGCAGGCCGAGCTCCTGCAGGCGGGCGGTGAGCACATCGAGGCGCTCCTCGCGCTGGGAACCGCCGATCAGCTCACCGATGCCGGGCACGAGCATATCGGCGGCGGCGACGGTCTTGCCGTCGTCGTTCATGCGCATATAAAACGCCTTGATCTCCTTGGGGTAGTCGGTGACAAAGACCGGCTTTTTGAACACCTGTTCGGTCAGGTAGCGCTCGTGCTCGGTCTGCAGGTCCATGCCCCAGAAAACCGGGTACTGGAAGTTTTTCTCGTTCTGCTTGAGCAGTTCGACGGCGTCGGTGTAGGTGACGCGGGCGAAATCGCTGGCGGCGACGAGCTGCAGGCGCTCGAGCAGGCCCTTGTCAAAGAACTGGTTGAAGAAGGCGAGCTCGTCCGCACAGTGGTCGAGCAGGTAGCGCACGACGTAGCGGGTCATGGCCTCGGCGGTGTCCATATAGGTGTTGAGGTCGGCAAAGGCCATCTCGGGCTCGATCATCCAGAATTCGGCCGCATGGCGGGTGTCGTAGCTCTTTTCGGCGCGGAAGGTGGGGCCGAAGGTATAGACCTTGCCCAGCGCCATGGCCAGGGCTTCGGCTTCCAGCTGGCCGGAAACGGTCAGGTTGACCGGGCGCTTGAAGAAATCCTGCGTGAAATCAACGGCGCCGTCCTCTGTCTTGGGGATGTTGTCCAGGTCCATCGTCGTGACCTGGAACATCTCGCCCGCGCCTTCGCAGTCCGAGCCCGTGAAGATCGGGGTGTGGACGTAGGTGAAGCCGTTTTCGTGGAAGAACTGGTGCAGCGCGAACGCGGCCTGCCCGCGCACGCGGTACGCGGCCAGGAAGGTGTTGGTGCGCGGGCGCAGGTGGGTCATTGTGCGCAGATACTCGGTGCTCATCTTCTTTTTCTGCAGCGGATATTCCGGGCCGCAGGCGCCGAGGATCTCGATGGAATCGGCGTTGATCTCAAACGGCTGCTTGGCCTGCGGGGTCAGCACCAGGCGGCCGGTGACGGCGAAGCTCGTGTACAGGCCGCACTTGGCGACTTCGGCATAATTTTCGAGCTTGTCGGCCTCGAACACGACCTGCACGGGTTTGTAGCAGCTGCCGTCCGACAGCGAGATAAAGCCGATCTTTTTGGAATCGCGCACCGTCTTGGCCCAGCCGCAGACGGTCACGATGGAGCCGTCGGCCGGGGTTGCGGTGTAGAGCGAAGCCAGTTCGGTCCGGTTTTTCAGGTAATCCATGGACGTTCCCTCTCCCTCTTTTGAATGCATACCGCCGCCTGTGCGCAGCGGATAGATAGGGACATTATAGCGCAAAGAGGGCAAATTGTACAGTCTTTTTAGAGTTTTTCCGTCAATTTGTCTCCTGTGCCCCCGCCGCGCCGAACAGCGCGGCCAGCGCGCGGGCGGCGTACTCCCCGGCGCGGATGGCTTCGTCCAGCGTGTTGGCGTGGCCGCCGACCTCGAGCAGCAGGCTGCCGGTCGTGACATCCTGGTTATAAAAGCGGTAGCCGCACAGCGCGGGGCGGGCCAGGCCGGGGTAGTTCTGCTCCATCGAAGTCTGCCAGGCGGCGGCAAATTTGAGGTTCTGCCGCCAGTTTGGCAGCTGTACGGTGGAGCCGTTGTCACACCCGGCGATGATCATGACCTGGGCGGCCGGTTCGCCGTCCAGCGTGCAGACCGGCTTGATGCGCGCGCCGTCCGCTTCGATCGCGTCGCGGTGCACATCCAGGATGACCTTGATGCTGGGGTATTTTTCGCAGTAGGCGCGGGCGGTCTGGGCGCTGCGCGCGTAGCTTTCGGTATAGCTGGGGGAATCGTGCAGCGTTGTGTCGTGCAGGGTGTTGACGCCCGCCGCGTTGAGGACCTGCGCCATGCGCGCGCCGACCGCGCACATGTTTTGGCTTTTGTCCTCTGTGCGCGCGGAAAAGGCGGGGTCGAACACAAGCTCCGCCCAGGGCTGGTAACATTCGGTGGCGTGCGTGTGCAGGATGAGCACCTGGGGTTCGGCGCTGTCGAGCTCGACCGCAAACGGTAATGGGCCTTCGGCCGCGGCGGCGAGCTCAGCATCGCTGTGTTCGGTCGAATTGCGGATGCTGCCCGCGGCCAGCGTGACATAGCCTTCGCCGCCGCCCGGGGCGTAGCTGCGCGGCAGGATATCGCCCGCGCCTTCAAGGTCCGGCGGGGCGGTCGTGGCCGGGGCGGGGGTCGGCTCCGGCGCGGGCGAAGGCGTGGGGGCCGTTTCGGGCGTGGCCGTGGCCGCGGGCTGCGGGGCGGGCGCGGGCTGCGGCGCCGGCTGTGCTGCCGCGGCTGCGGCGGCTGCGGGGGTGGCCGGTTCCCCCTGCCAGGCGGCCGCGGCCGCGGCGGGCGCATACAGCAGGGCGGCCGCGCGCAGCGCGCGCTCCCCCGGCGGCAGCAGCGCCAGGGCCAGCGCCCCGGCCCCGGCCAGCGCCGCCAGCGCGCCCCCGGCCAGGCCCGCCCCGGCGCGGCGCAGATCGAACATTGCACACACCCCCTCCGGCGCATTATATGCATGCGGGCCGCGGCGGCATACGAAAAAAATTGCAAAAAAACCGGCGCAGGGGCTTGAAAGGGGGGCAAAAGTATGGTAATATAGCTTGTACTGTTATGGGTCAACCAAGGAGGTGGAACGAATGCCTAACATTAAATCCCAGAAGGACCGCGTGGTGCAGGCCAAGAAGGAAGCGCTGCACAACAAGGTCATCAAGACCAGCCTGAAGACAGTGATCAAAAAGGCAGACGCTGCCATCGACAGCAACGCCGCGGACAAAGACGCCGCCATCCGTGCGGCCGTTGCCGCCATCGACTCTGCGAAGAGCAAGGGTGTCATCCATAAGAACACCGCCGCCCGCAAGATCAGCCGCATGGCCAAGCGCAACAACAAGGTCAGCGCCGCGCAGTAAGAATCCTGCAAAGAAACATTCCCGCCCCGGGGTTTTGCCCCTGGGCGGGAATTTTCGTTTATTGCATTTTTTGCAGCGCCGTTTAGTACCAGTGCAGGCTGCCCTTGTCGGTATTGGCCGATTTCCCGGAGATCTGGGCGTTGTAGACGTTTACCTCCTGGCCGTCCGCACTGCGGTACAGCACATGGTCGCCGTAAACGCCGTAGCGCTGCCACTGCTGGTTGTTGCTGTCGTAGACGATATCGGGCAGGGCGGTTATGTCGAACTCGCCGGGCGCTTCCTGCTGCTCCGGCCGCGCCGGGGCCGCGGGCTGCTCGCTGCCGAACATGCTCTGCACCAGCGGCAGCAATACGCCGATGACAAGGGCGGCCGCGATGGGGATGCCGATGGCCGCGCCGATGAGCTTGCCGACCAGTTCCGGTGAAAAGTTGGGTACGATCCACAGCACCGCGTGCACGGCCAGCGCGGCGATGAGCGCGACCGGCTTGTACTTTGCGCGCAGGCCGTGTACAAGCGTGATAACGACGCCGATGGCGGTCAGGAAAATGCCCATCCCGGCAAAATCGTGGACGCCTGCAAAAATCAGGCCGACGATGGTCAGGGCATACGCAATGATCAGGGACATGATTTCCTCCTTTTTTACGCTTTTTATGCGGGCTTATGCGGGCGGAAATTTTCAGCGCCCGAAGAGGCGGCCGAACAGCCCGGGTTTGCGTTCGCGCGCCAGGCGCTCAAACTCTTTGCGCAAAGCAGCGAGCTCTTTGGGCGGCATGCAGGCGGGGTCCGCCTCCATTTGGCCGCACAGCGCAAGGCCCTGGGCGGCATACCGGCGCGCTTTGTCCGGCGCGGCGTCCTCCGCGCAGGTCGCCGCACCCAGATACGCCAGCGCCGCAATGCGCAGCGCGTCGGGCAGGCGGACGGTTTTGAGCATCTCCCCTGCCTGCGCCACGCCTTTTTCAAAATAGAACGCCGCCTGTTCGGTCTCGCCGTTTTGCGCGGCGGCAAAGCCCTGCTCGTTGAAGCGGGCGACGCGCGCGACCTGCGCCAGCGCCGGGTTGGCAGCCAGCATCTCGGGGGTGAGCTCCCCCGCCCCGCCCGCGCCGAGGCCGACGCTGCCGGCACGGCGCAGGTATTCCCCGTTGCCGGTGCGCGCGCCGAGGTCACGGAATCTTTCCCGCGCCGCCTCCAGCTGACGCGCGCTTTCGTCCGCATCGCCGCGGAACACCGCGGCCAGCGAGGCGAGCTTGACGTGCACCTCGGCGGCGATGACGGCCTGTTCTTCTTCCAGCACGGGCCAGAGCCAGTCCTGCAGGCGCGCGGTCAGGCCGGTCAGCGCCCAGGCGGCGTCAGGGTCGGCGGCTTCCAGCGCAAGACCGGCGGTGCGCGTAAAGTTGGCCGCGTTGAGCGCCATGATGCGCGCGGCTTCGGGCGCCTGCTGCGGCGCGGCGTCCAGCGGCAGGCGCGCCGCCAGCTGTTCGGCCGCCTGCTGCCCGGCCAGGAAATGCCGCTGCATCGGCTGCGGCTGCCCGGCGTTCTGGTACAGCCCGGCGTTGACCTGCTCAAACAGCATGCGGAAATACGGCGCATAGGGCCCGGCGGCTTCTTCGGGCGGGGCGGCGTCCAGCAGCGCCTGCATGCGGCGCAGCGGAGCTTCCAGCTCCTGCAGGCGGCCGGCGGCCGCGTGGGCGCGCAGTTCGTCTTCGCAGGCGGCGGTCTGCTCGATCCAGCTTGCCATTTTGTATCAGCCTCCCGTCAGTTTGTCCGCCAGGCAGGTCAGGACCCCGGCCAGGCGCATCACATCGGCATAGTTGTCTTTGTCATACCCTGCGGCGAACAGAGACAGCGGCACGCGCTGCAGGGACGGTTCGGCGGCCAGCCACAGCGCCGCCAGCACGGCGGCGTCCCGTTGCTGCAGGGCCGCCGCGGGGGTGGTGTCGCCGCTGGTGGCCTGCAGCTCGGCAAAGTCGAGCGGCGCGAGCCAGTCGAGCGTGCCGCCCGCGTCAATGCGGTATTCGCAGACGGCGTGCACGCTGACCCGGTCCTGGCTGTTGCTGCTCACATGCAGCACGCGCTGCTCCTCCACGGTGTACAGGCTTTCGCTGTACTGGACCTCGCTGCGCATGCGCTCGGCCATGTATTCGGGCGAAGCGTAATACGCGGCGGCCGTGTCGTAGCTCCAGCCGGTCGGGACCGAATAAACGCCGGTGCTGTTGCCAAAGTACATATGCGCGGCGGCCTGCGCGTTGCGGCGCTGGTTGTAAGCGCCGACAAGCCCCTCGCGCTCGGCACGGGTGTAGGCCGAGCGCTCGACATCCTGCGTGTGCCGGGACGAAGAATGTTCCTGCTTGTGCGCGCGCATGCCAAGGCAGAGCAGCTGCCGGCCGTCCTGCCCCGGCTGCGGCCAGAACGAAACGCTGTGCCGCCAGCCGGTCTCGTCGGGTTCGTCCTCCTCCTGCGGCAGCGTGAGCATCTGCAAAAGGGCCGGGGCCGCCTGCTCCCAGGGCAGGGACCACCAGCACAGGTCGTTCGCATAGCCGGCCGCCCGCCGCTGCGCCCCGAGCGCCTGCTGCGCAGCCTGCAGGCGCTGCGCGGTTGGTTCGTAGCCGTCCGGCCAGACAGTCTCGCGGCCAAACAGCCCCTTGCGGCGCACCGGCAGCGGGCGCGGGATACGCTGCGCGGCGTCGTAGCGCAGGGACAGCAGCTGCTTTTGCAGCCTGGCGATCTCAATGTACGAAGCGTCGAACGGTTCCGCTTCGCGCGGTGTGTCAAAAAACATGATCGACCTCCCTGTAAATACACCACAGGCTGGCGTTTGTTTGAACGCCAGCCCTGCAGGTTACTGTATGACCTTGAACACAACGCCGCCCTTGCGGTTGGCCTGGCAGGACAGCTTGAAGATATCGCCGTCCTTGAGTTCCAGCTGGGCCAGACCGACGCGGGTCACGTTGGAGGAGGCGGCGTCTGCGCCAAGAATCGCGCCTGCCGCCATGGAACCGCCGCCTGCGCCCATGGCCGCCGCGCCCAGGATCGCGCCGGTCAGCGCCTTGTCGGCCTTTTTGGTCAGCGCGCGCGGGTCGCGGCCTTCGATCACATGCAATCCTGGCTGCACGTCGATGACATACGGCTCGCTGCGGGGCTTGTAGCGCTGCTTGTCGCCGTCAACGGCAATGTCGATGGGCAGCTTGCGGAAGATATTGACAAACCACAAACCGCCGCCGAAGAAACGGGTCCACAGCGTTTCGTTTTTGACGTAGAGTTGCACTTGTGTTTTCATAAAATCCAGCTCCTGTTCCGGGTGTATCCGAAAGATCTTTCGTGCTGTTGATCGTTCGGGTGCGCCCTGTTTATTTGGAACGCGGTCCCCTGCCGGGGCTGCGCCGCGTTTCAGCAAATGCTGATCCATACTATATATTCCGCAGGCGCGGCGGCTTTGGGGACAAAGCGCGGTATTTTTTGCAAAAAAAGCAGCAAGCCTTTTCAAGGCTTACTGCTTTCAGTGGCCGCCGTTGGGCGGCCGGTATTCAGTTTTGAACGCAGCGAGGGGCAGCGGCGCGCCTGCGCCGTTCAGTTCTGGTCTTTGCTGCGGCCGATGAGCGCGGCGAGGATGCCGAAGACAAGGCTGGCCGTGATGCCGCCCGCCGCGGCGGTCAGGCCGCCGGTAAAAATGCCGGGCAGCCCCTGTTCGGCCACGGCTTTCTGCACGCCCTGGGCCAGCAGATGACCGAAGCCGAGCAGCGGCACGCTGGCCCCGGCCCCGGCGAAATCGGCCAGCGGGCCGTACAGCCCCACGGCGCTGAGCACGACCCCGGCCACCACATAGCCGGTGAGGATGCGCGCCGGGGTCAGCGGCGTGAGGTCGATGAGCAGCTGACCCGCGGCGCACAGCGCCCCGCCGACAAGAAACGCCCAGAGAAAATTCATGCCTTCCCCTCCCCTGCGGGCGCGGCCAGCTCGACGGCATGGGCGATGCCGGGGATGGTCTGCCCCTGTAAAAAGGTCGCCTGGCTCATCAGCGCGCCGGTGGCGACGAACAGCACCCGCCGCCACCGCCCGGCCGCCAGCTGCGGCAGGATGTGCGCGCAGAGCACGGCCGCGCTGCACCCGGCCCCGCTGCCGCCCGCTTTGACCGGCTGCTCGTCGCGGTCATAGAGCAGGCAGCCGCAGTCCAGGTGATTCTCGAGCGCGTAGCCTTCTTTGCGCATCTGGATGCAGAGCAGTTCGCTGCCGACAGCGCCGAGGTCGCCGGTGATGACGGCGTCAAAATCCTGCGGGGCGGCGTGCAGCGCCGCAAAGCAGGCAAGCAGCGTCGACGCCGCGGCGGGCATCATGGCCGCGCCCATGTTGTTGATGTCGCGGATCTCGTAGTCCTGCACGCGGCCGAACGTGACCGACGGGATTTCGACCGCGCCGCCCCCGCCCGCCGGGCGCAGCAGGCAGGCCCCGGCTGCGGTGGCGGTCCACTGGGCCGTGGGCGTGCGCTTGCCGCCGTAGTTGAGCGGCGTGCGGAACTGGCGCTCCGCCGCGCAGAAGTGGCTGCTGGCGGCGGCCAGCGTGCGCTCGCTGTAACCGGCGGCGGCAAAGGCGGCGGCCAGGCAGAGGCTTTCGGCCATTGTGCTGCAGGCCCCGTATACCCCGGCAAACGGCACGCCGAGCGCGCGCATTGTGTAGCTGCTGGCCGTGCACTGGGCCTGCAGGTCGCCCGCAAAGGCAAGTTCGACCTGCCGCGCCGTGACGCCTGCTTTGCGCAGGCAGCGGCGGATGCAGCGCTGCTGCAGGCGGCTTTCGGCATCCTCCCAGCTGGCGCAGCCCTCGGCGGCGAAGGAGGCGTCGGGCACAAGCTCGTCAAACGCCGGGCCCAGCGGGCCTTCGCCCTCCTTTTTGCCGCCCACGGCCGCCCAGGCGCAGATGCGCGGCGGGGCCGCAAAAAGCAGGGTATCCCTGCGGCGGGCGGACACGGCGCTCACCCCGTGCGGCCCAGGGCCCAGTACAAAAGGCCCCAGACCCAGGAAGCAAGCGTGCCGTAGGCCAGCACCGGGCCCGCGATCTGGAAGATATGCGCGCCCACGCCGCTGACCCAGCCTTCGGCCTTGAACTCGATGGCCGCGCTGACGACCGAGTTGGCAAAGCCGGTGATCGGCACAAGCGTGCCCGCCCCGGCGCGCACGGCGAGCTTCTGGTACCAGCCGGGCACCGTGGCGGCGGCGGACAGCGCGATCAGCGTGACGCTGGTGAGCGTGCCCGCCATATCCGGCGCAAAGTGCCGGGCATAGAGCGTGCGCAGCGCTTCGCCCAGCAGGCAGATGCCGCCGCCGATGACGAACGCCCGCGCAAGGTTCTGCCCCAGCGCCGAAGGCGGCGCCGCGCGGCGGACCATTTTGGCGTAGCTTTGGGGGTCAAGTTTCACAGGAACACTTCCTTATCCATCAAGATAACCGGCAAAATCCGGCAGGCCGTGTTTCTATCCTGCCCCGCCCGCCGCAAAATATTACAGCCACCCGGCAGAGAGCCGCGGGGGCCCTTTCCAAAGAGGCGAAGATGGGATATAATTAAAAAAGAGTTCAGAGTTTAGAGTTCAGAGTTTAGATGAGGTGCGCGGCGTGCGCCGCGGATATTAAAATCATACAACTAATACAGCTACGGAGGTTTTGCGTTATGCAGTGGACGGATATTGAGATCACGGTGCCGCAGGCGTATGCGGGGACGGCGGAGGCCATCGCGACGATGGTGGCCAACGGCGGCATTTACATCGAGGATTACAGCGACCTGGAGCAGCAGGCGTGGGAGATTGCCCATGTCGATCTGATCGAGCAGGAGCTGCTGGACAAACCGCGGGATGTTGTGAAGGTACACATGTATCTGGCGCCGGACGAAAACCCGGCCGAGGTGCTGCCGCTGTTCAAAGAGCGGCTGGAGGCTTCCGGCATCCCGTATGAGCTGGCGACGAACGGCGTGGAGCAGGAAGACTGGCAAAACGCCTGGAAAAAATACTACCATGCGATGGACATCGGCAAGCGGCTGGCCATCGTGCCCGGGTGGGAACAGTACGACACCGACCGCACCGCGATCACGATGGACCCGGGCATGGCGTTCGGCACCGGCACGCACGAGACGACCGCGCTGTGCCTGGAGGTGCTGGACGAGCGGGTGCGCGGCGGCGAGCGCGTGCTGGACATCGGCACCGGGTCGGGCATTCTGGCCATTGCGGCGCTCAAACTGGGCGCGGCGGCGGCCGAGGGGGTCGACATTGACCCGATGTGCGTGCGCACCGCCGGGGAAAACGCCGCCCGCAACGGCGTTGAGGACCGGCTGACCGTGCTGGTGGGCGATCTTTCGGACAAAGCCAGCGGCGTGTATGACCTCATCACGGCCAACATCGTGGCGGCGGCCATCTTGAGCCTGGCCCCGCATGTGCCCGCGCTGCTGGCGCCGGGCGCGGTGTTCATCGCCTCCGGCATTATTGACACGCGCAAGGAGGAAGTTCTCGCCGGGCTGCGCGCCGCCGGGCTGGAACCGTTCGACGTGCGCGAGAAACGCGGCTGGGTGTGCATCGTCTGCCGCAAGCAGGAGGCGTGAGATGCCGCACCGCTATTTTACGGGCGAGATCGGCGGCGGGCGCGCCGCGCTGACCGGCGCCGACGCCCACCACCTGGCCCATGTGATGCGCGCCCATGTGGGCGATACCGTGCTGCTGTGCGGGCCGGACGCGCTGGAGTACACCGGCACGGTGGTTTCCATCGGCGAAGGGCGGGTGGAGTTCACGGTCAGCGAAGGGTTGCCGAGCACCGCGGAACCGCGCTGCGAAGTGACGCTGTATGCTGCCTACCCCAAGCAGGGCAAGCTCGAGGAGATCATCCGCCACGGCGTTGAGCTGGGCGCGGCGCGGGTGGTCCCGTTTTTCAGCCGCTATTGTGTGGCCGCGCCCAAAAAAGAGGACGCCAAGAACGAGCGCTACCGGCGCATTGCCGCCGAGGCCGCCAAGCAGTGCGGGCGCGGCCGGGTGCCGGAGGTCGAGATGCCGCGGCCGGACTTTGCCGCCGTGTGCGCCGAGTTTGCCGCGTATGACCTGGTGCTGTTTTTTTACGAGGGCGGCGGGCGGCCGCTGCGGCAGCTGCTGACGGCCGAAACGCCGCAGCGTATTGCGATTGTGACCGGCAGCGAGGGCGGTTTTGCCCCCGAGGAAGCCGCGCAGGCCGCAGCCGCCGGGGCGGTGAGCGTCGGGCTGGGGCCGCGCATCCTGCGCTGCGAGACCGCGCCGCTGGCCGCGCTGGCCGCCGTGCTGACGCTGACCGGGGACCTGGAATAAACATTCCATAAAATCCATAAAAGAAGGGGCGAGATAGAGATGATCGTGCAGGAAAAAGCGATTGGCCTGAAGGACGGGCGCGCAGCGGCGCTGCGCACGCCGGGCGCGGCAGATGCGGCGGCGTTGCTGCAGTATGCCAAAACGAGCTTTGGCGAGACCGAGTTTTTGTCGCAGTACCCGGACGAGTTCGCATTCACGCCGGAACAGGAACGGGACTGGATCGAGCAAAGCCGCAACAGCCCCAACACGGCGCTGCTCGCCTGCTTTGTGGACGGACGGCTGGCCGCAAACGGGCAGATCGACTTTATGCCGAAGCGCAAGACCCGCCACCGCGCCACGGTCTCGCTGGCGGTGCTGCGGGAATACTGGGGGCTGGGCATTGGCTCGGCGCTGTTTGAGCAGTTCCTGGCCCTGGCCCGGCAGCGCGGCGTCGAGATCGTCGAGCTTGCCTATATGGAGGGTAACGAGCGCGGGCGGCGGCTGTATGAGAAGTTCGGTTTTGCCCCGGTGGGCGAAGTTCCCCGCGCGTATAAACTCGCGGACGGCAGCTACCGCAGCGAGATCTTGATGCAGAAGAATCTTTGAAATTTGAACCCTATTCCCCGGGTTATCGAGGGAGCCGCCGCGGGGTGCGGCGGGATGAGGGCATCCCGCCCTACGGACGTCCGGGCGGCCGCGGCCGCCCCGTTTGGCCGGACATTTGCCTGGGTTTGTAGGGGAGGGCCATGGTCCTCCCGCGGATGTTCACGCCGCCACAGGTTCCCCGGGACGATCTCCGGCCTAAGAGCCGGACCTGCGGTCCGGTTGGCCTCCGAAACGCGCCTGCGGGCGCAGTGCAAGCATCGTCCCCT
>DWXD01000033.1 GCA_019119365.1 Candidatus Gemmiger stercoripullorum | reverse complement strand
TATTCGGCGATACAGCAATAAAAAATTGGCCGACAGTAAAATCGGCCAATCAATATGGTTGCGGGGACAGGACTTGAACCTGCGACCTCCGGGTTATGAGCCCGACGAGCTACCATCTGCTCTACCCCGCGCTATTTGCTTTCCCTGTTGGGAACTTATACAGTATAACACGCGCCCAGGTGGCTGTCAAGAGGGGGGCGGGTAAATTTTTCGCCTCCTGTTTTCCGCGCGCTTGGCCGCGCGTTTCCCCTGCAGCTGCATTTCAGCTGCGCGGTTTGCCGGCGGCGCTTTCCGAAGGTATCCGGCAAGCGTCCCCGCGTGCGCTGCGCCGGCGGCTGCCGGCGTGCGGTCCTGCGGCCCGGTGTTCATTCCGCCGCGGCGGGGCGCCGGTTCGCTCCCGGCGGGCAGCCCGGCGGCGGGGCGCTTGTAAAATTATGGCGGCGGGCGGCGTACATTCTATAATTCCCCCGGTTGACAACCGGCGGGCGGAAATGATAGAACAAAGGCAGAAACAGCGGCGGCTGCGGGCGCGGGGCGTCCGCGGCGCTTGAAACCAAACAGGAGGCGATGGTATGCAATTTTTTGAACGGGACGGCGACGCGCTGCTCTACCGCATGGACGGCGAGACCGTGCGGGTCGAGCTGTGGGGCAAAGACAGCCTGCGCGTGCGCGCGGGGCTCATGGAGGACCTGGAGCAGGGCAGCGTGGCGCTGCTGCCGCCGGGGGACCCCGCCGCGCCGGTGGAGATCACGCTGGGCGAGCGCCAGGCCCGGCTGCAGTACGGCGGCATCGCGGTCGAGATGGCGCTGCACCCCTGGGGCGACACGCTGGAAATGACCTTCCGCAACGCCCGCGGCGAGGTGCTGCTGCAGGAGCTCCCCAAGGGCAACGCGCTCTCGCTGCGCGCGCGGCATTACCGTGCGCTGCCGGGCGGCAACTACCGCCTGAAAGCGTCGTTCCTGGCAAACGACGGCGAGAAGATCTACGGCATGGGCCAGTACCAGCAGGAGACGATGAACTGGAAAGGCTGCAACCTGGAGCTGGCGCACCGCAACTCCCAGGCCAGCGTGCCGTTCTACATCTCCAGCCGCGGCTACGGCTTTTTGTGGCACAACGCTTCGATCGGCGAGGCGCACTTCGGCTATAACACGACCGAGTGGACGGCCGAGAACACCCGCCAGCTGGACTACTGGATCACCGCGGGCGACACCCCCGCCGCCATCGAGCACAACTACACGGCCGTCACCGGCCGCGCGCCGCAGATGCCGGAATACGGCCTCGGCTTCTGGCAGTGCAAGCTGCGCTACTACAACCAGCAGCAGGTGCTGGACGTCGCGCGCGAATATAAGCGCCGCGGCATCCCGCTCGATGTGATCGTCATCGACTACTACCACTGGCCGCGCTGCGGCGACTACCGCTTTGACCCCGAATATTTCCCCGACCCGGCCGCGATGATCCGCGAGCTCAAGGAGATGGGCGTCGAGACGATGGTCTCGGTCTGGCCTCAGATCGACAAGCGCGGCGAAAACTATGAGGAGATGCGCCAGCAGGGCCTGCTGGTCAAATCGAACGGCGGCGTCGACGTGCAGATGGTCTTCCACGGTGACAACGTCTTTATGGACGCCACCAACCCGCGCGCGCGCCGGTATGTCTGGGAAAAGCTGCAAAAGAACTACGCCGAGCTCGGCGTGCGGCTGTTCTGGCTGGACGAAGCCGAGCCGGAATTTACCGGCTATGACTATGACCAGTACCGCTACATGGCCGGGCCGGTGCTCGAGGTCGGCAACCTCTACCCGCGCGAGTACGCGCGCATGGTCTATGAAGGCCAGCACGCGCGCGGGCAGGAGGACGTCGTCAGCCTGATCCGCTGCGCCTGGGTGGGCAGCCAGCGCTACGGGGCGCTCGTGTGGAGCGGCGATATCTTCTCCACCTGGGAGGATCTGCGCAAGCAGGTCTGCGCGGGGCTCAGCATCGGGCTCGCGGGCATCCCGTGGTGGGCCACCGACATCGGCGGCTTCCACGGCGGCGTCACGGCCGACCCGGCTTTCCGGGAGCTGCTCGTGCGCTGGTTCCAGTTCGGCACGTTCAGCCCGGTCATGCGCATCCATGGCTGCCGCGCCCCGCAGCACGACGTCATCAACAAAGCGGGCGAAGTGCGCGAGTGGTGCGGCGCGGACAACGAGGTGTGGAGCTTCGGCGAGGAAAACACGCCGGTGCTGGTCGGCTACATCCGCCTGCGCGAGGCGATGCGCGGCTATCTGCGCGCCGTGACCGACGCCGCCCACACCGACGGCGACCCGATC
Organism: Candidatus Gemmiger stercoripullorum; assembly: GCA_019119365.1. Lineage (GTDB taxonomy): Bacteria > Bacillota > Clostridia > Oscillospirales > Ruminococcaceae > Gemmiger > Gemmiger stercoripullorum. The sequence goes on along the minus strand of DWXD01000033.1, from coordinate 25,797 downwards.
ATGCGCCCGCTGTTCTACGACTTCCCGGCCGACGCCGAGGGGTGGGACATCCGGGACGAGTACATGTTCGGCCCCGACGTGCTGGTGGCCCCGGTGATGGAGCCGGGCGCCGATGTGCGGCGCGTTTACCTGCCCGCGGGCGCGGCCTGGACGCTGCTGCACGACGGCACGGTGTACGCGGGCGGCGCCTGGTACGACGTGCCCGCCCCGCTGGCGCAGGTGCCGGCTTTCCTGCGCGACGGCCGCCACGCCGAGTGGATCGGCATGGTGTGACCGCAGGCGGGACGCTGCGGCGGCAATGTCCCAAATTTGGACAAAAGCGGCAAATTGTCCCCTGAAACAAAGAAGGCGGCGCGGCTGTGCACTTGAGCAGCCGCGCCGCTTTATGGTATGATTGGTTTTACCGCAGGAGCGGGAAAAAACAAAAGCGGGGAGGTGCCGCCGATGGCGGATTCCAACATCACCAAGCGCGCGCTGGCTGCGGCGCTCAAATCGCTGCTGGCCGAACGCCCGTTCGCCAAGGTCAGCGTGCGCGAGATCTGCGAAGCCTGCGGCATGAGCCGCAAGAGCTTCTACTACCACTTTAAAGACAAATACGAGCTGCTGAACTGGATCTTCGAGACCGAGTTTATGGCCCGCGTACAGCAGACCCAGGGGGAGCGCAACACCTGGGAGCTGCTCAACGACCTGTGCTGCTATTTTTATGACAACCGGGATTTTTACCGCCGCGCTTTTGCGGTGCAGGGGCAGAACTCCTTCCGCGATTATTTCCGCGAGGTCATCGGCCTGATGCTGCAAAGCGAGATGGAGCGCATCTTCGGCCAGGAGGAGAACATCGCCTTTTATACCGGCTTTTACCTCGACGCGCTGACCTGCGCGATCCTCAACTGGCTGCAGAGCCGCCAGCCGCAGCCGCCCGCCGAGTTCTGCGCGCTGCTGCGCCGCTGCGTGGTGGATGTCTCCGGCCGCGTGTTGGCGTCCTACCGGGAGGAAAACGAAAAGCCATGAAGGCGGAAGCGCCCATTGGTTGCAGGGGTGAGGTTCCCCGGTTGGGTACGGGCCTTCCGTCGATCGTAGGGGCGGGATTTATCCCGCCCGGGGAACCTTACGCCGCCGCAGGGTTCCCGGGACGATGCAAGCATCGTCCCCTACAGAGGTTTGCGGTGCGGCAAGGTTGCCGTTTCCTGGTTGGGTACGGGCCTTCCGTCGATCGTAGGGGCGGGATTTATCCCGCCCGGGGACCTTCCGGTGCCGCAGGGTCCGCGGGACGATGCGAGCATCGTCCCCTACAGGGGTTTGCGGCATGACAAGGTTGCCGTTCCCCGGTTGGTACGGGCCTTCCGTTGATCGTAGGGGCGGGATTTATCCCGCCCGCGGGCGTTTGCCCCGCCGCGGGGGTCCGGCGGGATGAGGGCATCCCGCCCTACGGTCGCCTGGGTGGTTGCGGCCGTCCGGTTTGGCGGGTCGTTTTCCGTGGTTTGTATGGGAGGGCCATGGCCCTCCCGGGAAACCTTACGCCACCGCGGGGTTCCCGGGACGATCTCCGGCCTAAGAACCGGGCCTGCGGCCCGGTTGGCCTCCGAAACGCGCCTGCGGGCGCAGTGCAAGCATCGTCCCCTACAGAGGTTTGTTGTAACGGGGGGCCGCGGTTTCCCGGTTGGCCGCGGTATTCGCCGTCGTCCGTAGGGGCGGATTCCATATCCGCCCGTAGGGATTTGCGCCGCCGCGGGGTTCCCGGGCCGATATGGAATCGGCCCCTACAGAGGTTTGCGATACCGCAGAAGGCGCGGTTTCCCGGTTGGTACGGGCCTTCCGTCGGTCGTAGGGGCGGGATTTATCCCGCCCGCGGGCGTTTGCGCCGCCGCGGGGGTGCGGGACGATGCGAGCATCGTCCCCTACAGAGGTTTGCGGTGCGGCAAGGTTGCCGTTTCCCGGCTGGCCGCGGGCCTTCCGTTGATCGTAGGGGCGGGATTTATCCCGCCCGCGGGCGTTTGTGCCGCCGCGGAGTGCGGCGGGATGAGGGCATCCCGCCCTACGGTCGCCCGGGTGGTCGCGGCCGTCCCGGTTTGGCCGGTCGTTTTCCGTGGTTTGTAGGGGAGGGCCATGGCCCTCCCGGGAAACCTTACGCCACCGCAGGGTTCCCGGGACGATCTCCGGCCTAAGAGCCGGGCCTGCGGCCCGGTTGGCCTCCGAAACGCGCCTGCGGGCGCAGTGCAAGCATCGTCCCCTACAGAGATTTGCGGTGCAGCGGGAGCGCGGTTTTTCCGGGTTGGCCGCGGCATTCGCCGTCGTCCGTAGGGGCGGATTCCATATCCGCCCGCAGGCGTTTGCGCCGCCGCAGGGTTCCCGGGCCGATATGGAATCGGCCCCTACAGAGGTTTGCGATACCGCAGAAAGTGCGGTTTCCCGGTAGGGTACGGGCCTTCCGTCGATCGTAGGGGCGGGATTTGTCCCGCCCGCGGGCGTTCACGCCCGCCGCACGGTCCTTTCAAAATTCTGTTTTCTTACGCCGTCCGCGTTTGAGCGGGCGGTTTTGTTTTGCCCGGGTCTGCGCGGCGGGCGGGCGGCATATCGTGGGGCAGGGCGCGCGGGGGACAGTGTGCGCGCGCTGTCCCAAAACAGGACGCTTTGCCGCGCGCGCCGCAATTTTACCCGCCTGTCCGGCCGTTGCCCGGTGACGCCGCCGCCCCGCGGCGCTACAATGGCGGCAAGCCGGGAACGCCGTGTGTTTCACAACGCGGCGGGCATCCCCCCTTACCAATGAAAAGAGGTCATCACCATGGATTTCACCGGAAAAGTCAAACAGGCGGCGCTCGCCGCCATCATCAACCAGGGGCTGGCGTATCTGGAAAAAGACCCCGAGGCCAACCTGCCCAGGCTCATGGCGCTGGTCGACCGGGTCATGCCGGAAAACTGGTATGTTTCCCAGCGCGCGGGCGTGCGCAGCGCCATTGCCGAAAAAGGCAACTGGTACCAGCTCATGCTCAAACTGTATGCGCTGGACCCCGGCGTGCGCAAGGCGTTTTTCCGCAACTTTGTGCTCAACGCCAGCCTTTTCGGCAGCGCCACGCAGGACGAGACCGCCGCGCGCGAGGGCTGCAATATCCCCTGGGCCATCCTGCTGGACCCCACCTCCGCCTGCAACCTGCACTGCACCGGCTGCTGGGCGGCCGAGTACGGCAACAAGCTGAACCTGACCTTTGACGAGCTGGACTCCATCATCACCCAGGGCAAGGCGCTGGGCACCTATATGTATATCTTTACCGGCGGCGAGCCGCTGGTGCGCAAAAAGGACGTCATCGCTTTGTGCGAAAAGCACAGCGACTGTGAGTTTTTGAGCTTCACCAACGGCACCCTGATCGACGAGGATTTCTGCCGGGAGATGCTGCGCGTCAAAAACTTTGTGCCCGCCATCAGCCTGGAAGGTTTCGAGGACGCCAACGACGGCCGCCGCGGCCAGGGCGTCTACGAGAAGGTGCGCCAGGCGATGGCGCTGCTGAAAGCGCACGGCCTGCCGTTTGGCATCTCTACCTGCTACACCAGCGCCAACTGGCAGGATGTGAGCAGCGAGGCGTATTTTGATGAGATCATCGACGCGGGCGCGCTGTTCATCTGGTTCTTCCACTATATGCCGGTGGGCGGCGGGGCCGTGCCCGCGCTGCTGCCCACGCCGGAGCAGCGCGCCGAGATGTATAAGCGCATCCGGGCCTTCCGCCAGACCAGGCCCATCTTCAGCATGGATTTCCAGAACGACGCCGAGTATGTCGGCGGCTGCATCGCCGGCGGGCGGCGCTACCTGCACATCAACGCCCGCGGCGACGTGGAACCCTGCGTGTTCATCCACTATTCCAATGTGAACATCCGCGACTGCACGCTGCTGGAGGCGCTGAAATCGCCCATCTTCATGGCCTACCACGACCAGCAGCCGTTCAACGAAAACATGCTGCGCCCCTGCCCGATGCTCGAAAACCCGGAAAAGCTGCGCGCCATCGTGAAAGAGACCGGCGCGCGCTCCACCGACTACGAAGCGCCGGAGGACGCCGATACCCTGTGCGACCGCACCGCCCCCTATGCCGAAGCCTGGCAGCCTGTGGCCGACGCACTGTGGAACGGGGAAAAATAAGGCGCGCTTTTGCCCGCCCGCCCCGCCTTTTTCCCGCCGCGGCCTGCCGGCGGGAAAAAGGCGGTTGACGAACGGCGGCGGATGCGGTATTGTTAGGGCATATCTGAAAAATCCCCGGCGCGGCCGGGGGACCGGGTACACCCAAAAAACAGCCCGGCGGCGCGGCCGCCGGGGCGCACAAGGGAGGGCGCAGCATGCTAAAACGGCAGCAGGCAGAAAGCATCAAAAACGTGACGGTCGAAGATCCCTTTTGGACGCCGCTCCAAAACCTCGTGATGGACGTGGTCATCCCCTACCAGAAAGCGATTTTGGAGGATGCGGTCCCCGGCGCGGAAAAAAGCCACGCCATCGAAAACTTCCGCATCGCAGCCGGGGAGAGCCGGGGCGAATTTTACGGCATGGTCTTCCAGGACAGCGACGTGGCCAAGTGGCTGGAAGCGGCGGCCTATTCGCTGGTGCTGCGGCCGGACGCAGAGCTGGAACGGCAGGCGGACGAACTGATCGCGCTGATCGGCCGCGCGCAGCAGCCGGACGGCTACCTGGACACCTACTTCATCGTCAAGGAGCCGGAACACAAATGGCAAAACCTGGAAGAATGCCACGAGCTCTACTGCGCCGGGCATATGATCGAGGCCGGCGTCGCCTATTATGAGGCGACCGGCAAGACGGCGCTGCTGGACATCGTGCGCAAAAACGCCGACCTCATCTGCGCCCGCTTTGGCAAAGGCGAGGGGCAGGTGCGCGGCGTGCCGGGCCACCAGGAGATCGAACTGGCGCTGCTGCGGCTGTACGACGCGACCGGCGAAGCGCGCTATCTCGAGACGGCGCGCTATTTCCTGGAGGAGCGGGGCGCCGAGCCCGACTATTTTACCGAGGAACGGGCGCGCATCGGCTGGCGGCACTTTGGCCCCAGCAGCGGCGACCGAAACTATGCCCAGATCTACGCGCCGGTCAAGCAGCAGACCGAGGCGGTCGGCCACAGCGTGCGGGCCGGGTACATGTACACGGCTATGGCCCACCTGGCGGCCGAAACCGGCGACGAAGAACTGCTCGCCGCCTGCCGCACGCTGTGGCGCAACATCGTGCAGCAAAAGATGTACGTCACCGGCGGCGTCGGCGCCACCGTGCACGGCGAGGCGTTCTCGGCCGGGTACGAGCTGCCCAACGACCTTGTCTACGCCGAGACCTGCGCCTCGGCGGCCATGATCTTCTTCGCCCGGCGCATGCTGGAAGCGGAGCCGAAGGCGGAATATGCCGACATCCTTGAAAAGGAACTGTACAACGGCCTGCTCAGCGGCATGCAGCTGGACGGACGGCGCTTTTTCTACGTCAACCCGCTGGAGGTCGTGCCCGGCGTGTCCGGCTGCCTGCCGGAATACCGGCATGTGCTGCCGGTGCGCCCGCAGTGGTATGCCTGCGCCTGCTGCCCGCCCAACGTGGCGCGCACGCTCACTTCGCTGGGGCAGTATGCCTGGGGCGAAAACGCGGACACCGTGTACGCGCACCTGTTCCTGGGCGGCCGCGTGCGCTGCCAAAACGGCGCGCAGCTGGCCTGCCGGTCCGCCTACCCCTGGGACGGGCAGGTGAGCTATACGGTGGAATGTGAAAAAGAGTTTGCGCTGGCGCTGCGCATCCCCGGCTGGTGCAAACACTGGCAGCTGACCGTGAACGGCCGCGCGGCCGAAGCGGAGATGAAGGACGGCTACGCCGTTTTGCGGCAAAGCTGGCAGCGCGGCGATACCGTTGTGCTGGCGCTGGACATGCCCCCGCGGCGCATTTACGCCGACGCCCGCGTGCGCGCGGACGCCGGATGCGTCGCGCTGGCGCGCGGGCCGGTCGTCTACTGCGTGGAGGAAACGGACAACGGCGGCAACCTGGCCGCGCTGCGCCTGCCGCGCACCGCGCAGCTGCGCGTGTGCCCCGGCGGCGACGCGCGCCTGGGCGGCGTCCCCGTTTTGCAGGCGGAGGCCCTCCGCCTGCTGCCCGGCGACACGCTCTACCGCGACGAACCGTCCGCGCAGCAGGAAACCACCCTCACCGCCGTGCCCTACTATACCTGGGGCAACCGCGGGCCCGGCGGCATGCGCGTGTGGGTGCGGGAATGACCCGGCCCGCCCCGGCGGAGCAAGCAAACCGAACAAACCGAAACGCCGCGGCATTGCCGCGGCGTTTTGCGTTGAATGTTGAGAAACCACCCGTTTCACCTTCGGCTGCCGTTTCCGGCTGCCGGGTAGGGCGGGCGGTTTCAAAATTAGGCGGGGTCCGGCGGGGTGAGGGCACCCCGCCCTACGGCCGCCCGGATGGCTGCGCTTGTCCGGTTTGGTCGATCGTGTTCGGAAGGTTTGTAGGGGAGGGCCATGGCCCTCCCGGGAACCTTCCGGTGCTGCGGGGTTCCCGGGACGATCTCCGGCCTAAGAGCCGGGCCTTGCGGCCCGGTTGGCCTCCGAAACGTGCCTGCGGGCGCAGTGCGAGCATCGTCCCCTACAGAGGTTTGCGATACCGTAGAAAGTGCGGTTCCCCGGTGGGTACGGACCTTCCGTTGATCGTAGGGGCGGGATTTATCCCGCCCGCGGGCGTTTGCGCCGCCGCAGGGTCCGGCGGGGCGAGGGCACCCCGCCCTACGGCCGCCCGGGTGGCTGCGCTTGTCCGGTTTGGCCTGAAACACCAAATTTATTCGTAGGGGCGGGATTTATCCCGCCCGGGGTGTTTGTGCCGCCGCAGGGTTGCCCGGGCGCACAATGTGCGCCCCTACACGGGGTGCACGGCGGGGTTGGGTTTGCGGTTAACCGCGGGGTTTTCCCCCAGCCCGTAGGGGCGGGATTTATCCCGCCCGGGGTGTTTGTGCCGCCGCAGGGTTCCCCGGGCGCACAATGTGCGCCCCTACACGGGGTGCACGGCGGGGTTGGGTTTGCGGTTAACCGCGGGGGTTCCCCCAGCCCGTAGGGGCGGGATTTATCCCGCTCGGGGTGTTTGTGCCGCCGTGGGCTTTCCCGGGCGCACAATGTGCGCCCCTACACGGGGTGCACGGCGGGGTTGGGTTTGCGGTTGGCCGCGGGGGGTTCCTCGGCCCGCAGGGGCGGATTCCATATCCGCCCGCGGAACCTTGCGCCGCCGCAAAGCCCCCGGGACGATCTCCGGCCTAAGAGCCGGACCTGCGGTCTTTGGCCTCCGAAACGCGCCTGCGGGCGCAGTGCAAGCATCGTCCCCTACACAGGCTGCGGTAGTTACGGGGTCCGCAGTTTCCCACAGGTTTGCCCCCCGCCGCAAACCGGGCCGATATAGAATCGGTCCCCAGGCTGTCGAAAAGGCCGATTGTTTTCTGGTGGCAGAGCCATTGTAGGGCGGGCGTGAACGCCCGCCCTACAGTACAACCGTAAACGGCGGCCGAAAGGGAAAACAGGCGGTTTCTTGACATGCTGAAAGGACCGCAGCCGGATGGCTGCGGTCCTCAGCGTGTCGAGAAACTCGACACGCTGCAAAGGGGGCAACAGCCGCGCACGGCTGCGCCTAACGCGTCTATTTCCCCCTTTGGAGTCCCCTTCGACAAAATTTCACGGCAAATCGCGCACTCGGAGCAAAGCTCCTCGCACACAATTTGCCGCGAAATTTCCCTGTCGGTGTCGCCGTCGTCGGCACATGTCCGCCGACGGCGACATTTTTAACTTTTTTAAGACAAAACAAAAACGGCAAAACAGACAAAAACGGCCGTCAGGTGTTGTTCATCACGACAGTCTCGACGGTGTCGGCCACATGCTCGCAGGCGTCCATGCAGGACTCGAGATAGTGGTACACCTCGCGCCAGGCGATGACCTCGATGGCGTCGGTGCAGGTCTCGTGCAGCGTGCGCATGCTGGCCAAAAAGAGCCGGTCGCCCTGCTCTTCCAGGTCGTTGATCTTGACGACCTGCTCGTGCAAACGGCGGGAGTGCTTGAAGTCGGCCAGCTCCTCGATCAGCACCTTGACCTCCTCGCAGCACTGGATCACCTTGCGCGCCATCTCCAGCGCGTCGGGGCGGATGGCCTGGATGTTGTTGCAGTAGATGCGCTGCAAAACGTCCTCGATCTTGTCGACCATATCGTCGATGTTGCGCGAGAGCGTCAGAATGTCCTCGCGCTCGATCGGGGTGATGAACGCTTTGACCAGCACGCCCTGCAGCGCGTGCTTTTTCTCGTCGGCGCTGTGCTCGATCTTGTGGATCTCGTCGATCTTCTGGCGGATCTCATCGGGGTGGAAATCCTGCATCACGGCCTCCAGCACATGCGCGGCCTTGCAGGCGTCCTCGGTGCAGCTCAAAAAGGTGTCGAAATAATACGAATCCTGTACTTTCGCCATGGTTTTCCTCCGTTGTTCGCGCGGGCGGCGGCCCGCTTTTTTAAAAGATCGCCATGAACAGCTTGGCCATGGCAAAACTGATCAGCCCGCAGCCCGGGAAGGTGAACACCCAGGTCAGCATCATGTCCTTGACGACGCTGTAGTTGATGGCCGACAGGCGCTTGACCGCGCCGACGCCCATGATGGCGCTGGTCTTGGTGTGGGTGGTGGACACCGGGATGCCGAACAAACTCGAGAGCAGCAGGCAGGCGGCGGCCGAAAGGTCAGCCGCAAAGCCCTGGTATTTTTCCAGCCGGACCATGTCCATGCCGACCGATTTGATGATCTTTTCGCCGCCGACGCTGGTGCCCACGCCCATGACGGTCGAGCACAGCAGCATCAGCCACACCGGGATCACCACGCCGCTGACGCTGGTCTGGCCGTTGCAGAACGCCAGGCCCAGGAACAGCACGCCGATGAACTTCTGCCCGTCCTGCGCGCCGTGCATGAAGCTCATGGCGGCGGCGCCGAAGATCTGCGCGTAGCGGAAAAAGATGTTGGCCTTGCGGCGGTCCAGCGCGGCGCACACGACGGTCAGCGCCTTGCAGATCAGCCAGCCGGTGCCGAAACCCAGCAGCAGGCTCATGACCAGACCGTACAGCACCTTGACCCATTCGGCCCCGTTGACGCCGGAAAGCCCGTTGTGCAGCGCAATGGCCGCGCCGGTCAAACCGGCGATCAGGCTGTGGCTCTCCGAGGTGGGGATGCCGAAGTAGCTGGCGCCCACGCTGTACACCACGATCGAGAACAGCGCCGCGCACAGCGCGATGAGCGCCTCGTGCGTGTTGCCGCCGAAATCGACCATGTTGGAGATGGTCGAAGCGACTGAGGAGTTGATGTGGGTCATGACCAGCACGCCGAGAAAGTTGAACCCGGCGCTGAGCAGGATGGCGGGCCGCACCCGCATGCAGCGCGTGCTGATGCAGGTGGCGATGGCGTTGGGCGCGTCGGTCCAGCCGTTGACGAAGATGACCCCCAGCGTCAGCACGACGGTGATGAGCAGCACCGGGCTGGCAGCCATCTGCCCGAGAAAATGTGACAATGATACGTCCATGGGCAGGTCTCCCTATATTGGTATTCCAAGGTATCGGCAGCCGCGGGCGCGCCGGGCCGCCGCTATTATCATACCAGAAACCCGGCCGTGTTTCAACGAATTTTTTACAAAACCATGACCAACTGTTTACATTTTTGCCGCTTCTTAGGCGCTTTTGTCGAACCCGCCGTCAGGCGCGCCCCCGCCCGCAAATAAACTGTGTGTTTTGTCAAAGCCCCGGCCCGCGGCCCGGGCAGTGGAAAAGGGCCCCCGCGGAAGCGGGGGCCCTTCGGCGTTTGATTTCAGGCGTTCCCGGCGGCGTAGCTGGCCAGGAAACGGCGGGTGCGCTCCTCGCGCGGGTGGTCGATGACCTCGTGCGCGGGGCCTTCCTCCACAACGCTGCCGCCGTCCATGAACAGGATGCGGTCGGCCACGTCGCGGGCAAAGTGCATCTCGTGCGTGACGATGATCATTGTTGTTTTCTGCTCCGCCAGCGCGCGCAGCACGCGCAGCACCTCGCCGGTCAGCTCGGGGTCGAGCGCGCTGGTCGGCTCGTCAAAGCAGAGGATGTCCGGCTGCAGCGCCAGCGCGCGGGCGATGGCCACCCGCTGCTGCTGCCCGCCCGAAAGCTGGTGCGGGTAATGCCCGGCCCGGTCGGAAAGGCCCATCTGTGCGAGCAGGTCCCGCGCCCGGGCTTCCAGCCCGGCAAAGATCGCCTTTTTGTTCTGCTTGTAGTCGGGGCGCTCTTTTGCCAGCAGCTGCCCGGCCAGCATCACGTTCTGCAGCGCCGTGTACTGCGGGAAAAGGTTGAAGTTCTGGAAAACCAGGCCGAAGTGCAGCCGCTTTTTGCGGATCTCTTCCTCGCTCTGGGTGCGGGGGTCGGCGGCGTCCCACAGGGTCTGGCCGTCCACCGTGATCTGCCCGCGGTCGGCGGTTTCCAGGAAATTCAGGCAGCGCAGCAGCGTTGTTTTGCCGGAACCGGACGAGCCGATGATCGCCAGCGTTTCGCCCTTGTCCAGCTGCAGGGAGATGTCGCGCAGCACGGCGGTCGCGCCAAAGCTCTTGCCGATGCCGTTTACTTCCAATAATGCCAACGCACAGCCCCCCTTTTCAGCAGCGGAAATAGTCGAGCTTCTTTTCCAGGCGGCCCAGCAGCAGCGTCAGCGCGCCGACAAAGACCAGGAAGAAGATTGCCGTGGAGAACAGCGGCCAGATCAGGCCGCGCGCGCCGTATTCCTTCGCCATCATGATGATCTCCTTGTTGGAGATCACGTTGGCGAGCGAAGTGTCCTTGATGAGCGTGATGACCTCGTTGCCCATCGGCGGCAGGATACGCTTGACGACCTGCAGCAGCGTGACCTTGAAAAAGATCTGCCGCCGCGTCATGCCCAGCACCTGCCCGGCTTCGGTCTGGCCGCGGGGCACCGCCTCGATGCCGCCGCGGTAAATTTCCGAAAAATAGCACGCGTAGTTGATCACGAAAGCCGCCACGGCCGCCGTCAGCCGCCCGCCCGACCCGGCGGGCCAGGGGTTGGGCAGGCCCAGCAGGCCCGGGCCCATGAACAGCACAATGACCTGCAGCATCAGCGGCGTGCCGCGGATGATCCACACAAAGGTCTTGACCGCCCCGCGCAGCGGCGCAAAGCGGCTCATGGACCCAAAGGCGACGATGAGCCCCAGCGGCAGCGCGAACACAAGCGTCAGCGCAAACAGCTGGACGTTGAGCCAGAACGAACCGAGCAGGCGGCCCCAGATGACCGCAGCCTCGCCCATGGCTTACTCCGCCAGGGTCAGGCCGTACTTTTCGGCCAGATCCTGCATGCCGCCGTGCGCGCGCAGTTCGGCGAACGCCTCGTTGACCGCGGCGGGCACATCGCTGCCCTTGCGGAACGCGACGCCGTATTCCTCCACGTTGAGCTCGTCCTTGATGGCCAGGTCGGCGTAGTCGGTGCCTTCGCCGATCATGGCGGAAGCCAGCGTCAGGTCCAGCACGGCCGCGTCGGCGGTGCCGGCCTCAACTTCCATCAGGCAGTCGGTCTGCACGGTCTTGGTGATAAGCTCTGCCTGGGAGAGATCAGCGTTCTCCTCCACGGTGGACTGCCCGGCGCTGCCGCCCTCCGCCACGATGGTCGCGCCGGTGAGGTCGGCGGTGGAAGAATAGGCCGCGTCGGCCTTCATGACCACGACCTGCGCGTTTTTGACATAGGGCTCGGTGCAGGCGGTGTTTTCCAGGATATCATCGGTCAGCGTCATGCCGTTCCAGATGCAGTCGATGCTCTTGCCGTCCAGCTCGGCGATCTTGGTGTCCCAGTTGATCTCAACGAACTCCGGCTCCACGCCGAGCTTCTGGCACACGGCGGTGGCAAGCTCGGTGTCAAAGCCGGTGAACACGCCGTTTTCGTCGGTGTAGTTCATCGGCTCGTACACCGTGTAGCCGATGACCATGGTGCCTTTTTCCTTGATGTATTCAAGGTCGCTGCCGCCGGCGGCCTGGTTGCCGCCGCACCCGGCAAGGCCCAGCGCCAGGCCCAGGGCCAGCGCCGCGGATGTGATTTTTTTCATTTTCATATGGTTCCCTCCTGAAACGCTGAAACGGCGGCCGCACGGCCGCCTGTGCCGCGCCGGGGCCGGTCTGGCGCAGCCAGACCGGAAAAGCCGCACATGCTCTGCCCCGGCACGTTTTGCGATACCTTTTTATCTTACACCACTCGCGCGCCATATGCAAGAGCGCAGTGCATAAAAGCTGTATAAATATAAATTATTATAAATATAATTTTTCCCGGGCGCGCTTACCGCTTGCTGCCCACCCAGAACAGCGCCACGGTGCCGGGGCCGCTGTGCGCGCCGATGACCGGGCCGATATCGCCCATCTGGATGTCCTTGACGCCCAGCGCCTTGAGCTTGTCGATCACATAGCGGCAGTCTTCGGCGCAGTCGCCGTGGCTGATGAACACGGTGCCGCCGGTCTTGTCCAGCGCGGTCTGTTCAAAGTGGCGCACCAGCGCGTCCAGGCTGGCGCGGCGGCCGCGCACCTTTTCCATCGCGATCAGGTGGCCTTCGTCGTCCACATGCAGCACCGGCTTGATGCCCAGCAGCGTGCCCGCCACGGCCACCGCGCCGCTGACGCGGCCGCCGCGCTTGAGGAACATCAGGTCGTCCACCGTGAACCAGGCGCAGACAGACGGGGCCAGGTCGCTGGCATAGCGGGCCGCTTCGTCCAGCGCCGCGCCCTGCAGGCGCTTTTGCGCGACAAGATACGCAAACAGCCCTTCGCCCATGCTGGCCTGCAGCGAATCGACGCAGATCATGCGGCGGGCGGGGTATTTTTCCTTCAGCTCCTCCACGGCCAGGCGGCTGGACTGGAACGTGCCCGAAAGCCCGCTGGAAAACGCGAGGTAGAGGATGTCCAGCCCCTGCTCCAGCACCGGCGTGAACGCGTCGACAAATTCGGAAATGGGGATCTGGCTGGTTTTGCACAGGCTGCCGCCGCGCAGTTTTTCGTAAAATTCGTGCGGGCTCATCTCGCGCCCGTCGGGATAGTTGCGGTAGTCGGCGCCGTCCAGGTTGAAGGCCATCGGCATCACCTGCAGCTCGCACTGCTCGATCAGCGCGGGGGTCAGGTCGCCGGTGGAGTCGGTAAAGATCACATAAGATGTCTGCATCAGGGTTCCCTCCTCTTGGTTGTGGGGTTTATAAAAACGGGATAAGATGATATAAAATAAATGCGGGGACAAAAAGCCGCGCCACAGCCAAAGTATACCATACCCGCCGCCGCTTGCAAAGCGCAATTTGCACAAAATGGGGGCCCTGACCGCTTTACACAAATTTTACAAACACTTTACCCGCATTTGCTGTGCGCGCGCAGGGGCCCGCGCTTATAATAGAAATTGGTATAGTGCCGCTGCAAAGCGGCACGGGGCACGGCCCCGGAAAAACAGGAGAACGGAACAGGCCAAGCGCCCCGGGCGGGGCGCTTGGCGGCGCTGCGCCGCAGCCCTGTGCCGCTTTTCCGCAAAGAGAATGGATGTGCAACCTTATGAGCGTCTTCAACATCTTCACGCTGCTCGGCGGCCTTGCCATGTTCCTGTACGGCATGGACGTCATGGGCAAAAGCCTGGAACAGACCGCGGGCGGCAAGCTGCAGGGCATCCTCAGCAAAATGACCGCCTCGCCGCTGCGCGGGCTGCTGCTGGGCCTGGCCGTCACGGCGGTCATCCAGTCCAGCTCGGCCACAACGGTCATGGTCGTGGGCTTTGTCAACTCCAACCTGATGAACCTCTACCAGGCCGTCGGCGTCATCATGGGCGCGAACATCGGCACCACGGTCACGGCCTGGCTGCTGAGCTTGACCGGCCTGCAGGGCGACAGCTTCCTGATCCAGATGCTCTCCCCCAACGCCTGGAGCCCGCTGCTCGGCTTTGCGGGCATTGCGCTGTTCATGTTCGGCAAGGACCGCAAAAAGGGCGTGGGGCAGATCTTCCTCGGCTTCGCCATCCTCATGGCGGGCATGGACCTAATGTCCGGCGCGACCGCCCCGCTGGCCGACGCCCCCTGGTTCGGGCGGCTGTTCCTGGCGTTCCAGAACCCGGTGCTCGGCGTCATCGTCGGCGCGGCGCTGACCGGCATCATCCAGTCTTCCTCGGCCTCGGTCGGCATCCTGCAGGCGCTGTCCACCTCGACCGGCGCGGTGTCCTGCGCGGCGGCCATGCCCATCATCATGGGCCAGAACATCGGCACCTGCGTCACGGCGCTGCTGTCCTCGGCCGGGGCGAACAAGAACGCCCGCCGCACGGCCATGATCCACCTGTATTTCAACATCATCGGCACCGTCGTGTTCCTGTCCGGGTTCTACGCGCTCAACGCGGTGTTCCGGTTCCCGTTCTACCACGCGCAGGCCAACGCCTTCAACATCGCGGTCATCCACACCGTGTTCAACGTTGTGACCACCGCCATCCTGCTGCCGTTCAACAAACTGCTTGTGCGGCTGGCCATCCTCACGGTGCCCGATGCCAAGGACGCGCAGCCGGAACAGGCCGCCATCCTGGACGAGCGCCTGCTCAACACCCCGGCCGTCGCGGTCGAGCGCGCCCGCCTTGTCGGCGGCGACATGGCTGAGATCTGCCGCACCGCGCTGCTGCAGGCGATGTCCGCCACCCGCCGCTGGGACGACGCCATTGTGGACGAGGTCATCCGCAAGGAGGACGCCGAGGACCACTACGAGGACGTGCTGGGCAGCTACCTGGTCAAGCTGTCGGGGCATGAGCTTTCGGCCGCCGACAACCGCACCATCAACACGCTGCTGCACACCATCGGCGACTTTGAGCGCATCACCGACCACGCGGTCAACCTGACCGAGACCGCGCGCGAGATCCGCGACAAGGACATCCGCTTCAGCGCCGAGGCGCTGGACGACCTCGCGGTGCTGGAAGCCGCCGTGCAGGACATCCTCAACCGCACGGTGGACGCTTTCCAGAACCGGGACCGCTACGCCGCCTCCAAGATCGAACCGCTCGAGCAGGTCGTAGACGGCCTTGTGCGCGAGGTCAAGGCGCGGCACATCGCCCGCCTGCAGGCCGGTACCTGCACGATCGAATACGGTTTTGTGCTGGACGACCTGCTGACCGTCTACGAGCGCATTGCCGACCACTGCTCCAACATTGCGGTGGCGATGATCGAGGTGGCCGAGGACCGCTTTGACACGCACGAATACCTCAACCGCCTGCGCGCGGGCGGCGGCAAGTTCGAGCAGCGCTACGAGCGCTACCGCGGGCAGTATACCTTTGCCTGACCCCCCGCCGTAAACCGGGCGGGGCGCAGCCGCCCTTTTGTCCGAACATCCACAACCCAACGAAAGAAGGCCCCCTCATGATCTATATTGTAGAAGACGACGCCAGCATCCGCGAACTGGAACAGTACGCCCTGCAGACCAACGGCTACCAGGTGCAGGGCTTTGAGGACGGCAGGAGCTTCTGGGCCGCCGTGCGCCAGAGCGTGCCCGACCTTGTCATCCTGGACGTCATGCTGCCGGATGAGGACGGCTACCAGATCCTGGCGCGCCTGCGCGAAGACGCCGCCACCCGCAGCGTGCCGGTGCTGATGGTCACGGCCAAATCCAGCGAGATCGACGTGGTCAAAGGGCTGGACAAGGGCGCGGACGACTACCTGTGCAAGCCGTTCGGCATCATGGAGTTCATCAGCCGCGTCCGGGCTGTGCTGCGCCGCGCCCAGAGCGGCGCGGCCAGCGCCCCGGCGGCGCTGCGCTTCGGGCCCATTGCGCTGGACGATGTGACCCGCACCGTCACGGTGGAGGAGGAGCCGGTCGAACTGACCTTTAAGGAATACGCGCTGCTGCATTTCTTTCTGGAACACCCCGAGGAAGTCCTCGCGCGCGAACGCATCATGAAGGCCGTGTGGGATACCGACGACCTGCTGGAGTCGCGCACCATCGACATGCATGTGCGCACGCTGCGCCAGAAACTTGGCGAAGCGGGCGAGAACATCCGCACCGTGCGCAAGGTGGGCTACAAGCTCAGCGCCCGCGTACCGGAAAGCGGGGAAGGCGGTGAGGGCGGCGATGAGACCTGAAGAGTCTGCCGGCCCGGCCCCGCAGCGCATGGCGCGCAGCATCCAGCGCGCGCTGATGGCCATCGGCCTGCTGGCCGTGGTGCTCACGGCCGCGGCCGCGGCCGTGCTGTTCCACGGCGCCTACGGCGTGCAGGTGGACCGCGACCTCGAGCGCATGACCCGCGCCGTGGCCGTCGGCTATCAATCCGCCGAAACGCCCGACCCCGAAAGCCTGGCCGGGTACCTGCCGGGCAGCCCGCTGCGCCTGACGCTGATCGACGCCGACGGCAGCGTGCTGTTTGACAGCGAGCACAAAGACGAGACCGACATGGACAACCACCTCTCCCGCCCGGAGATCAGCGAAGCGCTGCAGGCGGGCGAGGGCCGCAGCGTGCGCGAAAGCCCCACCCTGGGCGCCGAGACGCATTACTATGCGCTGCGCATGGAAAACGGCCAGATCCTGCGCCTGGCCGAAGAAACTTCCAGCATGTGGGCCAGCTACAACCGTGTGCTGCCGCTGCTGGCGGGCGGCGGGGCGGTCGTGCTGCTGGCGGCGTGGGCCGTCGGCCTCTGGCTGACGCGGCGGCTTGTGCGGCCGATCACGGCCATGGCCGAACACCTCGACACCATCGAGGCCAACGTGCCGTATGAGGAGCTGATCCCGCTGGCGCATACGATCCAGTCCGACCGCCGCCTGCGCGAAAACAACGAAGCCATGCGCCGGGAGTTCACGGCCAACGTCAGCCACGAGCTGAAAACGCCGCTGACCAGCATCTCCGGCTTTGCGGAGCTGCTGGAGACCGGCATGGCCAAACCCGCCGACGTGCCGGTGTTCGGCCAGCGCATCCACCGCGAAGCCGGGCGCATGATCCGCCTGGTGTCGGACATCCTGCAGCTTTCGCAGCTGGACGGCATGCAGCAGGCGCAGGGCGGCGCCCCGCCCGAGCGCACGCCGCTGGACCTGGGCGTGCTGGCGCGGGATGTGAGCGCAACCATGACCATGAACGCCCGCAAGGCGTATGTCTCGCTGCTGTGCGAGGACGCGCCCGCCCCGGTGCTGGGCAGCCGCGATATGCTGACCGAGCTGATCACCAACCTGTGCGACAACGCCATCCGCTACAACCGCCCCGGCGGGCATGTGGTGCTGCGCACCGGCACCGACCGCAGCGGCGCTTCCTGGTTCGAGGTGGAGGACAACGGCATCGGCATCCCGCAGGACGCGCAGGCCCGCGTGTTCGAGCGGTTCTACCGCGTGGACAAAAGCCGCAGCAAGGCCACCGGCGGCACCGGCCTGGGCCTGGCGATCGTCAAGCACATCGCCGCGCTGCACGGCGCGCACATCGACCTGCGCTCCATCGTCGGCACCGGCACCACCATCCGCGTGACCTTCCCCGCCCCCGAAAAAACCTGACCTTTCCGCCCGCCTGCCAAGGCAACCGGAAACGGGGGGCTTCCTCAACACGCCAACCCGCCGGGGTTCCCCGGCGGGAATTTTTGTGCGCAAACCATTTGTTTAACGAATGAATAAGAATAAAATATAAGCATTAGACATTAAACGGGCGTGCGTCTATAATGAAAGCAGAAAAGCAAAACCCAACCCCGCAAATGTTCAAAAAAGTAAGGAGGCTGAAATTTATGCGCAAAACATTGGTGGCTTATTTCTCGGCCAGCGGCGTGACCCGGCGTGTGGCGGAAAAGCTGGCGGCCGCGACCGGCAGCGACCTCTATGAGATCAAACCCGCCGAACCCTACACCCGCGCCGATTTGAACTGGCAGGACAAACGCTCCCGCAGTTCGGTGGAGATGAACGACCCGTCCTCCCGCCCGGCGCTGGCGGACCATGCGGCGGATGTGGCGGGCTATGACCGCATCTACCTGGGGTTTCCCATCTGGTGGTACACCGCGCCGCACATCATCCGCACCTTTTTGGAAAGCTATGATTTCGCCGGGAAGACCATCGTCCTGTTTGCCACTTCCGGCGGCAGTGGTTTGGGGCAAACGGCCGCAGAGCTTGCCCCCGGCTGCCCCGGCGCCAAGATCGTGGCAGGCGGCCTGCTCAACGGCAACCCCACGGAAGAAACGCTCAAACAGTGGGCGGAAAGCCTTTGAAATGAGAAAGGAAGGAATCGTATGGACCGCCAAATGAACCGCAAAGAAAGAACCGAACAGAAAATGCAGGAGCTGTTCCACAGCCACGCCGCCGGAAACGAAGGCGCCGACGGCGCGTTCATGCAGATCTTGCAGGGCTATATCTTTGGGGATGTCTGCTACACCGGCAGCCTTGATAACCGAATGCGGGAGCTCGTCACCGTCACGGTACTGACGACCCTCAGCACCCTGCCCCAGCTCAAAGCCCATGTGGGGGCCAGCCTCAACGCCGGGTGCACGCCGGTGGAAATTCGGGAAGCAATCTACCAGTGCGCGCCGTTCATCGGCTTCCCCAGGACCCTCAACGCCATCAGTACCATGAACGAGGCGTTCACCGCCAGCGGCCTCGAGCTGCCGCTGCCCGGCCAAACGACGCTGACCGGCGAGAGCGAGGACGAGCGGTATCAAAAAGGGCTGGCCATCCAGGCGCCCCTGTACGGGGACGAGATCGCCGCCCGCTACACCTGGCTGCCGGAACCCTTTGATAAAGCCGTGCCCCGCTTTTTGACCGAGCTGTGCTTTGGGGACTTTGGCACCCGCACCGGCCTCGATGGCAAGACCCGCGAACTGCTGACCGTGGTGCTGCTGGCGGCGCTGGGCGGCGCGGAAGTGCAGCTCAAAAGCCATGTGCAGGGCGCGCTGAAAGCGGGCAACACGCGCGAGGAAGTGGTCTGCGCGCTTGTCCACGCCAGCGGCTATATGGGCATTCCGCGGCTGTTCAACGCGCTGAATGCCTGCAAAGAGCCGCTGCAGGCGGGGTAAAGGGGAGCCCCGGCATCCGCCGCCTGTGCGGGCTAAACCATACAGGACACAAGGCAGGACACAATGACAAAAAAGGAGGAAACCCCATGCGTATGCAGGACAAAGCGCAATTCGACAAAGAAAACGTGTTTGGCCTCGGCCAGCCGAACGCGGCCTACGCGCAGTATTTCACCGGCCATTCTTACTTAAACCCGCTGACGAAGGCGGGCGAGTGCCCGGTGTTCCTGGCCAATGTTACCTTTGCGCCGGGCTGCCGCAACAACTGGCACATCCACCACGCCAAAAGCGGCGGCGGCCAGATTCTGATCTGCACGGCCGGGGAAGGCTGGTACCAGGAGGAAGGCAAGGAAGCCGTCAGCCTGACGCCCGGCATGGTCGTTACCATCCCGGCCAACGTCAAGCACTGGCACGGCGCCAAAAAGGACAGCTGGTTCAGCCGCATTGCAGTGGAAGTGCCAGGCGAGGCGACATCCAACGAATGGTGCGAGCCGGTGGACGATGCGGCCTACGGCGCGCTGGAACCTTCTTGCTGAAAACTCTCTCGACGCCCCCATCCTCTTGTGTTATACTGGTTGCGGTATATTCACACGGAGGAGGGGGCTTTTGTTATGGGCGAACAGGCCGGGCAGAGCCGCCGCGTCAAGCGCATTTGCGCGGGCATCCTCGCCCATGTTGACAGCGGCAAGACGACGCTGGCGGAGGCGATGCTCTACCGCGCGGGCGTGCTGCGGCGGCTGGGGCGTGTCGACCACCGGGACGCTTTTCTCGACACCGACGCGCAGGAACGCGCGCGCGGCATCACGATCTTTGCCAAGCAGGCGGTGCTGGCGCTGCCCGCCGCGCCCGGGCCGGGCGGGGAGGAGACGGTGTTCACGCTGCTGGACACGCCCGGGCATGTCGATTTTTCCGCCGAAGCCGAGCGCACGCTGCAGGTGCTTGACTATGCGATCCTTGTCGTTTCGGGCACCGACGGCGTGCAGGCCCACACCCAGACGCTGTGGCGGCTGCTGGAGCGCTACCGCGTGCCGACGTTTGTGTTCATCAACAAGATGGACCTGCCCGGGGCGGACCGCGCCGTGCGCCTGCGCGAGCTGCGCGCCCGCTTTGGCGACGGCTGTGTGGACTTTGGCCCCGATGTGCCCGCCGCCGCCCGCGCCGAGGCGCTGGCTATGGCCAGCGAGCCGCTGATGGAGCAGGTGCTTTCGGGCGCGGACCCGCGGGAGGAAGATATCGTCACGGCCATCCCCCGGCGGGAGGTGTTCCCCTGCCTGTTCGGCGCGGCGCTGCGGCTGGACGGCGTCGACGCCCTGCTTGCCGCGCTGCGCCGCTACACGCGCCAGCCCGCCGCGGCGCAGGCGTTCGGCGCGCGGGTGTTCAAGATCGCCGAGGACGGCGGCGCGCGGCTGACCTACCTGAAAGTGACCGGCGGCTGCCTGCATGTCAAGGATATGCTGGAAAGCCGCCCCGACGCGCGCGCGGCTTTCCGCGAAAAAGCCGACCAGCTGCGCGTGTATTCCGGCAGCAAGTTCCGCCTTGTCAGCGAAGCCTGGCCCGGCGATGTCGTGGCTGTTACCGGCCTGAGCGCCGCCTACCCCGGCCAGGGCCTGGGGGCCGAGCCGGACGCCGCGCTGCCGGTGCTGGAACCGGTGCTGAGCTACCGCCTGCGGCTGCCGGCCGGGGCCGACGTGCACGCCGCCCTGCGCGCGCTGCGCACGCTGGAAGCCGAAGACCCGCAGCTGCATGTCGTCTGGCAGGAAACGCTGGGCGAAGTGCACCTGCAGCTGATGGGCGAAGTGCAGCTGGAAATTTTGCAGCGCGTATTGCAGGACCGTTTCGGCATCGAGGCTGGGTTTGACGAAGGCGGCATTTTGTATAAAGAGACGCTGACCGGCGCGGTGGAGGGTTTCGGCCATTATGAACCGCTGCGCCATTATGCCGAGGTGCACCTGTTGCTGGAACCCACCCCGCGCGGCAGCGGCGTGCAGCTGGCCGCGGCCTGCCGCCCCGACACGCTGGACGGCAGCTGGCAGCGGCTGATCTTGACCCACCTGGCCGAGCGCACCCACGCGGGCGTGCTGACCGGCGCGCCGCTGACCGATGTCAAAATCACGCTGACAGCCGGGCGCGCGCACCTCAAGCACACCGAGGGCGGCGACTTCCGCCAGGCCACCTACCGCGCCGTGCGCCAGGGCCTGCGCACAGCCGCCCGCGCGGGGAAAGTGCAGCTGCTGGAACCGTGGTACGCGCTGCGGCTGGAGCTGCCCGCCGACGCTGTCGGCCGTGCGAAGAGCGATATCCAGCGCATGTCCGGCGAGACCGAGCCGCCGCAGGCCCCCGAAACCGAAGGCGGCCTGACCGTGCTCACCGGCCGCGCGCCGGTGGCCGGGCTGCGCGGCTACGCGCGGGAGGTCGCGGCCTACACGCGCGGCGCAGGCCGCCTGCAGGTCACGCCCGCGGGCTATGCGCCCTGCCACAATGCGGAGGAAGTCATCGCCGCCGCAGGCTACGACCCCGACGCCGGCACCGAAAACCCGGCCGATTCTGTCTTTTGCAGCCACGGCGCGGGCGTGCTGGTCAAATGGGACGAAGCCCCCGCCCGCGCGCATGTCTCGAGCGGGCTGGGCCGCCTGGCCCCGGATGCGGGCGGCGACGGCGAAGCCGCAGACGGGGACGAGACCCCCGCCGCCCGCCGCCGCGCCGCCGCCTACCGCGGCACGCTGGAGCAGGACAAGGAGCTGCTCGCGATCTTTGAGCGCACCTACGGCCCGGTGCGCCGCAGCCGCCCCGGCGAAAACGCCGGCCTGGCCGCGCGCAAGGCGATGGCGCGCAAAACCGCCCCGGCGGGCGGGGCAGCCCGGTCCGCGCCCCCGCCCGAAGGCCCCGAGTACCTGCTTGTAGACGGCTACAACGTCATCTTTGCCTGGGACGAGCTGCGCGCGCTGGCCGAGACGGACCTCGAGACCGCGCGCCGCCGTTTGCAGGACATCCTGTGCAACTATGCGGGCTACCGCCGCTGCGCCGCCATCGTCGTGTTCGACGCCTACAAGGTGCGCGGCGGCGTGGGCAGCGTCGAGAAATACCACAACATCCACGTCGTCTTCACGCGCGAAGCCGAGACCGCCGACATGTACATTGAAAAGACGACCCACGAGCTCGGCCGCCGCCACCGCGTGCGGGTGGTCAGCTCGGACGGGGCGGAGCAGATCATCATTTTGGGCAGCGGCGGCCTGCGCGTCTCCGCCCGCGCGTTCCTGCAGGAAGTCCGCGCGGTCGAAGGGGAGATACGGGAGTATCTGGTGTGAGGGAGAAGCAGGGGTTGGAAATGAGGAATTAGGAATTAGGAATGAGGAATTAGGAATTGCGGCGGGCGGTTGGCTGCGGGCCCCGCCATGCCATTTGCCTCCCTTGTCAAAGGGAGGTGGCCGCGCCGCCAGGCGCGGGCGGAGGGATTGCCCCGCCACGAAATGCCGCCCCCGGAAGCAACCGCCGCATTTCCCCATCATGTAGGGGCGGATTCCACTGCGCCCGCAGGCGCGTTTCGGAGGCCAAAGACCGCAGGTCCGGCTCTTAGGCCGTAGATATCCGCCCGGGGTGTTTGCGGCGCCGCAGACCGGGCCGATATAGAATCGGCCCCTACACGGGTTCGCGATAACGCGCGGATCATGGTTTCCCGGTTGGCCGCCGCGGTTTCCCTTGCTTTGTAGGGCGGGCGTTCACGCCCGCCGCACCGCGGCAATTTCAAAATTGGAACCTTCCCCGCCGCCTCTACCTCCACCCCCAAAAAACAAAACACCGCCCGCCGGTATACCCCGGCGGGCGGTGTGCAGCATCAGGACGCGAGCTCCTCTTCTATGGCGGCCTGCGCATCTTCGGCGGCCTGGTCGAATTCGGCGCTTGTCTCATCGGGGGGCAAAGCGCTTTCTTCGCCGTCCGCGGCGGCCTGTTCCCGGACGTCCTCCAGCTGCTGCTGCAATTCCTGTTTTTGGGTATCCTCTTCCGAGGTTTCGGCGGACGCCGTACCGGACGAAACAGCCCCGGACGAAGCGGCGGCCTCCTGTGCCCCGCAGCCGGAAAACACGGCAAGGCAAAGGGCCAGCAAAAGGGTGAGCGAACGCAGTTTCATCGGTGGACACCTCCATAAATTTCATGAATTTGCGGCAAAAAGGCGCGCCATATTTTGTTTTATTATAAACGGCGGAAGAACGGCGGAACAACAACAAAACCATTACAAAACGGGTCGTTTGGCGTGCGGCCGCCCGCCTTAACGCTCAATTTTACATCTTCCCCGTTTTTTGCTATAATAAAAAAGATATGTCATAAACAGCGACCAATGCGCGAAAGGCGGAACCTGCATGCAGTTTAACGAACTTCCCGTCCGGGCGGAGATCGTCCGGGCGACCGAGGCCATGGGCTATACCGAGATGACCGAGATCCAGCAAAAGGCCATCCCGCTGATGCTGGCCGGGCACGATATGATCGCCAAGGCCCCCACCGGCACCGGCAAGACGGTGGCCTTCGGCATCCCGATTTTGGAAAAGATCGCCGATGTCCCGGCGGGCAAACCGCGGGCCGTGATCCTCTCCCCCACGCGTGAGCTTGCGCAGCAGATCGCGGGCGACCTTGAACACCTCGCGCAGTTTCTGCCCGGCGTACGCGTTGTCTGCGTCTACGGCGGCGCAGGCATGGACAAGCAGCAGCGCCAGCTCAAGGCGGGCTGCCAGGTCGTGGTCGCCACGCCCGGCCGCCTGATGGACCACTACCGCCACAAGGCGGTGGACCTCTCGGCTGTCGAGACCATCGTGCTGGACGAGGCGGACGAGATGCTCAACATGGGCTTTTACAAGGACGTGCGCCACATCATCGACCTGCTCAAAAACCGCAAAAGCCTGTCGATGTTCTCGGCCACCATCAGCCGCGAAGTGCTGGACATCGGCTGGCTGTACCAGCGCAACGCCGCCGAGGTCAGCGTGCAGCCGGTGGAGGAATCCAGCCCCAAGATCGACCAGTACAAGCTGCTGACCACCGGGCGCGACAAGCTCGCCGACCTCGCGCAGCTCATCATCTCGGAGGGCTACCGGCGCGTCATGGTGTTCTGCAACACCAAATACACGACCGGCATGCTGGCCAACCAGCTCGCGCGCCTGAATTTCAACGTCGACTGCCTGCACGGCGACCTTTCCCAGGCCGAGCGCAACCGCATTATGCAGCGGTTCAAGGCGGGCGAGATCGCGGTGCTTGTCGCCACCGACGTCGCGGCGCGCGGCATCGACGTGTCCGACGTCGACGCGGTCATCAACTACGACGTGCCGGAAGAAAACGAGCACTACACCCACCGCATCGGCCGCACCGGCCGCGCCAAAAAGGAAGGCGCGAGCTACCTGTTCTATACAAAGGACGAACAGAAGCGTGTCGACACCCTGCTGCGCCTGACCCGCAACCTGGAGCTGTGCCGCAGCGTGCACTTTGATTTCAACCACGAAAAGCTCGTCGTGGAGGAAGCCGAACAGGAAGACCGCTTCCAGGTGCGGAGCTATTTCTAACGAAAGCCCGCAGCCCGGGGCGGCCCCGGATACCGTGGAAAACCCATGTAGGGGCGGATTCCATATCCGCCCGGGGTGTTTGCGCTGCCGCAATTTCCCGGTTTGTCGCCGCGGTTTCCCTTGCCCTGTAGGGCGGGCGTTCACGCCCGCCGCACCGCGGCAATTTCAAAATTGGAACGTTCGCGCCGCCGCGGGGTGCGGGACGATGCAAGCATCGTCCCCTACACAGGTTCGCGGTAACGCGAGGATCGTGGTTTCCCGGTTGGCTGCAACATTGAAAAAACCCATGTAGGGGCGGATTCCATATCCGCCCGGGGGTGTTCGCGCCGCCGCAGACCGGGCCGATATAGAATCGGCCCCTACACGGGTTCGCAATAACATCAAGATCACGGTTTCCCGGTTGGTTGCAGGCCCCGCCCCGCAATTTGCCTCCCTTGTCAAAGGGAGGTGGCCGCGCCGCCAGGCGCGGGCGGAGGGATTGCCCCGCCCCGAAATGCCGCCCCCGGAAGCGGCCGCCCACCCGCAAAGTACCCCCCTGCGCAGCCTTTCGGGAACGGCTGCCGGCTTCTAAACAATCCCCCAGTCTGCGGCTTTCGCCGCAGCCAGCCCCCTTTGACAAGGGGGCCAAACCAACCCGCGGGCGTTTGCGCCGCCGCAAGGTTTGCGGGCGGGGCATGCCCCGCCCCTACATGCCTTCCGGCAACGACCGCCCACCCGGTGTGTTTGCGCCGCCGTGGGGTGCGGGACGATGCAAGCATCGTCCCCTACACAGGTTCGCGGTAACGCGAGGATCGTGGTTTCCCGGTTGGCTGCAACATTGAAAAAACCATTGTAGGGGCGGATTCCATATCCGCCCGCGGACGTTCCCGCCGCCGCAATTTCCCGGTTTGTCGCCGCGGTTTCTCTTGCCCTGTAGGGCGGGCGTTCACGCCCGCCGCACCGCGGCAATTTCAAAATTGGAACGTTCGCGCCGCCGCGGGGTGCGGCGGGATGGGGCATCCCGCCCTACGTTCGTTTTATATGTTGCGCGCACACCGGCGAAACCGCTGCGCACCCGCCGTCGGCCGTAGGGGAGGGATTTATCCCTCCTGCGGGCGTTTGCGCCGCCGCAGGGTTTTCGGGCGGGGCATGCCCCGCCCCTGCGCGCCTTCCGGCAGCGCCCGGCCCACCCCGCCGGGCTCCCCCCGCCCTGCGCTTTTCCCCCGCGGCCCGGCCGCGGCGACCGTTATAATAGAGTTAAGAGTTGAGAGTTTAGA
>DWXD01000032.1 GCA_019119365.1 Candidatus Gemmiger stercoripullorum | reverse complement strand
CCGAGGACACCCTGATTAACAGTCAGGTGCTCTAACCGACTGAGCTAAGGGGCAATATATTGTAGATACGCTGATTTTTTCTGCCCTGATTAACATACAAGCGGTAGGCGAATGATGCTAAGGAAGAAATGCAAAACATTAACCACGCATCGTTGGCTCTAACCGACTGAGCTAAGGGGCATCGCTTGTTTGAATCAGCTTTACCAGTATAGCGCGGCGGGCAGGGATTGTCAAGCATTTTTTGAAAAAACTTTTACGGCGGGGGATACGGGTGCCGGGGGATACAGGCAATGCGGAACGTGCGCGGCGGCCTGCGGCGGTGGGCGGGTGCCGTGCGGGACGCAGGCGGGCCGGGGGCGCAGGCGGGCGCAAAAGGGCGAAAGCGGCGGCGGGGCGACAGGCTCCGCCAAACTTTTTGTGCGGCGGCTGCTATGCTGGGGGTGCCGGGCCGGTATGGCGGCCCGGGGAAGGAGATACCCCATGAAACGACCCATGAAACAAAAGCTACAAACCGTGCTGGCGCTGGCGGCGCTGCTGCTGGCGGCGGTCTGCCTGGGCTGGGCGGCACTGGCCGGGCTGCGGGCGGCGGCGGGCGCGGTCAGCGGCGCGGTGCTGGCTGCCGTGCTCCCGGCGGTGTGAGGGCCCCGCCATGACCGAAAAGCGGTTTATGAAGATATTCCTGTGCCTGGCGTCGCTGTGCACGGCGCCGCTGTTGTTGGGCCCCGCCATGCTGCGCCCGGCCGGGCGCGCCGCCCCGGCGGCACAGCGCGCAGCCGTGCAGCGGGCCGCGCCCGCCACACAGGAGAGCGCCCGCGCTCTTGGCGGCGGCGAAGCGGCCGCCCCCTGGCCGGAGGGCGTGCTGCAGCTGCGCCAGCAGGCGGTTTGCGGTGCGGACGGGCTGTACACCGTCACGCTGGAAGCCTGGGCCGCCGGGCCACTGCCGGAAGGCGACTGGCCCGGCGGGGAGGCGGTGCTCGCCTACACGCTGACCGGCGGGCTTGCCTTTGGCCCCGATACCGCCGTCCACGCCTATGCGATCGACAAGACCCGCAGCGGCTGGGCGGCCGTCAAACAGGAATGCCCGGACCTGCGCATCGCCGCCGACGCGCAGGCCGGCACGCTGTGCGTGAGCGGGTTTGACTACACGACGCGGGCCGTGACCGAAAAACCGGCGCTGGACGGCAGCGGCCACACGACCTACGGCGCCAAACTCGTTGTGCGGCTGAGCGGCCTGCGCGCCGACTATGCCGCCACGTTCGGCGGCCAGGGGCTGCCGGTGGGCGGCGGGGGCGTTTACACGGCAGACCCGGACGGCGGCGGGGCGCTGTGCGCGCCGCTGCCGCCCGCGGCCGTGGATGTGCCGCTGCGCTGCGCTTACGCCCCGGCCGACCAGCGCCTGCAGCCGGGGGAGGCGGTCAACTTCGGTTACATGATCAACCCGCCGGACGGCCGCGCCGGAATGATGCCGGACGGGCGCAACAACGCCGCCTGTTCGCTGTGCTATACCGTCAGCGACGCCAGCGGCCCGGTGGCCGAGTACGAAGTCCCGGCCGGGCTGCCGGTGGGCGCCGGGCACTGGACGCGCACGCCGGACCCGGCCCCGGTGCTCGCCGCCGGGCAGGCGCTGCGGTATACGGTGACGGTCACGCTGTGCGCGGCGCGCATGCCCGCCGCAGACCCGCCGCCCCAGGGCAGCGCCGCCCGCCTGGTCCTGCAGAGCGAAGCCTGCGTCACCGCCGAAAAATGACCCCGCGCCGCCGCGTTCCCGCCGCCTGCCGGCGCGGGAACGTTTTTTTCATCGTCGCCCCGTTGCGTTTGCGGCCGTCTCTTGTTATAATACATCTATAAAAAGGAAACGTGTAAAAAAGCGGGGGAAATCGTTGTGCCAAAAATCGACGTGACCAAATTCATAGAGCAGAGCGGTATCCGCAAGACGCGCTTCGGCGGCTATGAAACGCAGGATGTGCGCCAGGCGATGCAGGCGCTTTGTATAGAATATGAGCAGCGGCTCAAGCGGGCCGAAAACCACGCCAAGGCTCTGGGCCAGCAGTACAGCGCCCTGGAGCAGCACTGCCAGACCCTGACGGCGCAAAACCGCCGCCTGTCGGAGCAGAGCGCCGCCCTGGCCGGGAACAGCGAGGCATCCTCCCGCCGCCGCAGCGAGTTGGAGGACCGCGTCGCCAGCCTGAAGGAGAAAAACCATTCCCTGGGCGACCAGTGCGCCGTGCTGCAGCTGAAAAACTCCGACCTGAAAAAAGAGAACGACGCGCTGAAGGAACAGGCCGCCCAGGCGCAGGCAGAGCTGCGCATCAAGGGGCGCGACCTGGACAACGACCGCGCCGCGCTGCGCGCCGAACGCCAGCAGCGCCTGGACGAAGCGGATGAGCAGGCCCGCCAGATCGTGGAGCACGCCCGCCGCAAGGCGGACCGCATCACGGCCGAGGCGGACGAAAAGGCCCGCGCCGTCCTTACCACCGCCAAGGAACAGGCCCACGCCCAGGCCCGCCGCCTGGTTGAGAGCGCGGCGACCGAAGCCAACGAGGTGCAGAACGCCAACCAGCTGCGGCTCAACAGCATCCGCGAGGAGGTCCGCACGCTGGAGCAGCGCCGCGAAAAGCTGATCGACTTCCTCAACCGCATGGCGCGCGAACTGATGCAGGTCGAGGGAACCGCCAAAGACGAGGAAGCGCCGGAGCTGATCCCCGAGCCGATCGAGCACGGCGACCCCTTTGAGGTGCCCCACCTGCAGGAAGTGCCCACCCCGCCGGTGGAGCTGGACCTGGGGCCGGAGGCCATCGCCCGCGCGGTGGACGAGCTGCGCGCCCAGGCGGCTGCCGAAGAGCAGGAGGCGGCGGAAGCGCAGGCACAGAGCCCCGCCGCGTCCGCCGCGCCGCCGCAGCAACCGGCCCCGCAGCCCAAGCCGGTCCCGGCCGACCATGACCCGACCCGCCAGACCGGCCCGGCGCTGACCGAAGTGCCGGGGGCGATCTTCTCCTCGCCCATTGTGCGGCAGGAGGAAAACCTGCCGGATGAAGAACCGCCCGCCGCGGTTCCGCGCCGCCCGGTGATGCCGCAGCTGGCCGACGACGAAGAGCCCGCCGCGGCCGAACCGCGCCCCGGACGCGACCGCGTGCTGCGCGCGCTGCGCGGGCTGCACCGCCGCCTGGTGCGGACCGGCGCGGCTGCCCGCTGAGGTGCCTGCCGTGAAGAATTTGCTGCGTTCCGTTTTTTGTTTCCGTCGTTTTTGGGCGGCGTTCGCCGCCGTCTTTGTGGCCCTCTGCCTGGCGGCAGGGGGCCTGCCTGTGCGCGCGCTGGATGCGCAGGCGGTCGGCGGTTTCACCGGTTTTTCGATCGAGCAGGTCTATGTCAATGTGCCGGAGCTGGATGTGTTTGTCACAGCCCAGGATGATACCGGCAGCCCCATTGACCCGATGCTGGTCCAGGCGGCCGGGGTCGAGCTGTACATCGGCGAGGAAAAAATCCCCACCGGCAACATCGGCATGGCCAGCGAACCCATCTGTTATCTCGTCGTCATCGACAACAGCACGGCGATTTTGAAGGACGACCTCGCCGCCGTGCGCGGCGCGGTGCGCACCCTGATCAAAAACAAGGGCGAGCGCGACCAGATCGCGCTGTACACCACGGCGGGCGGCCCGGCCTGCGTGCTGCCCGCCACCGACGACGGCGCGGCCGCCATGCGCGCGCTGAGCGGCATCAGGCAGGCGGCCGGGGAGCTGGACGTGACCAGCCTGGTCACGTCCGTTTACAGCGATGTGAATGCGGCGTACCAGAGCCTTGCGCCGCGCAAATGCCTGCTGCTGTTCACCGACATCATGCAGACGGCCGCCAACCCGGCGCTGCTGGCCGGTCTGGCGGGCGATGCGTCCGAACAGCTCAACATGGCCATGACCGCCTTTGCCGTCGGCCAGCCGGAGGAAAAGGAGGCGGTCGAACCCCTCGCCGCGCTGACCGGCGGCCGCCTGGTCACCGCCACGCGCGCGGAACTTTCCCGCGCCGTGACCGGCCGCCAGCAGGCGCTGGCCAACGTGCTGGAATTCAAGACCGAAGTCGACCTTTCGCTGTACGGCGAGCGGCTGGACACGCTGACCGTGACGGTGCCCAGCCTTGGCTCCGCCGTGCGGGACGAGACCTCGGTCTACATGGGCCACCGCCTGGCCAGCCCCGCCGTGACCGGCGTGACGCTGACCGGGCGCGATACGCTGACCGTCACCTTCAACCAGGCGGTCTCCAACGCCGACAACGCCCGCCGCTTTGCCATCAGCAGCGACGATATCTGGGGCTGGCGGCCGTCCATCCGCGCCGTGGAGCTCAGCGAGGACGGCATGACCGCCACGCTGACGCTGGAGCCGCTGTACAGGGGCCAGTACGACCTGCGCCTGCGCAAGGTGGCCAGCCGCCTGACGCCCGCCAATGTCAGCGACGCCGACGCCGTGACGAGCTTTACGGTCGAAGACTGGCCGCCCGACAGCATGTTCTACCTGCGGCGCTTCCGGGGCCCGGCGGCGGTGCTGGGCGCGGCGCTGCTGCTGTTGGCCGTGCACGGGCTGTGGCAGCGCCTGCGCGACCGCGAGGCCGAAAAGACCGCCGAAGCCGAGCATCTGCTGGAATCGGCCGCCGAGGCCGCCAACACGCTGCCCACGCGCTGGCTGACGCTGTATGTGCGCACCCGCCGCACCGTGGCCGACACACGCTGGACCGGCCAGGTGCAGGGCAGCCTTGTGGTCGGCACAGACCCGGAACAGTGCGATCTGTGCATCGAGGACCACCGCGCCGCGCCGCAGCACTGCATCCTGTGGGTCGAGGACGACCGCGTGCTGGTGCAGGCGCTGGGCAGCGCGGTCGTACAGGTACAGGGCCAGCGCATCGGCGACGCCCATGTGCTGCACAACAACGATGTGATCAAGCTCGCCCGCACCACGCTGCGGGTGGTGCTGTAAAACCAATTTGCTTTTGGCCTGCCGGAAAGGAGCCGCCCGCATGAAACTATCCAAATGTGAAAACGGACATTTTTTTGACAGCGACAAATATCCCGAATGCCCCTACTGCAACCCGGCGCTGAAAAGCGGCGGCGGCATTGTGCAGACGCAGGACGCCGCCGCGCCCGAAGCCGTGCCCAGCGGCCCGGTGGCGGGCTGGCTGGTCGTGACCGAAGGCCCCGGCCGCGGGCGGGACCTGCGCCTGGGCGAAGGCCGCAGCTTTCTGGGCACGGGCGCGGACGGCGCGCCCTGCCTGCTCAGCGCCGACGCGCCGCTGTCCGCGCGCGTCGCAGCCGTAGCCTATGACCCCAAGGACGGCAGCTTTACGCTGGTGCCCGGTTCGGCCAGCGAACTGTGCTACCAAAACGGCCAGCGCCTGCTGGTCCCGCAGCCGCTGGCCGCGGGCGATACGCTGGCGCTGGGCAAGGCGTCGCTGCGGTTCGTGCCGTTTTGCGGCGAATTCCGCTGGTAAGGCCCCGCCGGAAAGGAAGTGAAGCATTTTGGCCAGTGAGATCGTTTTGATCGTGACCGAACAGCGCAACCGCCAGCGTATCCTGCTGCCGGCCGCCAAGGCCCCCTGCAGCTTCGGGCGCGGGGCGCGCTGCGATTATGTGCTGCGCCGCAACAACGTCGGCGACCGCCAGTTCACGCTGGAATATGACGGGGAAAGCTGGCAGCTGCGCGACGACGGCAGCGGGTCCCCCACCTGGTAC
This sequence comes from Candidatus Gemmiger stercoripullorum, assembly GCA_019119365.1. Taxonomy (GTDB): domain Bacteria; phylum Bacillota; class Clostridia; order Oscillospirales; family Ruminococcaceae; genus Gemmiger; species Gemmiger stercoripullorum. Next base: position 20,449 of record DWXD01000032.1, on the reverse strand, counting down.
AACAACCGTTACCTGCGCCCCGGCGAGCGCTGCCGCCTGCAGGAAGGTGACGTGATCGGCCTGAACACCGACGGCGACGACGCCACGCAGGAGATCACCTTCCGCGTGCAGGAGATCCGCGCCAACGCCGAAGCGGGCGGCCTGCGCAGGGAGAACGAGGACGACCCCGTCCTGCGCGAGATCGACCTGCGCCGCAAGCGCCGGGTGCTGATCGGCCGCGGCGAGGACTGTGACATCCAGCTTTCCAGCGACCGTGTCTCCCGCCACCACTGCGAGGTCACGTTCCAGGACGGCCACGCCGAGGTCAAAGACCTCGGCTCCACCAACGGCACCTATCTCAACGGCCACCGCGTGCGCAGCGCCGTGCTGCCGGAGGGCGCCATCATCAACGTGCCGACGCAGGTGTTCGCCTACTCGGGCGGGGTGCTGCATTACCACGAGCACAAGGTCGGCATCAGCGTGGAGCTCATCAACGTGCGCAAGACGGTCAAGGACCGCAACACCGGCAAACCGCTCGACATCGTGGACGGCGTCTCGATGCAGATCGAGCCCAACAGTTTTGTCGTGCTTGTGGGCGGGTCCGGCGCGGGCAAATCGAGCCTGCTCACCTGCATCACCGGCACGGCCCCCTGCACGGCGGGCAGCGTCTGCTTTGACGGCATCGACACCCACGGCAACCGCAACGCCTTCGACGCCGTCGTCGGCTATGTGCCGCAGAAAGACATCCTGCACGAGAACCTCACCGTGGAGCAGAGCCTGCTGTGCACGGCGCGCCTGCGCATCGCGCACGACGCCACCCGCGGCGAGCTGCGCTCGGCCGTGGCGAACGCCATTGCCGCCGTCGACCTGCAGGGGCGCGAAAAGACGATGATCTCGAGCCTTTCCGGCGGGCAGAAAAAGCGCGTCTCCATTGCGATGGAGCTGCTGGCCAGCCCGCGCCTGCTTGTGCTGGACGAGCCGACAAGCGGCCTTTCGCCCGATTTGGACCGCAGCATGATGGAGCTGTGCCGCAAGCTCAGCCACGAAAACTGCACCGTGCTGATGGTCACGCACAACATGTCCAACGTGAACCTCTGCGACCGCATCGCCTTTCTGGGCGTGGGCGGCGTGCTGTGCTACTACGGCCCGCCCGAGCAGATGGATGACTATTTCGGCGTGGAGCTGACCAGCGATATCTTTGAAAAGCTGCACGACCGCGAACAGATCGAACACTACCGCTGCCAGTACTTCACGACGCCGGAGTTCAACCGGCTTGTCGCGCAGTACCCGGCAGCCGCGCAGGAGGCGGATGAACGATGCAGCAAGTAAGCCGATTTTTCCGCCAGCTGCTGGTGCTCACGGGCCGCAACTTCCAGCTGATCTGGAACAACAAGCTCGTGCTGGCCAGCCTGGTGCTGCAGGCGCCGCTCATGGTCGGCGTCATCTTTCTGGTCGGCGACCCCGACTGTTTTACCTCCAACCTCATCGACGTCGGCAGCCGCACGGTGCTGTTCATTCTGGCGGCGGTTTCCGCGTTCATGGGGCTGCTCAACTCCTACCGCGAGATCTGCAAGGAGCGGGAGATCATCTTCCGCGAAGCCAGCGTCGGCGTTTCGCTCGGGGCCACCGTGCTGGCCAAGGCGCTCACGCTGTTCCTTGTCGCGCTGGTGCAGGCGCTGCTGCTCACCGCCGGTTTTGTGCGGGTGATCCATGTGCCGCAGAACGACCTGCTCATGGACACCAACTGGGAGATCTATGTCACCGTGCTGCTGATCCTTGTCTCCTCGGCGGCAATGGGCCTGCTGATTTCGGCCGCGCTCAAAAGCAGCGAATCGGCCATCCTGTTCGTGCTTGTGCTCATCATCGCGCAGGTCGTGTTCAGCGGCGCGCTGTTCAACGTCACCGGTGCCATGACCGCCATCAGTTATCTGGTCGTCTGCCGCTGGGGCATGGGCGCGCTGGGCGCTTCCACCGACCTCAACAGCCGCCTTGTCTGGCTCAACGTCGGGCTGGACAGCCCGATGTACGACGCCACGGTGCCCAACCTCGTGCACAGCTGGCAGATGATGGGCCTGATTACCGTCGTCTGCCTGCTGGCCGCCTGGCTGGTCTTAAAAGCCGGGTTCGCCCGCCGCAAAGGCTGAGCCCAAAACAGAACAAAACAGAGGCCCCGCGCGCATGCGCGGGGCCTCTGCTGCATAAACTGTTTAAAGCGTGGTCTTGAACTCAGCCTTCGTTTGCTTCGCCGCCGGTTTCGCCGCCGGCCGCTTCACCGTCCGCCTGCGGCCCGGGCCAGGCCGTCACGGTCACGCTGTTGATCGTGATGGCCGCTTCCTCGGCCGGGCGGAAGGTGTCGCTGCCGTCCTCGGCCGCATCGGTCTGCACGCAGGCCATTGCGTCCACAACCTCCATGCCCGCATAGACCTGCCCGAACACCGTGTCGGTGTTGTCAAGGTAGGGCAGCCCGCCCGCTGCGGCATACGCCGCGATCTGGCTCTCGGTGTAGCCGTTGGCGGCCAGCTCGTCCTGCATCGCTTTGTCAACGCTGCCGGGCAGCGCCGTCACAAAATAAAACTGGCTGTTGCCGCCCTCGGCCTCGCCGCCGGAAGCAAACGCCGCGCACAGCGCCCCGGCGTAGTGCCGCAGATCGGCGCTGGCTTCCAGCGGATAGGGGTTGTTGCTGAAGATGGTCGAACCGCCCGTGCCGGTCCCGGTTGCGTCGCCGCCCTGCACGGCAAACCCGTACTCGCTGCGCCAGATCACGGTGCCGTCATAGTAGCCGGTGCGCGCAAGCCCGGCAAAGTTTTCCACCGCCATCGGCGCGGCGTCGGGGTAGAGCACGGCGCGCACCTCGCCCAGGGAGGTGTCAAAAATGGCGATCAGGTCGCCTTCGGCCGGGGCGGCAAACTGCCGCTCGCCGCTTTCCACGGCGGCGCGCTCCGGGGCGGGTTTGTCGTTTTTCCCCGCGCAGGCGCACAGCGCCAGGCACAGCCAGGCGGCGAAACACGCCGCAGCAAACTTTTTCATACAATGGCCCTCCATGCGGGACGGTGGAACGGAAATTAAACATATTATACCATGAAGCGCAGCGGAATGGTATAATTGCGCATCAAAAGGCGGTTGCCGGGCTGGCGCCAGCCAGAACGGCGAGCCGTTGCGCAAAAGTGGTATAATAACCGCTTTGCGGTTATTATACCACTATACCACATTTTCAGCCAAAAGCATAGCTTGACGGCAGCACAAAAAACAAGTAAACTATAGGTAAGGAATTTGAACGCACAAAAGAACGCGGGCCCCGCAGGCCCGCCTTTGAGGTGAAGACTATGGCAGAAGAACTGACCCCCGATATGCTGGAAGAAGCCGCCCCCGACCTGCTGACGCTGGAGGACGAAGACGGCAAGGAATGCACGTTTGAAGTGGTCGATGTGACCGAGATCGGCGGCACCCGCTATATGGCCGTGGTTCCCTACCAGGAGGACCCCGAAAGCCTGCAGGAGGACGCCGAGCTGATTCTGATGCGCATCGGCACCGACGAAGAGGGCGAATATATGGACATCGTTGACGACGACGAAGAACTGCTGCGCGTCGGCAAGGTCTTTGAGGAGCGCCTCAAGGCGATGTTCGATATCGACGACTCCGAACTGGAGGAGTGACCCCACAGAACTTTGACCCTGCGCAGTTCGATTTGTTGCGGTGTATATGATCCTACTAATCAAATTTAGGGAGCCCGCCGTCTGACGCCGGAACGCAGACCTCCCGCCCCGCCTTTGCGCGGTGCGCGGAAGAAGGGAGTGCGAAAGCGCCAGCAGGGCACCCACCTGCTCATACAGTAGGTTTTGATTTGCCGCAGACGGCTGTTGCGGGGTTTTTTACAGCACAGATACAGCCGGGCGGGCCTGCGGGCCGCCCGGCTGTTTTGGTCGTACACAAAAAACAGGGACGTTGAACAGGGAGGTGAAGTGTGTGGCCGGTCGTGTTTCGCCGGGGGATAAGCTGCCCTTTTTCCGCTACGATACCCCCTACAGCGCCCAAAACCGCTTCCGGGACCTGCTGGCCGCCCAGGCGCCGCTGGTGCTTGTGTTCATGAACAACTTCGGCCACCCGGTCACGCGCACCTTTGCGGAGCGTTACGCCCGCACCTACCGCCGCCTGTACAGCGGCGGGTTTGCGCTGGTCGTGCGCTCCCGCGCCGACAAGCTGGCCCGCAGCATCGGCCCGGGCACGCTGCCTTACCCGCTGCTGTGCGATGCGGACGGCGTTTTGTACGACCTTTTGGACATCCCCCAACGCAGCGGCGGGCTGACAGCCTACAGCCTGGAAGCCTGGCAGATCCTGCGCGAAGCGAAAAAGAACGGCTACCGCCCGCCCAAGGACGCCCGGCTCGACCTGCCGCTCACGCTGATCCTGGATGTGGCCGGCACCGTGCTGTTCAGCCACTATGGCGGCAGCCTGACCGATGTGCCGGAGGACTGCGCCGCCATGCAGGCCCTGCTGGAAGAGCTGGACCTGGCCCGGCCGCAGGCCGTGGATGAGCCGGACGACGACAGCGACGTGACCATCTACGCCCCGGCGGACGAAGCCCCCAGCATCCCCGGCCTGGACAGCCGCGACGACCGCGACGATGTGCTGGACAAGACCGGCGTGCTGCGCCTGTTTGAAGATATCAGAAAAGACTAGATTTCCTTTTGTACGCCCCGCGCCTTGCACGGCCCGGGGCGTTTTGTTATAATATTTGCAAGAATTGTTTCGAACTTTATTATGCGGGCGGCCCCTGCGCCGCCGCAAGGAGGCCGCCATGAAACACAGCGCCGTACCGCCCCGCCGCCGCAGCCTGCCCATCGGGGTCAAAGTGCCGCTGATGCTCGCTTTCTTTGTGCTGCTGGTCTGGTGTGTCTGCCTGATGCGGGAAAAGCTGCTCAAAAACGCCAACGAGATGGGCATGCTGCTGGCGGAAAGCTATGCGATGGAGGAGGAAAACCGCACCAACGTCTACACCATGCTGCTCAGCCAGGAGGCGATGGCGGCGGGCGAGCTCATCGAACAGGGGGCGGGGGCGCAGCAACTCCAGCAGCAGCTGGCCGCCTGGAACCGCCAGACCGCCGCATTGCTCGGCGGCGAGATCATCGACCCGTATATGGTGCTCGACGGCCGCATCGTCGCCGCCGCCCCCTGGGCCGGGGACGAAGACTATGACTACCGCACGACCGCCTGGTACCAGAAAGCGGTCGACGCCGGCGGCGCGGCCATCTACACCGACGGCTACGCCGACGCCGTCACCGGCAAGATGGTGGTCACGCTGGCCTGCGCGCTGAACGACGGCGGCGACGTGCTGGCGTTTGATATCCTGATGGAAAACTTCCACACCCACCGCAACCGCGCCTCGCTGCCGGAACAGAGCTCCTATTTCCTGTTCGATTCGCAGGACCGGCTGCTGTACTATTCGGGCGACCTGGAGCTGGACAACGACGCGGGCCGCGCGTATATGGCCCAGCTCGTGCAGAACATCCGCGCGGGCCGGCTTGAATCCCACGATTCGGCCGTGCGCGATGTGGACGGCGTGCGCCGCACCGTGTATTACTATGAGATGAATAACGGCTGGCTTTCGGTCATCACCATCCCGATCGAGATCATCCTGCAGGACGGCTGGGACAGCACCGTTGTGCTGCTGGCGGTGCTCTGCGTGCTGCTTGCGCTTGTGGGCATGGGCTTTTTGATCCGCGGCGCGCTGGACGACCGCCGGCGGCGCCAGACCGAGGAAAGCCTGCAGATCCTGGGCGATTCCTACTATGCGATCTACCGCATCGACCTGAAAAGCGAGACCTACCGCATGATCAAATGCTCGCCCGATGTGCGCGAGGCGATGGGCATTGCGGGCAGCTACCAGCACCTGCTGGACACGGTCAAGCAGGTCGTGGACGAGCGCACGCACGAACAGTTTGAAAAGAGCCTTTCGGCCGCCAACATCCGCGCGCTGATCGCCCGGGGCGTCTACGATTTCGGCGGCGACTATCAGCGCAATTTCGGCGGCGAATACAAATGGGTCAACATCCAGGTGCTCTACAGCCGGGCGCTGCATCTGGACGAAGTGCTGCTGGCATTCCGCGAGATCGACAGCGCCAAGCGCGTGGAGTTGCAGCAGCGGGAACTGTTGGAGGCCGCGCTGGCTGCGGCGGAAAAGACCGTTGAACAGAAAGCGATGTTCTTCTCAAACGCTTCCCACGATATGCGCACGCCGCTCAACGCCATCATCGGCCTGTCCCGCCTGGCGCAGGGCCGGGAAGCCACGCCGCAGAAAGTGCAGGAATATCTGGTCAAGATCGAAAGCTCGGGCCGCCAGCTGCTCACGCTGGTCAACGATGTGCTGGATATGTCCCGGCTCGAGCACGGCAAGGGCAGCACGCTCAACTATGTGCCCATGAACATTGCCGCCTGCGTGCGCGAACACACCGAGACCTTCCGCGAACAGGCGGCCCGCCAGCAGAAGCAGGTGCGCTGGCAGTGCCAGGTTGACCACCCGGTCGTCGTGTGCGACCCCGCGCGCCTGGGCCAGATCCTCAACAACCTGATCTCCAACGCCGTCAAGTACAGCGGCCCCAGCGCGCAGGTGGACGTCACGCTGCGCGAGGTCAACCATCGCGGCGGCCACAGCAAATACCAGCTGGAGGTGGCCGATACCGGCTTCGGCATGTCGGAGGAGTTCCAGCAGCATCTGTTCGAGCCCTTTGCGCGGGAGGAGACCTTCACCTCCCGCAAGATCAGCGGCACCGGCCTGGGCATGCCCATCGTCAAGACGCTGGTGCAGCAGATGAGCGGCGAGCTGACCGTGCGCAGCGCGCTGGGCAAAGGCACGACCTTCACCATCACGCTGCCGCTGCAAACCACCGAGGAAGAACCGCCCGCGCCGGAACAGGGCGGCGCGCTGCCGCAGCAGAACGTGCTGCGCGGCCGCACGATCCTGCTGGCCGAGGACAACGAGATCAACATGGAGGTCGCGAGCGAATGTCTCGGCCTGATGGGCGCGCGGGTGCTGCAGGCCTGGAACGGCCGCGAGGCGGTTGAAGCCTTCGCCTCCAGCGCGCTGGGGGAGATCGACGCGATCCTCATGGATATGCAGATGCCGGTGCTGGACGGCTGCGGCGCGGCCGAGGCCATCCGCGCGCTTGACCGCAGCGACGCGGCTGCGGTGCCCATCATCGCCGTGACCGCCAACGTCTTTGCGGAGGACATCGCCCGCACCACCGCCGCCGGCATGAACGGCCACATCGCCAAGCCCATCGACTTTGGCCAGCTGCAGGAGCTGCTGCGCGGCCTGCTGGGGTGATGCGCTATTGACAAAGCCGGGACCCGGATTGTATTATTATAAAGCGTTAGATTGTATCTGAAAAATGCTTTATGGCTGCGCTTTCTGCCGCTTGCAGGGGGCGTTTGGGAAAGAGAAAGGTCCAGGTCGTACCCATGAGTTTCACCTATCTGAAAAAGCTGCCCACCCCGGCCGAGATCCGCGCGCGCTATCCGCTTTCGGAGCAGGGGCGCGCCGTCAAACAGGCGCGGGACAAGGCCATTACCGATGTGATCACCGGCCGCTCGGACAAGTTCCTTGTCATCATCGGCCCCTGCTCGGCCGACAATGAGGACGCCGTCTGCGAATATGTCGGCCGCCTGGCCCGCGTGCAGGAAAAAGTCGCCGACAAGCTTGTGCTGGTGCCGCGCATCTATACCTACAAGCCGCGCACCAACGGCGACGGCTACAAGGGCATTGCCTACCAGCCCAACCCGGAGGAACGCCCCGATCTCGAGACCGGCATCATCACGGTGCGCCGCATGCACATGCGCGCGATCGAGGAGTTCGGCATGTCCCCGGCGGACGAGATGCTCTACCCGGAAAACTGGGGCTATGTCGAAGACCTGCTCAGCTATGTGGCCATCGGCGCGCGCTCGGTCGAAGACCAGCACCACCGCCAGACTGCCAGCGGCTTTGACGTGGCCACCGGCATGAAAAACCCCACCAGCGGCGATTTCTCGGTCATGCTCAACTCGATCTATGCGGCGCAGCACCCGCAGCACTATGCCTATGCGGGCTGTGAGGTCGAGACCTCCGGCAACCCGCTGGCGCATGCGATCCTGCGCGGCGCGGTCAACAAGCGCGGCGTCAGCCAGCCCAACTATCACTATGAGGACATCATGCGCCTGATGGAGCAGTACGCCAAAATGGACCTCAAAAATCAGGCGGTCATCGTCGACGCCAACCACTCCAACTCAGACAAGCAGTACCACGAGCAGATCCGCATCGTCAAGGAGGTCATGCACAACCGCCAGCTCTCGCCCGATATCCGCAGGCTGGTCAAGGGCGTGATGGTGGAAAGCTACCTCGAACCCGGCCGCCAGGCCATCGGCGAGCATATCTACGGCAAATCCATCACCGACCCCTGCCTCGGCTGGGACGACTCCGAACAGCTGATCTACACCATCGCCGGTATGTGCTGAAAGTACCTGCAATAAGCAAAAAAATATCCCCGGCCGGGCAACGGTCGGGGATATTGCTGTATCACAGGCGTTTTTCAGGGGAGCGGCCAGTCGAACTTCTGCTTGTCGGCCACGTCGATCTCTGCGCCGATCTGCACCTCCACGGCCTGCAGGGCGCTGTCGGCGATCAGCGTGTGGGGCACGCCGGCCGGCAGCGTCACAACGTCGCCGGGGCGCACGGCGCGCTCCACGCCGTCCACCACCGCGCGGCCCATGCCGGAAACGATGGTCCACACCTCGTCGCGGTGTTCATGGCTGTGGTAGGTCATGCGGTGCCCGCTGTTGAGCACGATGCGGATGGTCGTCGCCTCGGGCTGTACGTCCAGCACCGTGAAGGACCCCCAGCTCTTTTCGGCAAAGCGGGCCTCGCCCTCCACCTTCTCGACATACGGCTTGATGTGGCTCGAGCGCGCCTTGTCGCTGACCAGGATGCCGTCGCTCGAAGCCGCCACGACCATGTCCTTGAGCCCCATGCAGATGATGGGGATGTTGAGCTGGTTGATAACGCTGGCGTTTTGGCAGGTATCGTCCATCTCCACCTTGCCGATGGCCGGTTCGCTCATCACCTCGCAGAAGGTGTTCCAGGTGCCCACGTCCTTCCACTCGCCTGCATAGCGCATCACGGCGATGTCGGGTTCGTTCTCGGCCACGGCATAGTCAAAGCTGATGCGCTTCTGCAGCGCATAGTTGGCCTGCAGGTCGGCAAAATGGCGGAAATCCAGCTGCCGGTGCGCGGCCTTGAGCAGATAGCCGAGCTTGAACGCGAAGACGCCGCCGTTCCACAGCGCGCCGCGCGCGATGTATTTGGCGGCGGTGGCCTCGTCCGGCTTTTCCTTGAAGCTCGCCACGCGGCTGACCGCGCCGGGGCCGGCAGGGATGATATAGCCGAACTTGGCGCTCGGGTAGGTCGGCTCAATGCCCATCAGCGTCAGGTTGGCGGCGTCGGGGTTGTCCGGCCCGGCCAGTTCGGCCATGCGGCGCACGGCGCGGAAATAGCTGTCGTCCACATACGGGTCCACCGGGCAGACGACGACCGGTTCGTCGGCGCGCACGCCCTTGACGTCGGCCAGGTAGGCGCAGGCCAGCACAATGGCGGGGAAGGTGTCGCGGCGGCACGGTTCAACACACACGCTGACCTTGCCGCCCAGCTGGTTGCGGATGGTGCTGACCTGGCGTTTGCCGGTGGCGACCACGATGTTTGCCCCGGGGTCGGCGGCCATGATCTGGCGGTAAACGCGCTGGACCATGCTCTCGTGCTCGCCCGCGGCGTTCTTCAAAAGCGGTACAAACTGCTTGGAACGGATGTTGTTGGACAGCGGCCACAGCCGCTGCCCGCTGCCGCCCGAAAGAAGGATCAGGTTCATCATACGGCTCCTTTTGGTGTAGCGCGGGGCAGGGGAGCGGGCTTACCGCTCGGCCCGCATGGGGTTATGCAGGAAATCCTCGTAGGTCAGGCGGATGCCCTCCGCCAGCTCGGTCTTATAGGTCCAGCCCAGCGCGGCGGCTTTGCTCACATCCAGCAGCTTGCGCGGCGTGCCGTTGGGTTTGGTCGGGTCCCAGCGGATCTCGCCGGTATAGCCCACGACCTTCGCAACCAACTCGGTCAGCTCCTTGATGCTCAGCTCCTTGCCGGTGCCCGCGTTGACCGTCTCGTTGCCGGAATAGTGGTTCATCAAAAAGACGCACAGGTTTGCGAGATCGTCGACATACAAAAACTCGCGCAGCGGGCTGCCGTCGCCCCAGCAGGTGACAAAGGGCAGGCCCTGCTCCTTCGCTTCATGGAAGCGGCGGATCAGCGCAGGCAGCACATGGCTGTGGGTGGGGTGGTAGTTGTCGTTGGGGCCGTACAGGTTGGTCGGCATCACGCTGATGTAGTCGGTGCCATACTGGCGGTTGAGATACTCGCAGTATTTCAGCCCCGAAATTTTAGCCAGCGCATAGGCTTCGTTGGTCTTTTCCAGCGCCGAAGTCAGCAGGCAGTCCTCCTTCATCGGCTGGGGGGCCAGGCGCGGGTAGATGCAGCTGGAGCCCAAAAACTCCAGCTTTTTGCAGCCGTTCTGCCAGGCTGCGTGGATGACGTTCATTTCCAGGATCATGTTGTCGTACATGAAATCGGCCAGTGCTTCGTTGTTGGCGGCGATGCCGCCGACCTTGGCCGCCGCCAGAAAGACGTACTCCGGCTTTTCTTTGGCAAAGAACGCCTCGACCGCCTCCTGGCGGCACAGGTCCAGCTCCTTGTGGGTGCGGGTGATGATGTTCGTGTAGCCCTGGCGCTCCAGCTCGCGCACAATGGCCGAGCCCACCATGCCGCGGTGCCCGGCAACATAGATCTTTGCGTTTTTCTCCATCATAAAGCAAAAACCTCTTTTCTTATTTCACAACGCCTTTTTCAAGGTACTCCTCAAGGTTGCAGCGGATGCGGTCCCCGGCGCGCTCCACGGCGACCTTGCGCATGTCGTGCTCGACCATGATGCGCACAAGGTCCTCAAAGCTCGTCTTGGTCGGGTTCCAGCCCAGTTCGGTGCGGGCCTTGGTCGGGTCGCCCCACAGGTTGACGACGTCGGTCGGGCGGTAGAAATCCGGGCTGACCTCCACAAGCACCCGGCCGGTCGCCTTGTCGACGCCTTTTTCGTCCAGCCCCTCGCCGGTGAATTCCAGTTCGATGCCCGCATAATGGAAAGCCAGCTGGCAGAACTCGCGCACCGAATGCTGCACGCCGGTCGCGATGACAAAATCCTCCGGCTCCTTGTTCTGCAAAATCAGCCACATGCACTCGACATAGTCTTTGGCGTAGCCCCAATCGCGCAGGCTGGACAGGTTGCCCAGATACAGCTTGTCCTGCTTGCCCTGGGCGATGCGCGCCGCGGCCAGCGTGATCTTGCGGGTGACGAAGGTCTCGCCCCGGCGCTCGGACTCGTGGTTGAACAAAATGCCCGAGCAGGCGAACATACCGTAGGCTTCGCGGTATTCCTTGGTGATCCAGAACCCGTACTGCTTGGCGACGGCGTAGGGGCTGTAGGGGTGGAACGGGGTCTTTTCGTTCTGCGGGACCTCCTCCACCTTGCCGTACAGCTCGGACGTCGAAGCCTGGTAGATGCGGCAGGTGTCCGCCAGGCCGCACAGGCGCACGGCCTCCAGCACGCGCAGCACGCCGGTGGCGTCGATGTCGGCCGTGAACTCCGGCACATCGAAGCTGACCTGCACATGGCTCTGGGCCGCCAGGTTGTAGATTTCGTCCGGCCGCACGCTGCCAATGACCGAGAGCAGGCTCATCGAATCGCCCATATCGCCATAGTGCAGGTGGAAATTCGGGTTGCCCTCCAGGTGGGCGATCCGCTCGCGGTAATCGACCGAAGACCGGCGGATGATGCCGTGCACGTCGTAGCCCTTGCCCAGCAAAAACTCGGCCAGGTAGCTGCCGTCCTGCCCGGTGACGCCGGTGATCAGCGCTTTTTTCATGGGGGAAAACTCCTTTACGTTTAAACTTTTTACCACGCTTTTGAACGGTTTTGCACGCCGCGCCCGGCGGGCGGGGCGGTGCGGTCAACCGAAAAAATCACGCAAAAACGGCTTGCAGTCAGCCGTTACTATAGTATAATGGTTTTACGGCCCCGATACAAGGGCCGATGTTGCCGCAGTTTTTGCACGATCTTGCCATTACCGCCCAAAAGCCAGGAGGCCGCCATGCCGGAGTTCAGCCAGTTCCCCGCCTGTTACCACCCGTCCAGCGTGCGGGTCATTGTCACACCCAGCGCCTTCGCGCGCGAAAATCTTTTCTATATCCAGGAAGCCGGGCACATCCGCCTGGTGCAGAGCCATGCGGGCACCCAGCGCAGCAGCCTGGACAGCTTTTTGATCGTGCAGGTGGCCGCGGGCAGCGGCACGCTGCAGTACGGTCCCCGCCGCTGGGAGCTGCGCGCCGGGCAGTGCTTCTGGGTGGACTGCCGCCGCCCGCACGGCTACCGCAGCGCGGACAACGACCCGTGGGAGCTGCGCTGGGTGCACTTCAACGGCCGCAGCGCCCCGGCGTTTTACGAGCGTTTCGGCACGGCGGAACCGGTGTTCACGCCGCCGGACGCGGGGGCTGTCGCCCGGCGGCTGGACACGGTGCTGCAGCTGGCCCGCCGCTGGGACGCCCCGGCCGAGCTCGAAGCCTCGGCCGAGGTGGCCGCGCTGCTGGCCGCCGTGCTGGCGGGCCGCGCGCGCGGGGCGGCCCCGGCCGGGCCCGCCGCCCGGCTGGAGGAGGTGCGCGCCTGGCTCATCGACCACTGCACTGAGCCCCTCACGCTCGACAGCCTCGCCGCCCGCTTTTATATCAGCAAATACTATCTTGCCCGCAGCTTCAAGCAGCGATACGGCGAGACCATCGTCGCCTGCCTGCACGCGGCGCGCATCGACCGCGCCAAACAGATGCTGCGCTATACCGACCTGACGCTGGGGCAGATCGCCGCCGCCTGCGGCTTCAAAGAACAGGCGTATTTTACCCGCCGCTTCAAGGCGGCCGAAGGCCAGACCGCCACCGCCTACCGCCGCGCCTGGCGCAGCCGCCGCCCATAAAAAGGGAAAAGGGCGAATTGTTCACAAAAAAGTCACGTTTTGCCCTTTGGAAAAACTGCCCAAACGCCGCGGTTTGCGCTATAATAAACTTAATAAAATTCGCGCCTTTATGCGCGTACTTTTTGGGCAAAATTTAAAAACCCCGCAACACAAAGGAGACGACCATGCGTACCATCACAACATTGAAAGAAGCCCTCTTCGCCAAGGACGGCGACGCCCCCGTTCGGGTGGCGCTGCCCCACACCTGGAATAACCTCGACGGCCAGGACGGCGCGGACGACGGCGGCTACTGGCGCGGCATCGGCAGCTACCACATCTCGCTGCCCGCCCCCACCGCCGGCTGCCGCCAGTACATCGAATTCCAGGGCGCCAACCATGTGGCGACCGTCTACTGCAACGGCCGCGAAATGGGCGTGCACCGCGGCGGCTTTTCGACCTTCCGCTTTGAACTGACCGAAGCGCTGACCGAAAAGGAGAACATCCTCACCGTTGAAGTGACCAACGCCCCCTCCGACATTTACCCCCAGATGGCCGACTTCACCTTCTTCGGCGGGCTGTACTGCGCCGTCAACTTTATCGAGGTGCCCGACGCCCACTTTGATCTGATGAAGACCGGCACCACCGGCGTGTTCATCACGCCGCGCTGCACCGGCACCGTGCGCATCGACGCCTTCCCGGTCGGCGGCAGCGCGGGCTGCACCGTGCGCGCCGAACTGTGCGACGCCGCCGGGCAGGTCGTCGCCGTGGCCGAAACCCCGGCCGAAGCCCACACCGTTCTGAAGATGAAGGTCGAAGACCCGCACCTGTGGAACGGCACCATCGACCCGTACCTCTACACCGCCAACGTCCGCCTGATGGACGGCGCCGACGAGATGGACGCCGTGACCGATCACTTCGGCTTCCGCAGCTTCCATGTCGACCCCGAACGCGGCTTCTTCTTAAACGGCAAGTCCTACCCGCTGCACGGCGTCGCCCGCCACCAGGACCGCCTCGATATGGGCTGGGCCATCACCCGCAAGGAGCATGAGGAGGACATGGCCCTGATCCAGGAGGTCGGCGCCAACACGATCCGCCTGGCCCACTACCAGCACGACCCGTATTTCTATGAACTGGCCGACAAGGCGGGCATGGTCATCTGGGCCGAGATCCCGTTCATCAGCAAGTTCAACCCCAGCCAGGCCGCGCACGACAACACGATCAGCCAGATGACCGAGCTGATCGCCCAGAACTACAACCATGCCTCGATCTGCTTCTGGGGCATTTCCAACGAGATCACGATCGGCGGCGAGACCGAGCCGCTCTACCAGAACCTCTGCGAGCTCAACGCCCTGTGCAAGCGCCTGGACCCCAGCCGCCTGACCACGATGGCCGAGGTCAGCATGGTCCCGATGGATTCCGAACATGTCTACATCACCGATGTGCTCAGCTACAACCACTACTTCGGCTGGTACATGGGCGAGGTGGAGGAAAACGGCCACTGGCTGGATGAGTTCCACAAAAAGAACCCCTCCCGCCCGGTCGGCATCTCGGAGTACGGCGCCGAAGCCATCCTGTCCTGGCATTCCGCCAAGCCGGAAAACCACGACTACACCGAGGAATACCAGGCATACTACCACCACGAAATGCTCAAAACCTTCGCGACCCGCCCCTATATCTGGAGCACCCATGTGTGGAACATGTTCGACTTTGCGGCCGACGCCCGCGACGAGGGCGGCTGCAAGGGCCGCAACAACAAGGGCCTTGTGACCTACGACCGCAAGATCAAGAAGGACGCCTTCTACATTTATCAGGCCTACTGGACCACCGCGCCGATGGTGCATGTCTGCGGCCGCCGCTTTGCGGACCGCGCCCCCGGCGAGCGCAGCGTCTATGTCTACACCAACCAGCCGGAAGTCACGCTGCTGCTCAACGGCCAGCCCGTCGGGACCAAAGTGGCTGTTGACCACATGGCCGTCTTTGAGGAGCTGCCGCTGCAGGACGGCGAAAACACGATCACCGCCCGCGCAGGCGATGTCGAGGACACCATCACCCTCAACGGCGTCGAAAAGTCCAACCCCGACTACGTCCTGCCGCAGGAGGACACCCAGGCGGGCAACTGGTTCACGCCCGAAGGCAGCGAAGGCCCGCAGGAGCTTGAATTCATCGAGGGGCACTTCTCGATCAAGGACAAGATCGGCGACATCATGGCCCACCCGGTGGCCGGGGCGATGCTGCGCGAGATGTTTGACAAAGCCGGTGTCGGCGGCCCGATGTTGGATATGATCTCCGGCTTTACGCTGGCCAACATGCTCAAGATGGCCGGCAAGCACATGCCCGCCGGCGCTGCGTTCTTCCTGAATGACAAACTGAATAAGATTGCCAAATAAATACAGCCTGTATTAAACGAGGGCCGCCCCCACAGGGGCGGCCCCTGTTTTTGTCTCCTGCACCCAAAAAAGGCGCGCCCCACGCGCCGCTATTTTTTGCCAAAATCTTTCTTTTCTGTAAGTTTCGCCCGCGCGCGGTTGTCTCTCTAAGTGTAAGGGCCTTTACGCAAAACGAACGGAGGTGCCAATGTGGAGAAACAGGACCTTGCCCTGTGGATCGTCAACGATCCCGAAGCCGGGCTGCGCGCTGCAATGGAGCAGCACGCCCCGGCGGTCAAGGGTATCTTGAACCGGATACTGCCCGGCCGTCCCGAGGACGTGGAGGAGTGTATGGCGGATGTATTCGTCGCGCTGTGGAAAAACGCGCGCCGCCTGTGCCAGAGCGGCGCGCCGGTCAAAGCGTGGCTTGTGGTCACGGCGCGCAATACCGGCATCAACCGGCTGCGGCGGCTGCGCCGCGAAGCCGCCGTGCCGCTGGAAGAAAACACGGCCGACGCCGTGCAGCGGCTCGGCGCGGTACCCAGCGACGCCGAAACCCTCGTCTGCGCGCTGGTAGGCGGTTTGCCCAGCCCCGACCGCGAGATATTCCTGCGCAAATATTACCTGTTGGAGTCTACCCGGCAGATCGCCGGGGCGCTGGGCATGAGTGAAGGCAGCGTCAATACGCGGCTGACCCGCGGGCGGCAGCGCCTGCGCCGCCAGCTGGAAGAGAAAGGAGTCCGCATCCATGAGGAACTTTGATCCCGATTCTTTGCGCGCCCTGCAGGACCTGGACGCCCTTGGCGCGCCCGAACAGCCGCTGAGCGCCGGGGAACTCGACCGGCTTTCCGCCGCCGTCTTTGCCCGGATCGAAAAGCCGGAAAACGAACAGCGCCCGGCGCACCCCGCGCCTGCCCGGCGGCGCAGTAACGCCCGCCGCTGCCGTACCGCCCTGCGCACGCTGGCCGCGGCCGCCGCTGCCGTCTGCGCCTGTACGGTCACGGTGGCGGCGGTCGGGCCCGCGCTGCTCAAGATGTTTTCCGGCCGTATCGGCTTTTTTGACGCGGCCCCGGCCGCCACTGCGGAGACGGCCGACCCGCTTGACGCCCCGCGCGGCAGCTACGGCGGCGCGCAGACGCGGCTGGAAACCTATAACGCCGCCGTTGGCCAGAGCGTCGAGAACGGCGGCGTGACAATGACGCTCGACAACATTGCAATGGACGTTTCCGGCATGGATGCGTTTTTCACGGTCGAGGGCAACGAGGCCATCCGCGCCATACTCGGCCGCGAGGGCTACGAGCCGGACTGGGACAAGCTGCGGCAGCTGTTCACGGTGGGCGGCGTCACCCTCAACGGCAGCCAGACCGCGCTCTTCTGCGACCAGACAGATTTCTACCTGGATGAATCCGGGCGGCTCAAGCTCTGGGCGCACTATCTGCTCAACACGCTGCCCGAAGGCGACGCGCTCACCGTCGTCATCAACGCCCAGTGCAACGTTGCCCCGGAAGCGGACCCCCTGTACGGTGATTTCCAGCCGTTCACCTTTACGGTTGAACTTGACGGCGCATCGGTGCGCGCGGGCGGCCGCGTGGCGCAGCCGGGCAGCTATGATGTCGGCCAGACCATTACGATCGACCCCGGCGAATACCGGGCGCAGGATTTCGGCGGTCAGATCCCGGCGGATGCCGCGGCCGAGACGCTGGAAACGCCGCTGGAACTGGACTACCTCGCCTTTGGCCCGCTGGGCGGCACGTTGGCGGCCCGGGTGCCCTATCGGTCGTTCTACGACGGTCTGGTGGAGGCGGCCCAGGCTGTCTCCCCGGATATGCTTTATATCACCGACGACACCGGCAAAGAACTGTACGCCTCCTGCACGGCGGGCTACGGCGAAGACCAGCGCCGCAACGTCACCGCGCCCGATGCGGCTGCGGCTGCCGTCATCCTCACCCCGGTCGTGCCGGACGGCGCGGGCACGTCCGCCGCAGGCGATGTCACCGTCACGGTGGAGGAGATGAAAAACGGCGCAAAAATCGCGACCTCCAACCTCGGCGGCTACACCGTGCGCAACTATACGGTCGAGGATCACGCCATCACCTATGAGCTTGTGCCCTACGGCTGGGCCAGCGCCGTGGCGGCGCTCAACATCTGCCCCAACGACGACGGCCTCATCACGATGGCGGAGGATAAGGCCACGCTCCTGAACGGCGAAAACGCGGGCCAGACCGTGACCACCTACCACAGCGCCCTGGTCAGCAGCACGGTGGACAGCGCCACCGGCGTCATCACGGTCCGCTACGACTACTACGCCGCCACACGCGCGGAACTCGAGAGCATCCCCAGCTTCCGCTGCCCTTATCTGGGCGACTATAAGCTGGACGAAGCCCACGCCGTTACCCTGCCGCTGGAACCTGTTGCATAAAACACCGGCCCCGCGCGCCGAATCTTCGGCGCACGGGGCCGTCCTTTGCTTTCATTCCCCGCCGTTTTCCCGGCGCTTGTCCCGTGCCTTGGCCGCGCCCAGCGCGCGCGGGGCGGCGGCTTTTTCGTCGGGCTGCAGCAGCTTGGCCCGCAGCACGGCGTCCTCGCCAAAGCGGGCGCGCAGCGCGTCGGCGGCGCGGTCCAGCTTCTCCTGCTTGACCCGCCGCGCCGGGTCGCTGAACAGGTCCAGCTGCTCAAAATTGTCGGTGCCGGTGCGCTCGGCCGTCACGCCCACCAGCCGCACCGGGCGGTCGGGCCAGGCCTGGCGCAGCAGCCCGCGCGCCGTGCGGTACAAAACATCGGTCGAATTGGTCGGGTCGCGCAGCGTGACCTGGTGGCTTTTGCGGCGGAACGCGTTGTCCACCAGCTGCACCGTCACCACCCGCGCCGTGCGCCCGTCCATGCGCAGCCGCCCGCCCACCGATTCACACAGCGCCAGCAGCGTCGTGTCGGCTTCGGCCGGGGCGTTCAGGTCCTGCGGCAGCGTCACGCTGTTGCCGTAGGAGTTGTCCTTTGTCTCCTGCTTGGTCACGGGGTCGCTCTCGCGCCCGTTGGCATAGTTCCAGAACGTATCCCCGCGTGCGCCGAACACCCCGACCAGCATCTCCCGCCGCGCGTTGGCCAGGTCGCCGATCGTGTACAGCCCCAGCTCGTTCAGCCGCTTGGCCGCGCTGGGCCCCACGCCGAACAGCTCGCGCACCGGCAGCGGCCACAGGCGGCGGGGCACGTCCTCCGGCAGCAGCAGGTGCACCTTGTCCGGCTTTTCAAAGTCGGAGGCCATCTTGGCCAGCAGGCGGTTGGGGGCAACGCCGATGTTGACCGTGAACCCCAGCTCCCGCCGCACACGGTTGCGGATGGCATGCGCTGTTTCCAGCACCGGGCCGAACAGCGCCTCGGTGCCGGTCATGTCCAAAAACGCCTCGTCGATGCTGTACTGCTCGATATCGGGGCTGTAATCGCCCAAAATGCGGATCAGCGCCTTGGAGTTCTGCACATACCAGTCAAAGTCCGGGGGCACCACGGTCACGCCCGGGCATTTGGCGCGCGCGGCAAACAGAGATTCCCCGGTGCGGATGCCATATTTTTTCGCGAGCAGGCTTTTCGCCAGCACCACGCCATGGCGCTTTTCTTCGTCCCCGCCGACAACGGCCGGGATGGTGCGCAGGTCGGTCTTTGCGCCTTCGCGCAGGGCTTTGAGCGCCGACCACGACAAAAACGCCGAGTTGACGTCCACATGGAAATACACCTTGCCCATGGTCCGCGCCCTCCTTTTGCAAAAGTTCTTTGTGTTTTCAGTATAGCACGCGCACAAATCTCTTGCAATCGCGCCGCCATGCGCGTATACTGTTGGCATGGCAAAGCCATAAATATTGCGCTGTACCTTGCAGAAAGGACGGCAGCAGGAGGCAATTGAATATGAAACAACGCAAGGCGAACACCCGCCGCTTAACGCAGCTCGCGCTGCTGCTGGCGCTGGTGCTCATCATGTCGTACACACCGCTGGGGTACCTGCCGGTCGGCCCGCTCACCCTCAGCCTGCTCACCATCCCGGTCGCCATCGGGGCTATGCTGCTGGGCCCGGCAGCGGGCGCTGTCCTGGGCGGGGCGTTCGGCCTGACCAGCTTTTTCAACGCGCTGCGCGGCGGCAGCGCCATGGGCAGCGCGCTGTTTGCGCTCAACCCGCTGGCAACTTTCGTCATGTGCTTCGGCGCGCGGCTGGCCATGGGCTGGCTGTGCGGGCTTGTTTACCGCGGCGCCCGGCATATCTGGCCGCAGCGCCGCCGCCTGTGCTGCGCCGCGGGCGGCCTGGCCGCGCCGCTGCTCAACACGGTGTTCTTTATGGGCCTGCTCGTGCTGTTTTTCTACCGCAGCGATTATGTGCAGGGTCTGGTCGCCAACATGGGCGCGGCCGGTCCGCTGATGTTCGTCATCGGCATGATCGGCGTGCAGGGCGTTGTCGAAGCCGTGCTCGGCTGCGCCGTCGGCGCGGCCGTCACCCCGCCGCTGCTGCGCGTGGTGGGGGAGAAAGCCCCCAAAACAGACCGGTGAACCCCGCCGCCCGCCGCATCCTCTGGCCGGGCGGAATTTTTTTCACGGCGGCGCGGCCGCCCCCGCAGGGCCCAATGTGATCTCATCACAGAAAACGGAACATTTTTGGGATATACTAAGGGCACAAAGCAAACACAACACAAGCAGGGAGGACCACAATATGTCTGTCATCAATATTGATAAAACCAATTTCCAGAGCGAAGTGCTCAATGCTGACAAACCCGTTCTGCTGGATTTCTGGGCGCCCTGGTGCGGCCCCTGCCGCATGGTGGGGCCCATCGTGGAGGAGATCGCCCGCGAGCGCACCGACATCAAGGTGGGCAAAGTCAATGTGGACGAGCAGCCGGAGCTCGCCGGTCAGTTCGGCGTCATGAGCATCCCGACGCTGGTCGTCATCAAAAACGGCCAGATTGTCAACCAGTCGGTGGGGGCAAAGCCCAAAAACGCGATCCTCGCGATGCTGTAAGCCCCGGCCCCCGCAGGCCCGACCCCCAACCCCAAAAAAGCGAAACGCACCC
>DWXD01000031.1 GCA_019119365.1 Candidatus Gemmiger stercoripullorum | reverse complement strand
CTTTTTGGCCAGAAGAGTCCGTTCGCTTACTGAAATGCCGATTTTACAAATATCTATTGGATTATTCTATCTGAACCTTTCGCGAGGAAGGAAATTGTCAACCAGCCAGTAAAACTGGCCAACCAACACACTAAGAATGTTGAACCGCATGTTCAACATTCTTTTTTATACTTGTGCCTACGGGCCGACTGGCAGTATGTTCTTCTTGGCAGGTGACAATGATGACGAAGGACAGCAAAAAATGTATCCGCAACAGCACCGCGGACTTTTTGGTCTTTACCAGGGACGCCCATGCCGATGGCATCGAGGTACGGGTGCAGGACGGCGACGTCTGGTTGACACAGAAGGCCATCGGCCAGCTGTTTGATGTGGACCGCAGCGTTGTCACCAAGCACCTCAAGGCGGTCTACGCCAGCGGAGAACTGTCGGCGGATGCAACTTGTGCAAATTTTGCACAAGTTGCCGACAACGGCAAAACCTACCGCTACAAATTCTATTCCCTGGCCGCCATCATTGCGGTGGGATACCGCGTCAACTCGGCGCGGGCCACGCAGTTCCGCCAGTGGGCCACCCGCGTGCTGGAAACCTTTACCCGGCAGGGTTATGTCCTGGACAAAGACCGGCTCATCAACGGGCAGATCTTTGACGAGGATTATTTTGATCACCTGCTTTCGGAGATCCAGGAAATCCGCGCCAGCGAGCGCCGGTTTTACCAGAAGATCACCGACATCTACGCCACGGCGGTCGATTACTCGCTGGACAGCCAGACGACCAAAGACTTTTTCGCCACGGTGCAGAACAAGATGCACTACGCCGTGCACGGCAGTACCGCTGCCGAGGTAATTGTAGAACGGGCCGATCACACCAAAGACCACATGGGGTTGACAAGTTGGCGCAACGCGCCGGAGGGTAAAATCGTCAAAGCCGATGTGTCAGTGGCCAAAAACTATCTTTCCAAAGGCGAGATGCAGGAGCTTAACGAGATCGTCACGATGTACTTGGACTATGCTGCGCGCCAGGCGCGGCGGCACATCCCAATGACGATGGCCGACTGGGCGGCCAAGCTGGACGCCTTTTTACAGTTCAACGATGCCGAGGTGCTGCACGACAAGGGCAAAGTGACCGCCGCCATCGCCAAAGCTTTTGCCGAAAGTGAGTTTGAACAATACCGCATTTTGCAGGACCGCCTGTACCAGAGCGACTTTGACCGGCTGGTGGCGGCAGGGCAGGAAGCGGAGAAAGAAAAGCTGTAAACCGCCAGTAAAACCGGCCAACCAACACACCAAAGAGCGTTGAAACGCAAGGTTTCAACGCTCTTTTCTTTTTGTCTCTTTGTAAAGCTGCAAGTTTATCTGTGATGTGCCCGTTGTGATGTGCCCGTTACAGAAAAAAGTGGTCCCACAATTCCGGCCGCATTGTAAAATTTTGGCGCAAAGCGGGGGCGGTTTCCTTGACAAAGTTTTACCAAAACCATACCGTAGCATGGTTTCGCCGCCCGGGCCGGGTATTTATAAAAAATGCCGCAGGGGCACAGCGCGTTTTCCCCGGCCCGGCGGCACACCGCTACAAACGGATGCAAAAGCAAGGAGAGAAAACCAACATGAAAAACCTGACCAAGCGTGCCGTGGCCCTGCTGGGCGCGGCGACCCTTTCGCTGAGCCTGGCGGCCTGCGGCAGCACGGCCGGCACCGCTGCGAGCACGGCCGAAAGCACCACGGCCGAGTCCACGGCGGCCGCAGCCACCGCGGCCCCCGCCACAGCCGAGGAAGCCCCGGCCGAAGCGGCCGCCGGCACGCCCAAGTACATTTTCCTGTTCATTGGCGACGGTATGAGCTACCCCCAGATCCAGAGCACCAACTACTATCTGTCTGCGCTGGAAAACGGCACCAGCATGGGCGGCGACGGCGCTATCCTGAAGCATGAGGACGCTTTGAGCTTTGTCGATTTCCCCGTGGCCGGCAGCGCCCAGACCTACGACAGCACCAGCTTCTGCCCGGACTCCGCTTCCACCGCCACCTCCATCTCCACCGGCCACAAGACCTACAGCGGTACCATCAACATGGACGAGACCGGCACCGTGGCCTATGAGACCATCGCCGAACAGCTCAAGGACCAGCTGGGCTACAAGATCGGCGTCATCTCCAGCGTCAACCTCAACCACGCCACCCCGGCGGCCTTCTACTGCCACCAGGTCAGCCGCAACGACTACTATGACATCGGCCTGGAAATGATCGAGAGCGGCTTTGACTACTTTGCGGGCGGCGCGCTGCTGCAGCCCACCGGCGCGGAGGAAGACCAGGCCGACCTGTACGAGCTGGCCGCCGACGCCGGGTACACCGTCGTCAAGACCCAGGCCGAGGCCGAAGCCCTGACCGCCGGCGCCGGTCCCGCCGTCGTCATCAGCGAGCAGCTGGCCGACGGCGACTCCATCCCCTATGAGCTGGACCGCGAGGAAGGCACTTGGGCGCTGTCCGACTATGTCGCGCAGGGCATTGAGCTGCTCAACAACGACACCGGCTTCTTCATGATGGTCGAGGGCGGCAGGATCGACTGGGCCTGCCACGCCAACGACGCCGGTTCCACCCTGGGCGACACCAAGGCGCTGTCCGACGCGGTCGAGGAAGCCATCGCCTTCTACAACGAGCACCCCGACGAGACGCTGATCCTGGTGACCGGCGACCACGAGACCGGCGGCCTGACCATCGGCTACGCCGGAACCAACTACGACACCTTCCTGCAGAACCTGGCCAACCAGAAGATCAGCTACGCCAAGTACGACACCGACTATGTCGCCAAATACAAAGAGGAAGGCACCCCCTTTGAGCAGGTGCTCGTCGATGTGCAGGAACTGTTCGGCCTGACCACCGAAGCCGCTGCCGGTCAGGCGGCCGAGGACGGCGTCGTGACCGACAACGCCGACAGCCACCCGTCCGGCGTGACCTCCGGCAGCCTGGTCATGACCGAGTATGAACTGGGCCTGCTGCAGGACGCCTACAACATGACGATGACCAAGACCGACGACACCGAGCTCACCCAGGAGGAGTACATCCTCTACGGCAGCTACGAGCCGCTCAGCGTCACCATCACCCACATCCTCAACAACAAGTCGGGTATCGACTTCAGCAGCTACAGCCACACCGGCCTGCCTGTCGCCGTGTTTGCCATGGGCGCCGGCCAGGAGCTGTTTGAGGGCTACTACGACAACACCGACATCTACTTCAACCTCGCCGAGCTGACCGGCGTGGCCTGAGCACAGCCAACGCAACCAAAAGCAAAAGCCGGTGGGCGGCGCTCCCTGCGGGGCGCCGCCCATGCGGTATTCTGTGCGGAAAAAACAAAAACGCATCGTATGACAAAAAACGCATCGTATGACAAAAGGAGAACTCTGCCCCATGCGCAAAACGATCCTGACCCTGTTCCGAAAATTGTGGGGGCCGCAGACCGCCTCGTGGCGGGTGCTGGCGCCCGGCATCGCGCTGACGGTGCTGCTTTTGCTGCTGCCCACCGCGTTCGAGGGCGCGCTGATCTACCAGGACGCCGAAAAAGTGCGCGCCACCGTGCTGGAAGTGGACAACGGCGCGATCATCAACAACGGCATCATCCAAAACGGCGAGCAGTACTGCACCCTGCGCATTGAGGAAGGCAGCTTTGCCGGGCAGCAGACCGGCGGCGTCAACCTGCTCAGCGGCAGCCTGGAGCAGGACAAGATGTTCACCCCCGGCGACAGCGCCCTGGTCGTGGTCAGCCATGCCGGCGGGCAGATCACCGCCGTCACCATGATCGACCACTACCGCATCCACTGGGAGATTTTCCTGGCTGTCATTTTCGGCCTGCTGCTGGTGCTGTTTGCCGGGCCGGGCGGGCTGCGGGCGCTGCTCTCCTTTGCCATCACCGTGCTCTCGATCTGGAAGATCATGGTCCCCGCCACGCTCAAGGGCGCCGACCCCATCTGGGTGGGGCTTTTGCTCGTCGCGCTGCTCACGGTCGTCATCATCGTTTTTGTCTACGGCTTTGACCGCCGCAGCCTTTCGGCCGTTCTGGGCAGCATGCTGGGCACGCTGACCGCCTGTGTGCTGGGCGTGGCCTTTACCGGGGTGCTGCACATCCACGGCGCCGTCATGCAGGACAGCGAATCGCTGCTGTACGCCGGGTACCAGAGCCTGAACCTGACGCGCATCTTTATGGCCAGCATCTTCATCGGCGCGGCGGGCGCGATGATCGACCTCTCGGTCGACATCACCAGCGGCATCTGCGAAGTCGTGCGCAAAAAGCCCGGCATCCGCCCGTGGGAGGCCGTGGGCAGCGGCGTGCGCATCGGCCAGGCGGCCATGGGCACCATGACCACCACGCTGCTGCTGGCGTACTCGGGCGGGTACATGGCGCAGCTGATGGTGTTTATGGCGCAGGGCACGCCGCTGGTCAACATTTTCAACTACAAGTATGTAGCCAGCGAGCTGCTGCAAACGCTGGTGGGCTGCTTCGGCCTGGTGACGGTGGCCCCCTTCACGGCACTGGCCGCCGGTTTCCTTCTCACGCGCCCGGCCGGGGCGAAGCGGCCGGGGCAAGAGCGGGAGGAAGCCGCTTAACCTTATAACTGTATATTCTTTCGTTTTTCTCCGCGCCGGATTCTTGTGTTCGGACATGCAAAAAGCCGCAGAGGGCGCTTGCCCTCTGCGGCTGTGTTATTCAGCGCCCCGGCAACTGCCGGGCAACTTCTCAGTTCCGCTGCTTTTTGCGATAAATGGTCAGCCCCCTTCCGCACATTGCGCAAAGATGGGCGCGGCGGGGGGGTGTTTTCCGTCAAAGTGCTGGAATTCGGGGGAAAAAATCGTGCAACATTCTATACAATCCTACTTTACGAAATGCCCCGGGATTTGGTAAAATGGATACAAGCACAAGCACCTCTTATTTTTGGGCCGGTGGGCGGCTCTGTCCCATCGGTCATGGTGTTCCTGCGCACTGCGATGCGGCTGTGTGCCTCTGCCTTTGTCATTTTTGTGTCAAAGCGGGCGGGATACGGCTCTATGGCCGTGTGCGGGTGCTGAATCCAGACGGGCGCGCGCAACGCCGGCGCCCGCCACAGTAAACGGAGGAAGAAAAATGCCGAGAGCGAAACAGTCCATGGATGGCAATACCGCGGCCGCGCATGTAGCGTATGCGTTTACCGACGTTGCTGCCATCTACCCCATCACCCCCTCCAGCCCCATGGCCGACACCGTTGACCAGTGGAGCGCCGCGGGCCTGAAGAACATCTTTGGCAACCAGGTCAAGGTTGTCGAGATGGAGTCCGAGGCCGGCGCGGCCGGCGCTGTGCACGGTTCTCTGGGCACCGGCGCCATCACCACCACCTTCACCGCCTCTCAGGGCCTTTTGCTGATGATCCCCAACATGTACAAGATCGCAGCCGAGGGCCTGCCCTGCGTCTTTGACGTTTCGGCCCGTACCGTCGCCACCCAGGCGCTGAACATCTTCGGCGACCACAGCGACGTCTACGCCACCCGCCAGACCGGTTTTGCGATGCTGGCGGAGTCCAACCCCCAGGAAGTTATGGACCTGTCCCCCGTGGCGCACCTGTCCGCCACTGAGGGCCGCGTGCCGTTCGTCAACTTCTTTGACGGTTTCCGTACCTCCCACGAGATCCAGAAGATCGAAAAGTGGGACTATGAAGACCTGAAGGAAATGTGCAACATGGACGCCGTGGCCAAGTTCCGCGCCGAGGCGCTCAACCCCGAGCACCCCAAGACTCGCGGCAGCCACGAAAACGGCGACATCTTCTTCCAGCACCGCGAGGCGTGCAACACCGCCTACAACGCGCTGCCCGCCGTCGTCAAGAAGTACATGGACAAGATCAACGCCAAGATCGGCACCAACTATGATCTGTTCAACTACTACGGCGCCGAGGACGCCGACCGCGTCATCATCGCGATGGGCTCCATCTGCGACGTGGCCGAGGAAGTCATCGACTACCTGACCGCCAAGGGCGAGAAGGTCGGCCTGGTGCTCGTCCGCCTGTACCGCCCCTGGGTTTCCGAAGCCCTGCTGAAGGTCCTGCCCAAGACGGTCAAGAAGATCGCCGTGCTCGACCGCACCAAGGAGCCCGGCTCCCTGGGCGAGCCGCTCTACCTGGATGTCGCCGCCACCCTGCGTGAGGCCGGCCTCAACGACATCGTGCTGACCGGCGGCCGTTACGGCCTGGGCAGCAAGGACACCCCGCCGAGCTCCGTGTTCGCTGTGTACAAGGAACTCGAGAAGGACGCCCCGAAGGCCCGCTTCACCATCGGCATCACCGACGACGTGACCAACCTGAGCCTGCCCGAGATCAAGCCCGCGCCCATCACCGCGGCCCCCGGCACCAAGGAGTGCAAGTTCTGGGGTCTGGGCGGCGACGGCACCGTCGGCGCGAACAAGAACTCCACCAAGATCATCGGCGACCACACCGACAAGTACATCCAGGCCTACTTCCAGTATGACTCGAAGAAGACCGGCGGCGTGACGATCAGCCACCTGCGCTTTGGCGACAAGCCCATCCGCAGCCCCTACTACATCAACCAGGCCGACTTCGTCGCCTGCCACAACCCCGCCTACATCCACATGGGCATGAAGATGGTCCAGGATGTCAAGCCCGGCGGCGTGTTCATGATCAACTGCCAGTGGACCGATGAGGAACTGGACCAGCACCTGAACGCGGCGGACAAGAAGTACATCGCCGACAACAACATCCAGCTGTACACCATCAACGCCATCGACAAGGCCATCGAGATCGGCATGGGCAAGCGCACCAACACGATCCTGCAGTCCGCCTTCTTCAAGCTGGCTGACATCATGCCCATCGACGAGGCCGTCGATTACATGAAGCAGGCCGCCAAGAAGAGCTACGGCAAGAAGGGCGACGCCGTGGTCGAGATGAACTACAAGGCCATCGACGCCGGTGTGGACGCCGTGCACAAGGTGGAAGTGCCCGAAAGCTGGCACAACCCTGCGCCCGACGCCGCCCCCGCCGACCTGAAGGGCCCCGCCCCGCTGGTCAAGATGGTCCGCGACGTCATGGAGCCCATCGCCCGTATGGACGGCGACAGCCTGCCGGTCTCCGCCTTCGCCCACAACCCCAACGGCGAGTGGGAACTGGGCGCTTCTGCCTACGAGAAGCGCGGCACCGCCGTCATGGTGCCCGAGTGGACCGCCGAGAAGTGCATCCAGTGCAACCAGTGCGCTTTCGTCTGCTCGCACGCCACCATCCGCCCGTTCTGCCTGACCGCCGACGAGATGGCCAAGGCCCCCGCCAGCCTGAAGGCTGCCGACACCAAGCCCAAGGCCAGCGAGTACAAGTTCACCATGGCTGTCAGCCCGCTGGACTGCATGGGCTGCGGCGAGTGCGTCACCGTCTGCCCCACCAAGGCCATCGAGATGAAGCCGCAGGAGAGCCAGAGCGAGCAGCAGGCTGCCTTCGACTACTGTGTCGAGAACATCCGCAAGAAGGACAACATCCCCGGCGTCGTGAGCGAGATCTCCGTCAAGGGTTCCCAGTTCAACCAGCCGCTGCTTGAGTTCTCCGGCTCCTGCGCGGGCTGCGCCGAGACCAGCTACGCCCGCCTGATCACCCAGCTGTTCGGCGAGAAGATGTTCATCTCCAACGCCACCGGCTGCTCCTCCATCTGGGGCGGCACCGCGTCCATCAGCCCCTACACCACCAACAAGGAGTCCGGCCACGGCCCCGCCTGGATCAACTCCCTGTTCGAGGACAACGCCGAGCACGGCCTGGGCATGCAGATCGGTTATGAGACCGTCCGCGAGAACCTGATCAAGAAGGTCGAAGCGCTCAAGGGCAAGAACGCCGAGCTGGACGCCGTCATCGACAAATACCTCGAGACCAAGGCCAACACCAAGGCCAACGACCAGCCCGCCAAGGACCTGATCGCTGCGCTGGAAGCCTGCGGCTGCGACGAGGCCAAGGAGATCCTCAAGGACAAGCAGTTCCTGGCCAAGAAGAGCTTCTGGATCTTCGGCGGCGACGGCTGGGCCTACGACATCGGTTACGGCGGCCTGGATCACGTCCTGGCTTCCGGCCACGACGTCAACGTCATGGTCTTTGACACCGAGATGTACTCCAACACCGGCGGACAGGCTTCCAAGGCCTCCAACATCGGCGAGGTCTGCCAGTTCGCGGCTGCCGGCAAGGAGATCAGCAAGAAGAGCCTGGCTGAGATCTGCATGACCTACGGCTACATCTACGTGGCCCAGATCGCCCTGGGCGCCAACATGGCCCAGGCCGTCAAGGCCATTGCCGAAGCCGAGGCTT